>CAYYQQ010000214.1:0-1588 GCA_964473595.1 uncultured Steroidobacteraceae bacterium | reverse complement strand
ATACCAGCGCTCCCATTCCGGAAGGATCGCTTCGACGAGATCACGCAGGCTCATCAGGTAGCGTATCCGTCGCGGGCGGCGGCGCATTGGAGCTCCACATGTCGCGGTGGATCAGCCACTTGCCGTCAACCTTCTTCCACAACTCGATGAACTTGCCGGTTTCGATCGGCGTGCCATCCGGACCCTTGACCGTGAAACTGCCCTGCCGGTGGGCATAGTCACCGAATACCCGTGTCTCGATCGTTGCGATCTCGAATTCCGGGCCGCCGGGCGGGTTGGTCTTCGCGACGAATTCCTGGATCGCCGCGCGGCCGCTGACGATTTCCATGTCCGGCGGCAGCAATTGCGCGTCCTCGGTGTAGAGGGCCGCGACACCCGCTGCGTCGTTGGCGGCATATCGCGCGACCCAGGCGTCCGCGACATCCTGCGGGAACGCTTCGGGCGCCGGGCTTTGCGCGCAGCCGCCCGCAGAGAGCATTGCGAGCGCCATGATTGCCGTCATCCGGATCATCGCCTGTCCTCTACGCCGTCGGCGGCATCTGGGCCGGTGGCGGTGCGTTCGGGCTCCACATCTGGCGGTCGATCAGCCAGGCGCTGTTGACCTTCGTCCATAGCTCGATGAACTTGCCGACCCGCGGCTCGCCCTCGGCCGGGTACAGCCCTATGTAAGTGCCTTCCCGGAACCAGTAGTCCCCGAGCTCCCGGGTTTCGACCTCGGAAATTTCAATGCGCACATTACCGGGATTGAAGGTCTTCCAGAACTCCTCGATCGCTCCATTACCGCTGACGATCGGCTGGTCGGGTGGCAGGATCTTGGCTTCCGGGCTGTACATCAGCGCGAGTCCCGCGGCATCGCCGCTGTTGAACGCGGCGACCCAGCCATCGGCGGCGGCCTGCGGAAATGGTTCTGGCGCCTTGGCACTCTCGCAGCCGGCGACTTCGGCCAGTGTGATCAAGACGATCCATGGGGCGAATTGAAAGCGATTCATGGCGCTCCCCTCTGGTCTGTCTCACCCGATCATACTCGCGTCGCCGCCGGCTGGCAGTGGCCTCATCCGCGCCGGCGCGCGAGCGTCAGGCCGTCGCCGATCGGCAGCAGCGACAGGTCAATGCGCTGATCCGCCAGCAGGTGGTCGTTGAATTCCCTTATCGCCAACGTGTCGGCGTCGCGGTCCCCGGGGTCCGCGACCGCGCCGCTCCAGAGCGTGTTGTCCACGGCAATCAGTCCGCCGGGACGAATCAACCGCAGCAGCCGCTCGTAATAGGCGTGGTAGCCGCCCTTGTCCGCATCGATGAAGGCAAAGTCGTAGCTGCCGGCCTCGTCTTCCGCGAGGCGGGCATCCAGCGTCGCCAGCGCGGGCGCCAGCACCAATTCGATCTTGTGTGCCACGCCAGCGAGTTTCCAATGCCGGCGCGCGATGGCCGTGTACTCCTCGCTGATGTCGCAGGCGAGCAGGCGCCCGTCATCCGGCAACGCGAGTGCGACGACGAGACTCGAATAGCCCGTGAAGACCCCGACTTCGATGGTGCGCCGCGCACCGATCAGGCGCACCAGCATCTGCATGAACTGGCCCTGCTCAGGCGCGAT
>CAYYQQ010000213.1:0-1602 GCA_964473595.1 uncultured Steroidobacteraceae bacterium | reverse complement strand
CGAATTCGCGCTCGCGCAATGCCAGCGCCTGGCCGCGCACGATGCGCGCCATGGTTAGCCAGCCGAAGGCGCCGATCGCGATCAGGAGCGTCGCGGGGCTCCTTCCGAACACCACCGTCAGGATGATGACGAAGAAGACCTGTGGCAGTGCGTAGAGCACGTCCACGACGCGCATCATCAGCGCGTCCGTGCGACCGCGCAGGTAGCCGGCAACCGCACCCCAGCTGACCCCGATCGCGAGACTCACCAGCGTCGCGAGCAACGCGATGCCCATCGAGACCCGCAGTCCATACAGCGTTCGCACCAGCAGATCCCGGCCCAGCCGGTCGGTACCGAGCCAATGCCCCTCGGTGGAGAACGGTGGGACAGCCATGTGTGCCCAGTCAATCTCGTCCTGGCGATAGTCGAGCAGCAATGGCCCGACCACGGCCGCCACAACCATCAGTACGAGGATCGCAAGACTCGCGAGCGCCACCCGATTGCCGGCCAGGCGATTCAGCGCATCGCGCCACAAACTGCCGCGACCGCTCACAGGCGCCGCTCCCGCCGGATACGCGGATCAAGCCACGCATAGACCAGGTCTGCCACAAGATTCAAGGTGATCATCAGTGCCGCGTAGACGATGACCATGCCCATGACCAGGGTGTAATCGCGATTGAGCGCCCCCTGCACAAGATGACGTCCCATGCCCGGCAGTCCGAAGATCGTTTCAACCACCAGCGAACCGGTCAGCACGGCCGCCACCGCGGGGCCCAGGTAACTGACGACCGGCAACAGCGCGCCCGGCAGCGCGTGCAGCAACAGGATGCGGTGCGGCGGCAGACCACGTGCGCGCGCGGCACGGATCCAGGGTGCGCGTAATACCTCAAGCAGGCTGCCGCGCGTGAGGCGCGCGAGATACGCGATCACCGGCAATGCCAATGTCACGACCGGCAGCACGAGATCACCGGGCCGCCCCGGCGTCCAGCCCGCCACCGGCAGCCAATGCAACCAGATGCCGAACACGAGTGCCAGGAATGGCGCGATCACGAATACCGGCACGGAGATGCCGGCGACCGCCAGTGACATCACGAGCCGGTCCGCGAGCCGGTCCTGGCGAAGCGCGGCCCAGATGCCGGCCGGTATGCCGAGAACGATTGCGAGCAGGATTGCCGCAGCGCCGATCGTCAGGCTGACCGGCAGTCCGCTCGCGATCAGTTCAGTGACCGTGAAGTCGCGGAACTTATAGGACGGCCCGAAATCTCCGTGCAGGAGACCTGTGAGGTAGCGTCCGAACTGCACGGCCATCGGCTGGTCGAGGCCGTAGGCCGCCTCGAGATTCGCGCGGATCTCCGGTGCTAGCGCCTGCTCTTCGTCGAACGGGCCACCCGGCGCGAGTCGCGTCATCACGAAGGAAAGCGTGACGATGACGGCCAGCGTCGGAATCGCGCCGAGCAGCCGTCTTGCAACGTATGCGAGCGTTGTCACGATGAGCGGTTGTGTCGGCACAAAAAAAGAAGCGGCTTCAGCGAAGCCGCTCTTGTTATGCATCCGCGCGCGTCGTGCGTCATGCGGATGCTCCCCTCGTACCCCACATCTTGGTTCTCGTTGTCGGTGGGGCGG
>CAYYQQ010000212.1:0-1602 GCA_964473595.1 uncultured Steroidobacteraceae bacterium | reverse complement strand
GACTCGTCCGCCCGTGCCGGTTTGCCGTGGCACCAACCCGAGCCAGGCCGCAAACTCGCGGCCCGACTTAAATGCTTTCGCGTCGCCCATCGTCGCCACCGCCGCCGTCGCGCTCAGCAGCCCCACGCCGGGGATCGCCGCAATGCGCCGACTCGCCGAGTCCTGGCGCTGCCACTGGCGCAAGCGCGCCTCGATCCGAGTGACTTGTTCATCAAGATCGCTGAGTCGCGCGTATTGTTCGCGCAAGGTCTCGATCACGATCGCCGGTAACCGATCCGCTAAACGCCCCAAAGCTCCCGGGATATCGCGCTTGATCCCGGCTCGACCCTGCGGCATCACTTCGCCGTACTCCGTGAGTAATCCCCTCAGGCCGTTGATCTGCGCGGTGCGAAACTTCACCAACTGCTCGCGCATCCGATGCAGCGCCAACACCGCTTGCTGCTCCTCGCTCTTCACCGCCACCGCCTTGACCCCCGGCTGCTGTACCGCGGTCCAGATCCCGCGCGCATCCGCCGCATCGTTCTTGTTGCCGCCCACATACGGCTTGACCATCCGTGCCGACAGCAATTTCACCTCGTGACCGAGCTTCTGCAGCGCTCGTGCCCAGTGCTGCGATCCGCCGCACGCCTCCATGCCGATCAGACACTTCGAACGGTTTGCAAAATGCTCCAAAAACTTCTCCCGTCTCAGTTGCAGCGCCACGATCTCCCCCGTCTCCGGCTCCACCCAATGCAGCTGAAATACCCGCTTTGCGATATCCACTCCAACCACGATACGATTCATGTCGGACCCTCCGGTTGCCTGTGAAGATTGAACCTCTTCCGCCTCTGGCACTTTGATGCCGTCGGCCCGGAGGGTCCACTTCCTTCACAAACCTACCTGCTCACTTCACCTTTGAAGTGGGAGGCGTCCATACCATTTCTCGTCAGTTCGTCTCGTCGCGATAGCGCCGGACCCACATCGCGGCGGCCAGCAACAGGCCTGCGGCGACCAGGCCCAGCCACAATTCAGGGGAGCTGTAGAAGGCTTTCAGGCCACCGGCCAGGTCGAGCTGGGACAGCCGCAGCGTCGTGTCGCCATTCGCGCTCATTTGCATGCCCGATTCCAGCAGCCGCATGGGGCCCTTGATCCGGTCGGCGACGAAATTGCCGACATAACTGGAGCCAAGTACCACCCTCTCGAGCACGGTCAGCGCCACCGGCGGCAGCACCGCCCACAGGAACGGGCCTTTCGGCGCCCAGGCGGAGGCCAGCATCAAGTAGGCGATGAGCGGCGCATACCAGAGCATGGCCGTGCCGCCGGCCACGAACACGGCGGTCACGGCACCGAGCGTCGCGTCGTGCTGCCACATCGTGGCGCCGGACACGCCGGACATCGCAAGCATGACCGAGCCGCCACCCGCGACCATCAGCTGCGCCAGCAGTGAGCCGATCACTGCGACCAGCGGGATCACGACGACGGCGATCGTGAATTTCGACAAGACTGTCTCGGCGTCCGACAAAGGCAGCGATTTCCAGAACAGCACGCTGCGGTCGCGCCGGTCCGCATACAGCGAATCGAGTGCATAAAAGAACCCGACGATGCCCATCACCATGTAGACGA
>CAYYQQ010000211.1:0-1726 GCA_964473595.1 uncultured Steroidobacteraceae bacterium | reverse complement strand
GGCCCGCTTCGTCCACGACCAAAACCTTCTCGATGCGATGGCGGTGCAGCAGCAGCAGCACTTCTTCGCGCGGCGTGTTCTCGCGCACCGTGACCAGCCGCTCGCGCGGTGTCATGACTTTCGAGACCGGCAGGTCGAGCTGTTCCTCGAAGCGGATGTCGCGGTGCGTGACGATGCCGACGACCATATTGCCGTCCGCGGTGACCGGCAGGCCGGAGATGCCCTTGGCCCGCGTCAGCGCGATGACATCGCGGATCGTCGCGTCCGGACGGATCGTGATCGGGTCCTTGATCACGCCGCTCTCGTGCTTCTTGACGCGGCCGACTTCCCTGGCCTGGTCCTCCGCGGACATGTTCTTGTGGATGATGCCGATGCCGCCTTCCTGCGCAATCGTGATGGCGAGGCGAGCCTCGGTCACTGTGTCCATCGCGGCGGAAACCAGCGGCAGGTTGAGCCGGATACCCCGGGTCAGGCGCGTCGACAGGTCGACTTCGCGAGGCAACACCTCCGAGTAGGCCGGAACGAGCAGGACGTCGTCGAAGGTGAGTGCTTCCTGGACGATGCGCATCGGTGTTGTCCCCCGGGGGCAGTCCGAATGAAGCGGCGCATTGTACGACGCAAGTGGTCAGAGGCGTTAGCGATACGTGCGATGGGGCCGCGTGCTTCGGCAGGCTCGCTCGCTTAGCATGCGCGCATGGATCCCCGCCCCGGCCGCGACGTCTACACGGTGGCACGCCTCAATCGCGAGGTACGCGGCCTGCTGGAGGCCGGTCTGCCATCGCTGTGGATCGAGGGTGAGCTGTCGAATTTCTCCCGGCCTGCCTCGGGCCATTGGTACTTCACGCTCAAGGACGAGGCTGCGCAGGTGCGCTGCGTGATGTTCCGCCAGCGCAACCAGGCCCTCCGGGTCGCGCCCCAGGACGGCATGCAGGCGTTGCTGCGGGCACGCGTGGGCCTCTACGAGCCGCGCGGCGACTTCCAGCTGATCGTCGATCACCTCGAGGAGGCAGGTGAGGGCGCGCTGCGGCGCCGCTTCGAGGCCCTGAAGCTCGCGCTGGCCGCCGAAGGCCTGTTCGACGCCACACGCAAGCAGGAGCCGCCGCGCCTGCCGCGGCGCATCGGCGTCGTGACCTCGCCGAGCGGCGCTGCGCTTCGGGACGTGCTGCAGGTGCTGCGGCGCCGCTTTCCCGCGATTCCGGTTCTGGTTTACCCGGTGCCCGTGCAAGGCGTCTCGGCGGCCCGTGAGATCGCCGAGATGCTTGCGCTGGCGGACCGGAGGGCTGAGGTGGACGTGCTGTTGCTGGTGCGCGGCGGTGGTTCGCTGGAAGACCTCTGGGCTTTTAACGATGAGTCATTGGCACGCGCAATCAGCCGCCTCACCCTGCCGCTCATCAGCGGCATCGGCCATGAGGTGGATTTCACGATTGCCGATTTTGTTGCTGATGTACGGGCACCCACACCCTCGGCGGCGGCAGAACTGGCCGTGCCGGACGCTATGGCCTTGCTTGCAGAACTTGGGGCCAGGACGCGACGGCTGGGCCTTGCCGCCGGTCGCGCCCAGTTGCAACGACGCGAGCGGCTGATGCGGACCTGGAGGCGACTCTGGGTCCAGCACCCGTCTCAGACTGTTGCGCAGATTGCACAGCGCATCGACGAATTGCAGGGCCGCTTGAACGCAGCGATGAGGCGCGGCCTCGGCATGCGGGTCCAGCGTCTGGCCACGGCG
>CAYYQQ010000210.1:0-1774 GCA_964473595.1 uncultured Steroidobacteraceae bacterium | reverse complement strand
CCAATCGTCCCGACATTTACATGCGGCTTCGATCGAACGAATTTTTCCTTAGCCACGACACACCTCTGTCTTCTCTATCGTTATGGAGCCCACGACCGGAATCGAACCGGTGACCTCGTCCTTACCAAGGACGTGCTCTACCGACTGAGCTACGTGGGCCCAGGTCCACCCGACTGGAGCGGGTGGTGGGAATCGAACCCACGTCATCAGCTTGGAAGGCTGAGGTTCTACCATTGAACTACACCCGCATTCCTTCAAGCCGCGAACACGCAGGTTTCGTGGGTCGCCAATGGCCAAGCCACCGTGGTTGCTTTTGACAACTGGTGGAGGGGGTAGGATTCGAACCTACGAAGGCATAAGCCAGCAGATTTACAGTCTGCCCCCGTTGGCCGCTTGGGTACCCCTCCCAAAAATGAGCCGCATATTTTCGGGCCGGACGGTCGTGGTGTCAACGCAAAAAGACGGCCAAATCCCTGATCCGGCCTAAGGATGGGGCGCCACGAGCCCATATCCCCTGGCGACCAGAATCGCGAGCAGCGGCAAGAGCAGCATGAGCCCCAGTTGCAGCGCGACACTTCCCCTCACACGTTCGAGCTCACGGGTGAGCGGCGCGAAGGCCGGCGCCATCCTCGCCTCGCGGTTCCAGCGGATGTATTGGCGGGTCGGGAACAGGGCGATCAACCCGATCGCGAAGAACAGGGCAATCTTTAGCCAGAACAATTGGTTAGCGAGGTAGTAAGCCGTGCCATGGCCGAAGAAAAGCACCCTTGCGAGCCCCGTGGCAAGGCTTCCGATCAAGGCCAGGAAGTAGCCCAGGTCCACCGTCCCCAGTAGCCGGACCTGAAGACGATCCGGGACGCGCCGGCACAGCCAGTACTCCGACAACAGCAGCCCCATCGCCAGTCCAACCGCAACCAGGTGCAGCCAGGCAAAGAGGGCAGCCGCCACTGAGGGACCGGACGGCATTTCAATTGCCCACGAGGCGCGCGAAGCCAGCGGCGTCGATATTGGTGCCGCAGACAATCAGCCCAACCCGGCGGCCCGCCAGGCGCTCCGCCAGCGGGCCCAGCAACGCCGCCGTGGCCGCGGCGGCGGCTGGCTCCACTGCGAGACGCGCATGCTCCAGCAGGAATCGCATCGCCGCGACCAGTTCCTGGTCGGTGACACGCACCAGTTCATCGATGTGGGCGCGGCATAGCGCGTACGACATCGGCGTTGCGAAGGGCGCGCCGAGACTGTCGGCAATGGTCGCCACCTCGTCGATCGAAGCCGGCCTGCCAGCCGCAAAACTCCGGTACATCGAGTCGGCCCCGTAGGGCTCGACGCCGAATACTTCGCAATCGGGCCGCATCAGCTTGACCGCCGTCGACACCCCGGACGCCAGCCCACCGCCGCCGATCGGCACGACGACCGCGTCGAGATCCGGCACCTGCTCCATGAATTCGACACCGAGGGTGCCGGTGCCCAGCGAAACGCGCAGACCTTCATAGGGATGAATGAATGCGCGCGATTCCGTCTCCTGGATTTCCTTGACTCGACGGAATCCCGCATGGACGTCGGACGCGAGTTCCACTTCGGCGCCGTAAAGGCGGCATTGCTCGATCCGGAATGGGCTCGCACTCGCAGTCATGACGACTTTCGCGCTGGTGCCCACGCAGCGCGCAGCATATGCGGTCGCGATCGCATGATTACCGGCGCTGATCGCGCAGATGCCGCGCGCGCGTTCGGCCTCGCTGAGCGCGAGGACATTCAGGAGCGCGCCGCGCGGCTTGAA
>CAYYQQ010000209.1:0-1779 GCA_964473595.1 uncultured Steroidobacteraceae bacterium | reverse complement strand
GCGCGGCCCAGCAGGAAACTAAAGAGCGCCGTCCGCGCATTGCCCAGATGCAATGCGCCGGTCGGGCTGGGTGCGAATCGCGTGACGGTCTTCGGGTCCATCGGCGGCCCAGTCTACGGGATCGGACCCGGCGTCTCACCCACCGGGGTGCGCTAATATCCCCGCGAGGATTCAATCAATGCTGCAACGCGCCGCCCTACTGCTGATCGCACTGCTACCCACCATCTCGGGCGCCCAGACATCCAGCTCGCTGGCGCCACGGGTCAGGGTCGAGACCACGCAGGGCGCCTTCGTGCTGGAACTGGACACGGTGCGCGCACCGCTATCCGCCGAGAACTTCCTGCGTTACGTGCGCGACGGCTATTACGACGGCACGGTGTTCCACAGGGTCATCGCGAACTTCGTCGTGCAGGGTGGCGGTTACGATCCGGCCCTTGCGGCGCGCAAGGCTCGTGCGCCGATACCCAACGAAAGCGGCAACGGCCTGGCGAATCGCCGCGGCTCGGTCGGCCTCGCGCGCGAGGAGAGCCCTCATTCCGGCTCGTCACAGTTCTACATCAACCTGATGGACAACACCGCTCTCGATCCCCTGCCCAGCCGCTGGGGCTATGCGGTTTTCGGCAAGGTCGTCGAAGGGATGGATGTCGTCGATCGTATCGCTCAACTGCCGACCGAAAAAGTAGCCAATTTCGGCGAGGACGTTCCTATCGAGCGGCCGGTCATCCAGCGCGCCTGGGTCATCGAATCCGGGGTCGCGGCCGCACCCGCAACGGAACCACCGCCGCCGGAGGCGGAAAAGTCCGAGTGAGCACCTGGTTCGTTTCCGACTTGCACCTGGACCCGGCCACACCGGAAATCGCAGAACGATTTCTCCGGTTTCTTGAGGGGCCTGTTCAGGGCGCAGCGTCCCTCTATCTGCTCGGTGACGTTTTCGAGGCCTGGCTCGGCGACGACGACCCCGAGGCTGCCCATCGCGACGTGGTTGCGGCGCTGGCCGCCGTCACCGCCCGCGGCACCCTGCTCTACCTGATGCACGGCAATCGCGATTTCCTGCTCGGTGAGCGATTCTGCGCGGAAACCGGGGCGACGCTCCTCGACGATCCCGTGATCGCGATGATCGGCACCGACCACGTGCTGTTGAGTCATGGTGACGGACTGTGCGTGGACGACGGCGCCTACCAGCGGCTGCGCGCGCTGGTGCGCGATCCGGATGTTCGGCGCGCCTTCGTGGCATTGCCGCTCGCGAGCCGCAAGCGGCTCGCGAGCGAGGCCCGGGCTGGCAGCCGCGAGCACCTGGCTGGCGCCGGCGAATACATCACCGATGTGAATCAGGCCGCCGTCGAGACGCTCATGCGCGAGGCCGGCGTTCGCACCATGATTCACGGCCATACTCACCGGCCGGGGATGCATCGATTCGACGTCGATGGCGACCAATGCACGCGGATCGTGCTGGGCGCCTGGCATGCGACCGCCAGCGTCCTGTATTGGGATTCCGCGGGTTATCGGCTGCGGCCATGCCCGGTGTGAAGGGGATCTGCCCCGGCGCACCGGGGGAGCGCCCAGCTCATCCGCGCTCCAGCTCGTCCTTCTCATATTGCCTAACCACATCCACCAGTTGATCCGCGCTCCGGTAGCGGCGCGCCGGATCCTTGGCGATGCAGTTGTAGAGAATTTCTTCCAGGTGCATGAGCTCGGGAGGCAGCTCGGGCAACGGCGAATGCGCGTGCTTGTAGATCACCTGCATCGGCGTGCCGGCGACATACGGCTTACGGCGCATCA
>CAYYQQ010000208.1:0-1830 GCA_964473595.1 uncultured Steroidobacteraceae bacterium | reverse complement strand
ACGAAAGAACCATTGGTGCTCTCGTCGATCAGCATGAACCGGTTCTTGCCGGCCTCGATGCGTGCGTGCAGCCTCGACACGAGATTGCCCTTGATCACCAGATCGTTCTCCTGGCCGCGACCCAGCGTCGCGGCTGAGCGCTCGCGGTCGTCCAGGATCAGCTCCTCGCCGAGATACGTCAGGCGGATGCGGAATGGGCGGTGCTGCTCCGTGATCGTCGCAATCGCCGGCAGCACGCTGGTCGCATCGCCGTGCTGCCACAGCACCTCGTAAATGGTGACCTCGCCCTGCTGACCGCGTGGCACCGCCACGTCCACCTGGCGCGTAATTGCGCGCCATTCGTCCGACAGGCGCGCGAAGATCGAATCCGTGATGATGATCTGGCCAGCCTTGGCCTGGCTGGTCATGCGATTGGCCGTATGCACGGCCGCGCCGAAAACATCGCGCGTCTCGAGCACGACGGGCCCAAAGTGACACCCAATTCGTATCGCGATGTGCTGTCGGTCCACATCCAGTTCAGGATGCGCCTCAATCGCGACCTGCATCTGGACCGCGGCATCCATCGCCTTGTCGCAGTCCTCGAAGGTCGCGAGGATTTCGTCACCCATGGTCTTGACGACCGAGCCGCCACGCTGCTCGGTCGCGCGCCGCATGATATCCACGCAGACAGCGACCTTGTCGCGCGCGGTCAGGTCGCCCAACACCTCGTACAGCCGGGTGCTGCCGACGACGTCGGCAAAAAGTATGACGAGTTCCTTTTCCTTGCCCATGCTCGGTTCGAGGGTAGCTCTGAGGCTAGAGCATTGATTATAGGCATTATGTCATCTCGTGGCATCCGGGACCCCGGCGGCCATTTCTCCATGACCGCGGCAGTTACTGGCGCGGCGGCCAGGACCCGGCGCTGACATGCTGCTGGCGTCACCGGCAGGGAGGCCAGGGCATGGCGCTCAGCGTCGAAATCACGACCGCGGAAACGCTGCGCCATATCGTCGCGCGGAGTCGCGGCCGCCGTCCGCTTTACGCCGACCTCGGGCGACGCAGCGCGGCCGCAAAGCAGCTCGCCGAGAGCTGCCATCGTCATCGCCTGAAGTGCCTGGTCTGGTGTGTCACCGACCGGCGCCTGCACGTCGTGCTGCGCGGCGTGCCGGCTTCGATCACGCTCGCAACCCATGAACTGATCGGCTCACGCCTGCGTCACGGCCACTGGCTGTCCACGATCGTGAATCGCGACGTCTACCTGCTCGAAGTCGTGCGGCACGTACTGCTGGGCCCGGTACGTGCCGGCTTGTGTCGCCAGGCCGTCGAATGGCCATTCTCCAGCGCCCGCGAGTCGCTCGGTCTCAGGCCAGCGCCGGCCTGGATGGATCTGGTCGCGCTCTACGACCTGCTGGGTGCGCGCGACGGCAACGGGGCCTCGCGCCTGCGCCGTTTCATGGAAAACGGATAGCGGCTGACAGCGCGGCTTCAATCAGCGCCGGCCCGGCGCCCGCGTGGCTCGCGCCATCGCTCAGCGCCCGGCGCCAGGCACGTGCACCGGCTCGGCCCGCAAACAGTCCCATCATGTGCCGCGTGATCGCGCGCAACGGTGTGCCCGCCTGCATCTCGCGTTCCGCGTAAATCTGCATGCTCTGTGCGATCGACCCCGGATCCGGCGTCTCAAAGCCATCCGCATGAACGGCACGATGCAGGGCCGGCAATAGATACGGATTGTGGTAGGCCTCGCGCCCCAGCATCACGCCGTCCGCCTGCCCGAGTTGCTCGGTTACCTGCGGCACCGTCCGCAGCCCACCATTGACGATCACCGTCAACGACGGAAAATCGCGCTTCACC
>CAYYQQ010000207.1:0-1869 GCA_964473595.1 uncultured Steroidobacteraceae bacterium | reverse complement strand
CGCCGCCACGGCTTGAACGACTCTCTACTTGGAATGGCACCTTCCGCCTATCGCCGGATTTCCGGGCCATTGGCTCCGGCACCAATTCCCGGGTCCTGGCGCGTCGAATTCAGGCGAATCGCACTGACAGAAGGATTTGCCCCCGGATCGAATGGCAGCAATAATGCGCGCGGTGGTGGGTGGTTCCCAAGCGCGAGCGGAGGCGCGCCGGCCGGCGGACCAGCAATTGACGTCATCCAGCTATGTGAAGTTGGGTAACAGTTCAGTGGGTGAGCGGTTTCGCCAGCAGTGACGCGACGACTTGACGACGGCGATGGCAACGAATCGCGGCGGTTAAGTACACGAGAGCATTGAGTTGTTGCCGCTGGCACGTACGGGTCACGGTGAGCAGGCGGGCGACGGCGAGTTCGCCATCCGCGCTGCGGTTGCCAAACATGATCTTGCGCCATTGCACTGCGGTCCGCAGCGCGCGTTCCGCGGCATTGTTCGTCGGCTCGACACCCTCCTCGTGCACGAAGGTGAAGAAATGCTGGTTGTGCAGGAACAGCGCGCGCGCCAGATTGCCGACGTCGGTATCGGCGGCATTGACATAACGCTCTCCAAGCGCGAAGAACTTCCTCTCGATCGGGAACGCCTTGGCGATCAATGCCTCGCGGGTGAGTGGCGCGCCGCGAGCGTGCGGGTCTCCGTGAAAGCGATGCCACACGCGGAAGAGTTGTCGCTGCAGGGCGAGCGCCTCGTGACAGAAGCGTTTCGCCGACGCGGTCTTCACGAGTTCCTGCGCGCTCAGCAGGTTGCGCGTGAAGTGCGCCCAACAGAATTGCCGACGGTCCGCGGCGTACGCCAGGTAGGTCGGCAAGCGGTCGCTGCCCAAGATGCCGCCAAACGTGGGTCCCAGCAGGCGCCGGAGCACGTCCGCGCCGCGGGACGTGGCGATGGTGTAGAAGACAAAGGTCGGCGCGACCAGCGTCCAAAGCCAGCGTTTGTCACCGTTGGTGCGGTGTCCCGTTTCATCCCCGTTCAGGACCGCTTGGTGCGGCAACGCGCGTTCGAGTTCCTGGCACGGCGCGGCAACGGCCGCACTCGCCTCTTCCCACGCGTGTTGCGTACTGCCCTGGCTGATCGCAATCTGCAGCGCGCCTTCGAGCAGCCGTTGCACGACCAAGCGCGGCAAGCGACAGACGACCGTCAAATAGGCAATCAACGCCGTGAGCTGCGGCCCAAACTGACCCTCGACGTCCGCGGGCAGCGGCGCCTGCGTCGTCTGCCCGCACGCGGGACACACGATCCGATGGCAGCGGTATTCGGTGATGTGCGCTTCGATGCGCGGCACCTCCGTGACTTGATGCCGTCGCGGTTCGCCGACCATCTGGCGCGATCGCGCGGGCAGGGCCTGCTGGCAATGCCGACACGCGTCCGGAAAGAGGTCGACCATCGCGTTCACGCGCTCGATGGGCACCAAGGGCCGCGAATGTCCGGGATGCCCGGGTTGGCCGCCCGGCTTGCGTCGGCTCTTCGTCCGCCGGCCGCGCGTGCGTTGCTGGCCCGCGAGTCCATCGGATGACGGCGGTTTGGATGTCGTCGTCGAGTTCTGCTGGCGTAAGGCGAGTTGGCGTTCGAGATCGGCGATCTGCTTCGCGGCGTCGGCGATCTGCTTGGCCTGCTGATCGACCTTGTCCCGGAGTCGCTCATTCTCCCGTCGCAGCCGCTCGACCTCGTCCGAGTCGGACGCTGATCGCCGCCGCGTCGGCCGTCCCGTCACGCATCAGACGGTACGCCGATCGCCTTCAGTTGTACAGCCCCCTGAACTGTTACCGTTTAGGAGATTGCCACACATCCGCATCCCTGTTCCCGGAGGCTCGTGCGCAG
>CAYYQQ010000206.1:0-1878 GCA_964473595.1 uncultured Steroidobacteraceae bacterium | reverse complement strand
TGAGCCGGCGGGTGCCTTCCTCGAGTGACTTGAGGTCAGCTTTCAGGCGCTCGAGGCTCTCGCGCCGCGCGAGCGTATCGTGCTCGTAGCGTGCGAGCTCCTCCTGCGTCAGGCGGATTTTCTCAAGCGCCTCGCGCGAAAGGCCGGCGGCCTTGACCTTCTCGTCATCGGTCTGCGCGAGCGCATTGCGTAACTCGGCCAGGTGCGCATAGCCATCCAGCACTTCCTGCTCGAGCCGGCGCGATTCCGCGGAAAGATCCGCGCTCGCCTTGATCCGGGTCAGGCCCGACTGGGCGCTGATGATCGTGTAGAACAGCACCACCGCGCCGAACCCGCAGGAAATAACGTCCAGGAAAGACATGCTGAAGGTCTGGGTCTTGCGCCGCGCCATGCTCAGGCCACCGCCACCAGATCGAGGACGATTCCGGGCGTGCCAAGGCGCAGCCGGTCACCCGTTCCGAGCACGGCCTCGCCGTCGACCCTCTCGCCGTTGACAAATGTGCCGTAGCGGCTGTGGTCGCGGACCATGGCGACGCCGTCGCGACGCAGCAATGTGCAGTGCGACCGTGAAACTCCTGCCTGCGAACCGCTGAGCGCCAGGCGGCGGCCCTGACCGTCACCGAGCCCGATCAGCAGCGGACGCTCGTCGATCACATGCGCATGACCATTCAAGATGACATGGGTCGGGCAGACTGCAACCGTCCGCCGCGATCCCTGGTCTGCGGCGACCATGTGTTTGCGTTGCAATGCTGTCGTCAGCGCGGGCGGCCCGGCCGGGCCGATCTCGTCGACGCGCGCCGCGGCTGCTGCGGCCGGGGCGGTGTCCGGCAGGGCCACAAGCTCGAGATCGGGAAGCGCTGCCAACCGCTCTCGCAACGCCGGCAACGCAGCGGCGCGCGAAGACAGCGCAAGCGTCGCTGCTTCGCCGGCGCGGCGACCGCTGTGCACCAGGTCGATCAGTTGCGCGTAGTAAGCCTCGGCGGCCAGCGCAAACTGCTCCCGGCGCAATGTCGCCGTGAATGTACGCGCATCGGTTTCAATCGAAACGTCAATGGTCTCCTGAGCAGACAGCTCTGCAAGCCAGCCCGGCAGTCGCTGGTGAAGCTGCAATTCGGATGAGGCTTGATGCAGCGGATCGAAGCGCGTGCGCCGCACCATCGCCTCGCTGATCAGCTGCGCCCAGGCTCCGTGCAAGGCCTTGATACCGACACGCGGTGCAATCTCGACGCGTGAGCGGCGCAACAGGCTTGCGCCCTGCAGTTGCGTCAGCACGGCCTGGTGCAGATGAATGTCCAGGTGCAGGACCGTTGCGTGGGCAGGAAGATCGGCACAGGCAGCGACTGCGGCGTCCACGACTCCGGCCACGGGCATCGCAATGCACTTTGCGATGCCGAGTGCCAGGCCGATCTGCTGCAGGCTCATCGTGCCTGGCACCGCGAGCACGACCTGATCGCCAGGCTTTCCGATCGAGTTCCACAACAGGGACAGGTGCGCATGCGCGAGATCGGCATTTGAGACTGCCAGACCGGTTGTGGGTGCCTGCGAATCGGCCGCAAGATCGGACCAGAAGCGGTCGGCTGCCAGCACGGGTTGCAATCGCACTGCGGCAACTGCGGCCTCGCCGACCAGCAATCCCTGCGGATCGAGCAGCGCGACACCGGGACTTGCCGCCACGCGCGCGCCGTCGCGCACCGCAACGAGCGCCGCATCCACCAGTTCGAGGCCGATCGTCGCCATCCGAGGTTCCTTAGCGCACCTGGAGGTTGCGCAGCAGCTTGTTGTCCAGGTAGGTCTCCGCGTCCAGCACCAGCCGCTCCTGCGCGAGCTGCAGGTTGTGCAGCAGGAACATCAGCACGAGCGACAGCAGCAGCGCGACCA
>CAYYQQ010000205.1:0-1884 GCA_964473595.1 uncultured Steroidobacteraceae bacterium | reverse complement strand
GTCGCCATCAGGCCACGGCGCTGAGCAACCACCTTGCTGAAGGTCTTGAACAGCGCCGCCTTGTCCGCCGCGGCGAGTGCACGATCCACGCCGATCGCCGCTTCGATGACGCCCGGGCCGGTTTCCTCGTGCAGGCTCTCGATCGGAAAGTCCATGCGTTCAGCGGTTTCGTACAGGGCCCGGTAAAAATCACTCCAGACGCTGTTGCGGATCACCGAATAGCCGAACGAGTCCGGCGCGATCGGCCGCATATCCCGGTAGTTCTTCTCGCGCACGGAGTCCGGCGTCTCGGCGAATACGAAGAATTCGTATTCGAAACCGCAATAGGGCTCGAATCCCAGCTTGCGTCCGCGCTCGAGGACCCGGCGCAGGAGGCCGCGCGGGCAGATCCGTTCCGCCTTCCCGATGAATTCGCCCAGGAAGAACAGCATCGGCTCTTCCCACGGCAGCGCGCGGCATGACTCGGGCAGCACCCGGACATTGGCATCCGGGAACGCCGTATGCCAGCCGGTGAATTTCACATTGTCGTAGAGCTGGTCCTTGCTGTCCCAGCCCAGCACGACATCGCAGAAGCCGAAGCCACTGGTAAGCGATGACTCGAATTTCGCGCGCGACATGTACTTGCCGCGCAGTATCCCGTCGATGTCGAAGGCGCCGACCTTGATGTGGGTCAGCCCGCGCTCGGCGACAATTCCGAGCGCGTCCTCCGCGCTTGCAACTTTCCGTGGATCCATGACCTGCCCCGCCGTCAGTGTGCCTGGTTATTTTTCGCAGGCTGCGCTGAGTATAGTCGCAGGCCCCCGGGGTACGGAAATCAGGTCCGGATCGGGCGCCGGCGCCGGCCGATCGGCAGCTTCGTGAATGGCAATTTCGCCGGGTCGGCGACATTCGGGCCCGGCGCTTCGACCACGAGGACCCGCTCGGCCAGCGGGCCAAAATCGGCCCGGAAATGCACGGAACTCTTGAGTAGCAGGACCCGGGCTTCAGCCGGTTCCGAGCCCAGGTGCCGGAACATGGCCTGGTCGCCGGCTTGTTGCTTGCGGCTCGCCATCAGGATTTCGACGGCGCCGACGCCGACCCGCGCCATCCGACCGAGCTCGAAGCGGCCGCCACGGTAAAAGGGTCCGGTCCCGACGAAGCGGCCATCGCCCAGTTTCAGCACGCGCGCCCTCGCGAAGAGTGGCGTCTCGCCAGGGAATCCGCTTTGAGCCCCAATTGCCAGATCGATGGTCGCGTCCTCGCCCGCCGCATGCGCGCGCGCAACACTTTCCGCGTCCCAGAAGATTCCGGCCACGGTACCCGGCAGGTTTGCGGCGACCAGGGCCTTCAGCAGGGAAGTTGTGTCCGCGTTGCCGCCCGCGCCTGGATTGTCCTGGGTATCGGCAAGCACCAGCGGCCCGCGAGCCGATGACGATACGCCGCGCGCAGCGGCGATTGCTTCGTCGATCGAGACCAGCTCGAGTGCAAACTCCGATTCGCGCGCGAGCACTGCCGCATGCAGTTCGCCCGCGGCGCGTTCGACCGCCATTGCATCCCAACCGCAGCCAATGACGGTCGGGCCGCAGTCCTCGACATCGGCGAGCGGAAAGCCCGGTGCAAGGCAAAGCGACAGGACCTGTTCAGCTTCCAGCTTCACGGCCAGCGGCATCAGCGACGCCAGCGGTTCGATCAGCGTGCATTGCGAAGTCAATGGCATCAGGAACGGCAATGCGCGGTGCGCCCGCGCAACGACCGGCCTCGTCAGCATCCGGTGCAGGATCATCGCCGCGCGCGCGCCGGTTTCGGCCATGTCCACGTGCGGATAGCTGCGATAGCAGGGCAAGGCATCGGCCGTTGCCACCATCGCCGGCGAGATGTTGGCGTGAAAATCGAGACTGGCGACGA
>CAYYQQ010000204.1:0-1892 GCA_964473595.1 uncultured Steroidobacteraceae bacterium | reverse complement strand
CGACTGGCAGGGGCAAGTTCCCGTTCCCGCGCCGTGAAGGTGCCGGCCGCTACATCGTGCCGCCGGCGCCGGGCGAGGTGCCGTGGCGCTCAAGCTAGCCCGCTTTTCTCACCGGCGGCCAGACTTGCCGATTGATCGGCGCGGCGTGGGGCGCCGTGCATGGTTGTCCGCGGTCGGTGGTTTTGCGGGGCGGATGGGCATTTTTCAGCGATAGCTGCCCGTCGCCGTGCTCGGCGGTCGTGTCCTGTTTGAGGATTTTGATATCTGGTTCGTGGGGCGGCTTAGCGCGCCGCGGCGCCCAGGGCGTGGAAGGCGGCGATGAACTCGCGCTGATTCGGGCAAGCCTCGCTCATCGCGAGCTTCACCCGCCGCACGCTGACGCTGACCACCGCGCCGATCTTCAGCAGCTTCAGCCGGATCGTGTTGGCGCAGGCGCGTGCCAGTGCGGTGCCGGCAAGTCCGACACGGCGCAGCGCATGCATCAGCACGTAGGCCGCCGAGGCGAGCCACAGGCGCAACTGGTTGGCGCGGAACGTGGCGGCCGAGAGTCGATCGGCAAACAGGTCCAGTTGCGCCTCCTTGATGCGGTTCTCGCACTCGCCGCGGGCGCAGTAGAAATCCTCATACAGCGCACGCGTCGCCCACTCTTCGATCGACAACGAGGTGACGATGAAGCGCGGGTTGGACTTGTCGCCGGTGTGCTCGGCCTTGGCGACCACACGGCGTGACCGGCTCCAGCTCTTGCGCGTGCGGTACTCGAGTTCTCTGAAGCATCTGGCGGGGTGCTGGATCTGCTGCGACTCTTCCTTGGCCGCTTGCAGCTCGGCGCCAATCGCGCGCACCAGGCGGGCGTTCCTGGCCAGCCCGAACACATAATCGACCGCATGTTGCTCGCACCAGCCCATCAGCTCCTCGCGGCAGAAGCCCGAGTCGGCGCGCAGGATGATCTTCACGGCGGGCCAGCGGCCGCGGATCTGTGCCACGATGCGCTCGACCTCTGCGACCGCGCCGGCCGCCCCGTCGATGTTTGCGCGGCGCAGCTTGGCGCACAGCAGATGTTCGCCCGCGAAGATGTACAGCGGCAGGTAACAATAGCCGTCGTAATAGCCGTGAAAGAAGCGGCCTTCCTGGTGCCCGTGCAGCGGATCGTCGGTGGCGTCCAGATCGAGGATGATCTCAGCGGGGGCCGCGCGATGCGCATCGAGAAACAAATCCACCCACAGCCCCTCGATAGCAGCCGCCTCGGGACGGATCTTGTGATACCGGCTGACGGCCTGCACCGGATGTAACTCCAACCGGTTCAGCGTGCTCTTGCCGGCGAGCGCCGCGCAATCGGCTCGCCGCTTCGGTTCAAGCTTCCCCAGCAGGGCGCCGAACACCGGATCGTGGCGCAGGCTCTCATGGTCGTTGAGGTCCTCATACCCCAGCGCCATCCCGAACACGCGCTGCCCGATCAGCGTCCTGACCGTGTGCTCGATCAAGTCCGGATCGCGCTCATCGATAAAACAGCCCGCCAGCCGATCGATCAATCCGATCGCTGCATCGGTCCGCCCCAGCAGCAACGCCCCGGCATCCGAGCTGACCGTCCCGCCATCAAAGGCCGCCACTACCCGGCGGCGTTCTACGCATGAAAATTGCAGCTGTTCGGCGTTACACTGTGTCGGCATCGGGTCTCTCCTGTGGGCTGCGATAACTCGTTCTCGCAAAACAAGTTTCACCCAATCAGAGACTCGATGCATTCTCTATCTGTGAGAAATCCGGGCTAACGCCTCGTTTGGCCGCAAGTCGAGTTGTTACCGGGCTTCCGTCTGTGACCTTGGCGTCCTCTCGATCGGCAAAGGCGCAGTGCAGTCGCCTTCTCCTGCAAGGGCCGCGGCCTGTGCCCGTCCTGC
>CAYYQQ010000203.1:0-1894 GCA_964473595.1 uncultured Steroidobacteraceae bacterium | reverse complement strand
GCGATCAGCTTCCGCTGATCAGCGCGCGCTTGCGCAGACGCGTATCGCGCCCGTAGTAATCGGGGTAATCCGCCGACAGGCCCTTGAAGCGGCGATGCATCCACAGGTACTGCTCAGGATGGTGCCGTATCTGGGCCTCGAGCAGTGCGCCGAAACGTGCGGTGTCTGCAACGGGATCATCGCCCGGAAAATTCTCGAGCTCCGGCCCGATGAAGACCCGGTAACCCTGCCCATCGGGCAGGCGCTGCGGGAAATACGTCAATACGGCGGCGCCGGTCATGCGCGCGAGGCGCGAGGTCGCTGTCGTCGTGGCGGCCGGCGTGCCGAAGAATGGCACCATGGCCGCACCCTTGTTGCGATTGCTCTGGTCGGGCGCATACCAGACGGCGCCGTTGTGCTTCAGCGCGCGCACCAGCGTGCGGATGTCGTCGTTCCGGATCGCGCGCAGACCATGATGCGCGATCCGGTTCGCCATCACTACCGACAAGACCTCGTTCCTGGTCGGCCGGTAAAGGACGTTGATGGGCACAACCGTCCCCAGGATGCGGGTGCCAATTTCGATGGTCGTGAAATGTCCGCCCACCAGGATGACGCCGCGGCCGCGGGCGAGCGCGCGCTGAAGATGATCGAGTCCTTCGACCTGCGCCAGCGAGCGCACGCGCTCATCGTCGCTCCACCAGGTCACTGCTGTCTCGCATAGGCCGATGCCGAGACTCTCGAAGTGCCGTTTCAGCAGCGTTTCGCGCGCATCGGGCGAAAGCTCAGGCAGGCAAATTTCGATATTTCGCCGCGCGATGCGGACATAAGGGAGCGGCAGCAGGCGGACCATGCGGCCGAGCAACCGGCCGATGCGTAGCTGCCACGTGTAGGGCAGCGGCGCGATCACACGCAGGCAGCCAAGACCCAGCCAGGTCGGCCAGTATCGCGGGGCCAGCATGCGCAGCCGGCGTTGCAGGCGCGACAGATCCAATAGATGCCACCACGGTGGACGCCAACCCTTATATTACATTTCCATGCGCGATCGACTGACGCGTTTCTCACACGCGGCGGGGGCACAGGTTCCGGACGCCACCGCCATGGCGGTAATCCTGCTGGTCGTGCTGATCGCGGCCGCGCTGGGTCTCGGCAACAGCCTTTCCGCAACCAGCGATGCCTTCTATCGCGGTCTCTGGATGCTGCTGGCTTTCAGCATGCAGATGACCCTGCTGCTGGTCTTGAGTTCGGTCCTCAGCACGATGCCGTTCTTCCGCGCGGCGGTATTCAAGCTCGCGCAGTTGCCACGCACGACTGGCCAGGTGCTGCTGTTGTCGGTTCTGCTGACAGCGGCGCTCAGCTATCTGTACTGGGGCCTGGGCCTCGCGCTCGGCCCGCTGATCGCGGTGTATTTTGCGCGCGCAGCCGAAACGAAGGGCATCCGCATCGATTTTCCGTGTCTGCTTGCCACCCAGTTCGGCGCACAGTCGATCTGGCAATACGGCCTGTCCTCGACGCCCGCATTGCTGGTCGCGACACCCGGGCATTTCCTGCAGGAAATCACGGGTGTCATGCCGCTCGAGACCACGATCTGGTCGCCGGCCGCGATCCTGTTCGTCGTGACTTTCCCGCTGGCGCTGGCTGCCCTTGCGCGCCTGATGGCGCCGAGCGAACCCCGGCCGGTCTCGTACTTCCCCGATGCGTACGCATTGGCGCAGGTGCCCGAAACGATTACTGGCGTGTCCGATGCGCCGCGCGGCCTGGGTGCCTGGAGCGAGCGCACGCGGATTTTTCCGCTGCTGCTGGCGGTGATCGTGTCTGGCTGGTTGTTCCATCACTTCGTGACGAAGGGCGCCGGCCTCGACCTCAATTCGATGGTGACGGCATTGCTGTTCGTGGTACTGCTGCTGCAGCGAAATCT
>CAYYQQ010000202.1:0-1993 GCA_964473595.1 uncultured Steroidobacteraceae bacterium | reverse complement strand
ACGCAGCAGCACCCCGCCGCCGCTCCAGTGGCCGACTATTCCACCGCCGCCTACAGTAGAGTCCGCTTGGAACAGAAGGAGCGGACGATGAGGAAGAGCCGGTTCACGAAAGAACAGATCATTGGCGTGCTACGGATGCACGTGGCGCGAGCAAAGGTCGCCGACTTCCGCCTCTGGCACGGGATCAGCGAAGCGACCCTGTACAATTGGAAGGCCAGGTACGGTGAGATGACAGTGTCAGACGCAAGGCGGCTGAAGGCGCTCGTGGACGGTTCCTTGCGGCGATAGGTTCATCTCTTCATCCTTCGCTTCCAATCCAGGCTTCATCGCGCTCGAGCGCCGGCCGCAGCGTGGCCAGGCTAAAGAATGTGTGCGTGAACCACCAGAACATCCCTAGCTTGTTGTTAGCCATGCTCGCAACGCGGCGCTGACGGCCTCTGGCTGCTCCAGTGTCGAAAAGTGGCCACATGCGGGCAAGATCTTTAGTTGCGCCCCAGGGATCCCGGCAGCTACTTCTTCATGCAGCTCAACCGGGGTGACCTGATCGTCTCGCCCGCACAAAACCAGCACGGGACCCGTGATCGAAGCAAGCCCTGGTCGACTGTCGAGTCGGTCCATGATGGCCCTCTGTTGCCGCCTGAAACCCTCGCGTCCGATCCGTCCTATCATCGCAGTGGCCGCCCCGATCAAGGCGCGATTATCGCGACGCGACGGGCGGACCCAGCGCGGAAGTAGCTCCGAAGCGATGCGAGTGAATTCACCGTCACCGTAACGCTGCATCAGGGCCAGACGACCCATCGTTTGCTCAGGCGTGTCAGGCCGAGCCGAAGTATCGAGCAGCGCCAGCCGAGTCACGCGTTCCGGCGCCCGGCGCATGATCTCGAACGAGACGTAACCGCCCATCGAGAATCCTGCGAGCGCGAACCGCTCAGGCGCTACCGACAGGATCGATTCCGCCATGCCAGCCATACTGTCGGCGGTCGTAAGATCGCCGACAGTTATTCTCGCCAGGTCCGCAAGAGCTTCAATTTGCGGCGCCCAGATGGCGCGGTCGCACAGCAGACCCGGCAGGAAGATCAGATCGGCGCGCTGCACGTCGTTGATCCTCTCTCGTGGCCGTCGGTCGTTCAGGACAGGCCCTGCGGTGTCAGCGGCGCTGCCAACCCGACCAGGCGTCGGTAGAGAACGGGATCGGTCGAACCTTCGGTATTGAAAACGAGAATCCGCGAGGTTTGATCGAGTGCGAGAGCGGCTCGACACGTCGGCTCAGTGGCTGCGGCCAGCAGTCCTGCCAGCCCAGCGGCGCCACTCTCTCCCGCAATCATGGCGGGATCGCCGGGCGTTGGATACGCCAACTTGCGCATCGCCATGACTGCCCATTCGTCGGGGACAGCGAGAAACGCATCGGCTAGATGCTGCAGTATGCGCAAGGCGACCGTAGAAGCCTGATAACACTCAAGCATGGACATCAACGTCGGCTCGCCATGAGTCACGCGCACAGGCTTCCCGGCCCTAGCGCCAGCCATCACACAGGCTGCACGCTCCGGCTCCACAACGATAATGCGCGGCGCCGCCCCAACCAGCCGATCAGTGAGATACATGGCAACAGCGGCAGCAAAGCCGCCGACACCCGCTTGCAGGAAGACGTGGGTGGGTGGCTGGTCGAGCACGTCCAGAGCTTCGCCCGCGGCGACCGTATAGCCCTGCATCACCATCAGAGGAATGCGCTGGTAGCCGGTCCAGGAGGTATCCGACACCACAATCCAATCGTTGCGGGCACACACCTCCGTCGCAGCGGCGACTGTATCATCGTATGTTCCTTGAACGCGCTCGATTCGTGCGCCGTACCGCCGGATCGCCTCAACCCGTTCCTGCGAGACACCCGGGTGCACGAAAATCACCGCAGCGCATCCCGTTCAAGCCCTTTTTCAAAAAGACTCTTAGGGCTACCGACAATAGCCCACGGCCATGTCACATTTGACGGCCAGGTTCA
>CAYYQQ010000201.1:0-2007 GCA_964473595.1 uncultured Steroidobacteraceae bacterium | reverse complement strand
GGAATGACGGGTCTTCCTTGGCGAGACGCTGCAGCGCGATGCCCATCTTCTCCTGATCGGCCTTGGTCTTCGGCTCGACCGCCACCGAGATCACGGGCTCCGGGAATTCCATCTTCTCGAGCA
Source organism: uncultured Steroidobacteraceae bacterium (assembly GCA_964473595.1). Classification (GTDB taxonomy): domain Bacteria; phylum Pseudomonadota; class Gammaproteobacteria; order Steroidobacterales; family Steroidobacteraceae; genus SCUD01. The sequence goes on along the minus strand of CAYYQQ010000201.1, from coordinate 1,884 downwards.
CGATCACCTCGTCAGGATCGGACAGCGTATCGCCGGTCGTGACGTCCTTGAGGCCCACGGCCGCGGCGATGTCGCCGGCGTGGACTTCCTTGATTTCCACGCGATCGCTGGCGTGCATCTGCAACAGGCGCCCAATGCGCTCCTTGCGCGAGCGATTCGGCACGTACAGCTGGTCGCCGGAATTCAGCGTGCCGGAATAGACGCGAAAGAAGGTCAGGTTGCCGACAAACGGGTCATTCAGGATCTTGAATGCGAGCGCCGAGAACGGCGCTTCGTCCGTGGGTGCGCGCGTAATTTCCTCGCCGTCCTCGGTCTGGCCGCGAACGTCCGCCACTTCGGCCGGCGACGGCATGTACTCGATGACTGCGTCCAGCACGGCCTGTACGCCTTTGTTCTTGAATGCTGAGCCGCAGGTGACGATGCAGATCTCGTTGCGGATCGCGCGCGCGCGCAAGCCGCGCCGGATCTCCTCGTTCGACAGCGTCGCCCCCTCGAGGTATTTGTGCAGCAGCTCCTCGTTGCCCTCGGCTGCGGCCTCGATCAGCTTCATGCGGTATTCGTCGCATTGCGCCTTCATGTCCGCGGGGATCTCCCGGTACTCGAAGCGCATGCCCTGGGTTTCATCGTCCCACCAGATCGCCTTCATGCGGATCAGGTCGGCGATGCCCGAGAATGTCTCCTCGGCGCCGATTGGCAGCTGGACCACGACCGGATTGCCTTTCAGCCGCGTGCGGATCTGATCCACGCAGCGCAGGAAATTGGCGCCCGCGCGGTCCATCTTGTTGACGAACGCGACGCGCGGCACGCGGTACTTGTTCATCTGCCGCCAGACTGTCTCGGACTGGGGCTGCACGCCGGACACGGCGCAATAGACCGCCACTGCGCTGTCCAGCACGCGCAAGCTGCGCTCGACTTCGATCGTGAAGTCCACATGGCCGGGGGTGTCGATGATATTGATGCGGTGCTCGGGGAAGTGATTGTCCATCCCCTTCCAGAAGCAGGTCGTCGCCGCGGCGGTGATCGTGATGCCGCGCTCCTGTTCCTGCTCCATGTAGTCCATGACGGCCGCGCCGTCATGCACTTCGCCGATCTTGTGCGACACGCCCGTATAGAACAGCACGCGCTCGGTCGTTGTCGTCTTTCCGGCGTCGATGTGCGCGGAAATGCCGATGTTCCGGTAGTACTCGATCGGGGTATGCCGTGGCATGTGCTTCTCTTAGCCCGCTTTGTTACCAGCGGTAATGCGCGAACGCCTTGTTGGCGTCCGCCATCCGGTGCGTGTCCTCGCGCTTGCGCACGGCCGTGCCACGATTCTCCGCGGCATCCATCAGCTCATGCGCGAGACGGTGCGCCATCGACTTCTCGCTGCGCGCGCGCGCGGCCTCGATCAGCCAGCGCATCGCGAGTGTCTGGCGACGCGTCGGGCGCACCTCGACCGGCACCTGATAGGTTGCGCCGCCGACGCGGCGTGATTTCACCTCGACCGCGGGTTTCACGTTTTCAAGCGCGGTGGACAACAGCTCGAGCGCGGCCTCGCCCTCGCGGCCGGTCTTCTCGGAAATGCGGTCGATTGCGCCGTACATGATCTTCTCGGCGGCCGATTTCTTGCCGGCCTCCATGACCATGTTCATGAACTTGGCCAGCATCTGGCTGCCGAACTTCGGGTCCGGGAGCACGACGCGTGTCGGTGCCTGGGTGCGACGGGACATTGAATCTTCCCCTGTTCCTTATTTCTTGGGCCGCTTGGCGCCGTACTTCGAACGGCCCTGCTTGCGATCGCCGACGCCGGCGCAGTCGAGCGTGCCGCGGACCGTGTGGTAACGGACGCCAGGCAGGTCCTTGACGCGGCCACCGCGGATCAGCACGACCGAGTGCTCCTGCAGG
>CAYYQQ010000200.1:0-2040 GCA_964473595.1 uncultured Steroidobacteraceae bacterium | reverse complement strand
TTGATTGGTCGGAGCGCCGGGATTTGAACCCGGGACCCCTTGCACCCCATGCAAGTGCGCTACCAGACTGCGCCACGCTCCGACTGCAGATGATGATAGCCGATTGAACGGCGCGGGGGATCAGCGACGCAACTGGCGCAACAGGTCTTCGAGTTCCGTGCGCATCTGGCGAATCACCTGCTGGCTCAGGCTGCTGTCCTCGCGCGCCACGTCGCCGTCGAGTCGATTGCGCGCCCCGCCGATGGTGAAGCCCTCGTCGTAGAGCAGGCTGCGGATCTGCCGGATCGTAATGACGTCCTGGCGCTGGTAGTAGCGGCGGTTGCCACGGCGCTTGACGGGCTTGAGCTGTGGGAACTCCTGCTCCCAGTAGCGCAGCACATGGGGCTTTACGCCGCACAGGTCGCTGACCTCACCGATCGTGAAGTAGCGCTTCGCGGGAATCGCCGGCAGGTCCTTGTTGTTACTTGCTTCCAGCATAGGCCTCAACTCTGGCCTTCAGCTTCTGGCCGGGCCGGAATGTGACAACGCGCCGGGCAGAAATCGGAATTTCCTCGCCGGTCTTGGGATTGCGTCCCGGGCGCTGGTTCTTGTCGCGCAGATCGAAATTTCCGAAACCGGAAAGCTTGACCTGCTCGCCAGTCGCGAGCGCCGCGCGAATTTCCTCGAAGAACAAGTCAACGAGTTCGCGTGCCTCGCGCTTGTTGAGCCCAAGCTGGTTGAACAGCGCTTCGGCAATTTCTGCCTTGGTCAGTGCCATTCGGACTATCCCCGGATCGCAGCCTTCAGGTCACCCTTCACCAGCGCGACCACCGCGGCCATCACGGTATCGGCCTCGACGTCAGTAAGGGTGCGAGAAGTTTCCTGTAAAATCAACCCTAAAGCGACACTTTTTCTACCGGGTTCTACCCCCGGACCCCGGTACACGTCGAACACGTGGAGCTCGCGTAGCAGGCCTTTTGCGGCCAAATTAACAGCTTTCTTCAATTCGTCCAGCGTCGTCGCTTCATCGATCACGATCGCCAGATCGCGCCGGATCGCGGGGAAGCGGGAAATATCTGTAAAGACAGGCACTTCGGACTGAAAGCTCAGGTCGATTACCAGTTCGAAGAGCCAGGGTGGATCGCGAATCTCAAGCTTTCTCGAGGTCTCCGGATGCAACTGCCCGAGCCATCCGAGCCGCGCGTTTCCATCCATCACCGCGGCACTGCGGCCCGGATGCAGGCACTCATGCTCCGCTGCGATGTAACTTATTTCCCCAGCGCGGCCGGTCAGGCCGAAGAGCGCTTCGACGTCTGATTTCATGTCGTAGAAATCAGCGCCGCGTTTATCGGCACCCCATTGTTCGGGTAGCGCCGTTCCCGTGATCAAGCCCGCGATCACCTGGCTCTCGGCGAGCTTTCCGCCCTCCACCTCGAATCGCGTGCCGACTTCGAACAGCCGCACACGCTGCTGCTGCCTGCGCAGATTGCTTCTCAGCACCTCGATCAGGCCAGTCCACAGCGATACGCGCATCTCGCCAAGCTCCGCTGAAATCGGATTGGCGAGTGCCAGCGTCTCACGACGCGGGAACAGCAGTCGCTGGGTACGTGCGTCGACGAAGCTGTAGGTAATCGCTTCCTGATAGCCGCGATCCGCCAGCAGCAGCATCAATCGCTCGCGCGAAACAAGCTGTTCGGTCGCGGGCTGCGGACGCTGCGGCACCTTCGCGTCCTTGCGCGGGATCTCGTCATAGCCGTAGATGCGTCCGATTTCTTCGATGAGGTCCTGTTCGATCGCGATGTCGAAGCGGTGACTCGGCGGAATGACGCCGAGCACATCGCCGGCGCCGGCCACCTGCATGCCGAGGCGGCGCAGGATGCCTTCGACGTCCGAGCGCGGAACCTGCACGCCGAGCAGGCTCGCCACGCGCTCCGGTCGCAAGGTGACGCTCGGGCGCTTCGGCTGCTGCGTCTCGACCTGCGTCAACACCGCGGGACCTGGCTGACCGCCCGCGATGTCCATCAGGAGCCGCGTCGCGCGTTCCAGCGCCCGCTCCTGCTG
>CAYYQQ010000199.1:0-2046 GCA_964473595.1 uncultured Steroidobacteraceae bacterium | reverse complement strand
TCGCGCACGAATTTCGTGCTGTCGATCCCGATGCTGATGTGCATGGCGGGCGCCATGCACGGAGTCGCGTTCTAGGGGACTGTCCCCTCTTGATCCGAGTGGCGCGGGCTACGCGCCACGCCGGGGAAAACGCGACCCCGCCGCCCGCACTCGGCTAGAATCGCGCCCCTTGCCGGCCACCGACCTGATCGTCGGCGCGGCACCCAACCATTACCCGGGGTTTCGGCCGCTCAGCGAGTGCGGCCCGGCCGTCTACGTTGCTCGCACCGATCGGACATCCATGCTCTCAACCACCAACCTCTCGATCCAGTTCGAAGCCAAGCCGCTGTTTGAGCACGTCACGGTCAAGTTCTCCAATGGCAACCGCTATGGCCTGATCGGCGCGAACGGCTGCGGCAAGTCAACGCTGATGAAGATCCTCGGCGGCGAGCTCGAACAGGGTTCAGGCGAGGTGGTGCTGCAGCCCGGCATGCGACTCGGCAAGCTGAACCAGGATCAGTTCGGCTACGAAGACCAGCGCGTGCTCGATGTTGTGATGCAGGGCCACGTCGAGATGTGGCGCGCGATGCAGAAGCGCGACCGAATCTATGCCGACGCGGACGCGAGCGACGCCGACTACATGCGAGCGGCCGAACTCGAGGGCAAGTTCGCGGAGTACGGCGGCTACACCGCCGAAGCGCGTGCCGGCAGCGTCCTGATCGACGCCGGCATCGATGAATTGAAGCATGACGGGCCGATGCGCGAACTGCCGCCCGGCCTTAAGTTGCGCGTGCTGCTCGCGCAGGCGCTGTTCTCGACTCCCGACGTGCTGCTGCTCGATGAACCCACCAACAACCTCGATATCCACTCGATCGGCTGGCTCGAGCGCACGCTGAACGCCTACGACGCGACGATGATCATCGTCAGTCACGATCGTCACTTCCTGAACCAGGTGTGCACGCACATCGCGGACCTGGATTTCCAGCAGCTGAAGGTCTACCCGGGAAACTACGACGATTTCATGCTCGCCTCGGTGCAGGCGCGCCAGCGCGTCGAGGCCGCGAACGCCAAGGCCAAAGACAAGATCTCGGACCTGCAGGAATTCATCCGCCGCTTCTCGGCCAATGCTTCCAAGGCCCGCCAGGCCACCTCGCGCAAGCGGCAGCTCGAGAAGATCAAGATCGAGGAAATCCGGCCTTCGTCGCGGCAGAATCCGTACATCCGCTTCGAGCAGAAAATGAAATTGCATCGCTCGGCGGTCACGGTCGAAGGGCTCAGCTACCGCTATCCCGGGACGGATGCCGACATCTTTGCCAATCTGAATTTCACGATCGAAGCCGGGCAGCGCGTTGCCGTCATCGGTCCGAATGGCATCGGCAAGACGACGCTGATGCGCGTGCTGGCCGGCGAGCTGCGCCCGACCAGGGGCCGAATCGCCTGGGTCGAAAACGCCCTGCCCGGCTACATGCCGCAGGATCCGCAGGCGGAGTTCACTGAGCGAATCGACCTGTTCAACTGGATGTCGCAGTGGTCAGGCAAGGCGGACGATGATCAGATCGTGCGCGCGACGCTCGGCCGCCTGCTGTTCTCCGGCGACGAAACCAAGAAGCCTGTCACCGTGCTCTCGGGCGGCGAGAAGGGCCGCATGATCTACGGCAAGCTGATCCTGACGCGCCCGAACGTCATGTTGATGGACGAGCCCACCAATCACATGGACATGGAGACGATCGAGTCACTGCAGATCGGCCTCGAGAAGTATCCCGGCACGTTGATTTTCGTCTCGCACGACCGCGAGTTCGTCGGCAGCCTCGCCACTCGCGTGATCGAGATGCAGTCCAGCGGCAGCGTCGCCGACTTCCGCGGCTCCTACGACGAGTACCTCGACATGCAGGGGCTTGAATCGTGATGGAACCGCGACGCCGGCGGATAGCACGAATAAAAAGCCTTTCTGTTGACACCGAGTGTAGCGCCGGACCGTGCACGGGGGTACGCCGGCGAGAATCCGCGCGCCGCGCGGCGCAACAGTGCTCGCCAACCCATCGTTTCCGCGCGGCGCCCCGGCCGATG
>CAYYQQ010000198.1:0-2054 GCA_964473595.1 uncultured Steroidobacteraceae bacterium | reverse complement strand
GACGAGGCGGTCGTCGCCGCCGATCTCGATTTCCGGCAACTCGCGCGCGCGCAAGGGGGCGGCTCGGTCAAGACCTGGCAAGACCGGCGCGGCGACATCTACCCCGAGATCGGGTGAGCCGCCAGGCAAGCCGACCGGCCGACGGGTCACAGCACGCGTACTCGTAAACGCTCGCCTGCGGCGCCGTCTTGTCCACTTTGTGGACGGCGCCGGACGCGATGCCTGGCGCGGTGTTGCTTGCGGCCTGTGCCAAAAAGCGGTCGTCTGCCACAAAGAAGTTTTCGCCTCCCTCGGCCTCCCCGACGCCTAACATGTATGGTCTCCCGGGTCCGTCAACGCCGAGATTGCCCCGTGCCGAATGACGTATTGCTCTTCATCGCCATAGGTTTCGCAGCGCAGATGGTCGACGGTGCCATTGGAATGGCCTATGGCATCACGGCCACCACGATGCTGATGACCTTTGGAGTCCCGCCCGCCACCGCGAGTGCCTCTATTCACGCTGCAGAAGTGTTCACAACGGCAGCGTCTGGGATAGCGCATTGGCGGATGGGGAATGTCGATCGCAAATTGGTTGCGCGCTTGGCTGTGCCGGGCATGTTGGGCGGTGCCGTCGGCGCCTACATCCTCGCTACTGTGCCGGGCGACCGCATCCGCCCGATCGTGAGCGCATACCTGCTGGTGATGGGCGCGGTGATCCTGTGGCGCGCCATCTGGAGGGATCGAAGCGAGGACAAGAACCCGAAGCAAGTTGGCGTTCTAGGCTTGCTGGGCGGGTTTCTCGATGCCATCGGCGGCGGCGGTTGGGGCGCAATAGTGACAACGACCCTGATTGGGCGAGGCGTGACACCACGATTTGCCATCGGTTCAGCTAATGCGGCCGAGTTTTTTGTCACGTCAACAGTGACGGCGACATTTGTCGCGACCGTCGGCTTATCCCTCTGGCCTGTCATCACCGGCCTTGTAATCGGTGGTATCCTCGCAGCTCCGTTTGCCGCCTACGCGACCAAGCACATGCCCGACCAACCGGTGATGATCCTGGTTGGCATCGTCGTTATTCTGTTGAGCTTGAGAGGCCTCTTGTCGGCGTCTTGGTGACGATTTGCCTTGTTCAATCACCGACCATGTTGATGTCTGATGTCAGCCGATTCTGTTGCAAAAGTATTTTGGACCTTCTCCGCGCGCGGCTACAGGGCGCGATTCCTGCAAAGGGCGATTTCCGAAAGAGGATTCTTAGTAGACCCCGAACTGGAAATCCCAATTTTATCCATAATACATCCCATCAGACATCAGAGCGAGTTTTGCAACAAAATCAGCCATGTTTGGACATGACGTTAGCCCAATACAGCAGTGGAGTTGATCTAAGGCGACGCTCGGCTTTGTGGCTCACGACAGTTAGCTCTATCGGAGCGCCCATGCTGGATCACTTGAAGGCAAACAATCGAGCCTGGGCGGAGCGGATGGTCTCCGCCGACGCCGGCTTCTTCAGACGACTCGAACGCCAGCAGGCGCCGGAGTACCTGTGGATCGGCTGCTCCGATAGCCGGGTAGCCTCGGAAGCCGCGGCGAGGCAAACGAACAATCGTTTTAGGCTTGATGATCGCGAAGGTGTCCAGAACCGTCGGAACCAGTCGATAGAGCGACACGAGAATCAGTCGATCGATATTCTTTAAGGAAACGCGCCTGGGCGCGTTGCGCCGGAGGATATTGACCTGGTGGCGGAGAACCAGGATCTCCGCTTCATGTCGGCACTTGGACTTGAGCAGAGATACGAGAAAGACCCCAAATAAACCAAGCAGATCGATCATCGAGCCGAAGCATCATACGATTCGCTTCAACTGGCCAGCCCGGATCAGGTTTTGGACAGCGACGGGTCAAAATCGACATTCCTGGCGCGCAACGCGCTGACGTCAGCGGCTTTGGTGCAGGGCAGCCCCCATGGCCAAGGTCCGGTCTTGCCAATCCCGTCCATGGCGGCAATCTCAATCTCAACAAGCTGGTTATCGGGTAGATGTCGGTTCATATCTGTTGAGGGTCGACCGATCGGGCCGGCAGGT
>CAYYQQ010000197.1:0-2068 GCA_964473595.1 uncultured Steroidobacteraceae bacterium | reverse complement strand
GCGATGGATGCCATCTACTGGCGCACGCGGCGGCCGCAGAAGGGCGGTGGGCAATACGAGGCGCTCGACGACATCCGTGAACGCGTGGTCGTCGAGGAGGCCGGGCTGAAATTTCTCGTGAACTTCACCGATTACCTGGACACCGGCCTGTTCCTCGATCATCGCATTACCCGCGCGCGCATCCGCGATGCGGCGAAGGGCAAGCGATTCCTGAACCTGTTCTGCTACACGGGCACGGCAAGCGTGTATGCGGCGGCCGGCGGCGCGCGGAGTACGACCTCCGTGGACATGTCACGCACCTATCTCGACTGGGCGCGCAGCAACATGGAGATCAATGGGTTTCGCGGCGAAGTTCACCGCTTCGTGCAGGCCGACTGCCTTTACTGGCTCGAAGAGGACGACGGCGAGCGCTACGACCTGATCTTCCTGGATCCCCCGACCTTTTCGAACTCCAAGCGCATGCAGGGTGAGTTCGACGTCCAGCGCGACCACATCGCGCTGATCCGCTCGACCCTGGCGCGACTCGCACCGGGAGGGCTGCTGCTGTTCTCGACCAACTTCCGGAAATTCAAGCTGGATGCGGAAGCACTATCGGATGTCATCATCACCGACATCACGCCGCAGACGATCCCGCTGGATTTCGAGCGCGACCAGCGCACTCATCATTGTTTCGAAATTCGCCTGATGCCTTGATCAGCCGCGATCTTGGTGCGCACCCGTACGCAGGTACATCGCGGCGCCAAGCAGTCCAGGCGCGTCATGCGTGATCACCCGGATCGCCACCGATTCCAGATAGGCCGCCATGCGTCCTTTGGCGAAGAAGCGTTCGCGAAACGCGCTGCTGAGCAAGAACGGGATGAAGCGCGGCACGATGCCGCCCGCGATCATGACCGTGCGTGCGCCGTGGATCAGCGCCACATCGCCGGCGACGCTGCCGAGCACCGCGCAGAACCGGGCGAGCGCGCGACGCGCAATGAGATCATGACCCGCGAGCGCGGCGTCGACGATCGCGCCCGGGTCGCGGAAGGTCGCGCGCTGGTCGAGTGCCGGCGCGAGGTCGTCGCCCGATGCCAGTGCGGCGTCGATGTGCGACAGGCCGGTGCCGCACAGGAGGCGCTCGTTCGAGACACGGTCAAACCGCGCGTTGAGCCAGCTTGCGACCTGCCTTTCCTCCTCGCCGAGCGGCGCGAAGCTGACATGGCCGCCCTCGGTTTCGACCACCTTCCAGCCGCGTGCGGCATCTCCGGTCAACAACGCGACACCGAGGCCGGTGCCAGGCCCGAGCACGCTGACGGGGCCGCGGAGCGGCGCGCCGTGCACACCGTGCAGCGTCACGACATCGGCTGGCCCGAGAGCCGGCACTGCCCAGGCGACGGCGCCGAAGTCGTTGAGCACGTCAAGCGCATCCAGGCCCAGGCTCTTCTGTAATTCGCGCCGGCTGAACGACCAGGCGCGATTGGTCAGGCGGATCTCATCGCCACCGTCCGGCGATGCGACCGCGATCGCCGCGCGTGCGGGCTGCTGGCCGACGCTTTCGAGGTAATATTCGGCCGCGTGCTGGAGACTTGCGAACTCGGCGCAAGGCAACGATCGCTGGTGCGACAGTGGCGGTGCCTCACTTTGCGGATCGGTCAAGGCGAAGCGCGCATTTGTGCCGCCGATGTCGGCGACCATCGCAAGCGGCGTGCGGTTTGAACTCATGGGAGAGAAGAGCTTATCAGCCAATTTCCGGCCATGCATGCGGACGATGCCGGTCGCAGCCATCGAGTGACGCCGGGGGAGGGAACCCGCGCTGCGGTGACGGAGGGCGGCGCCGAGGGCAGGGTGATCAGCTTTGGGCCTGATCGAACCTGCGGGTCCGTCTCGGGCGCCAGGACCGGAATCGGCCGCTACACGAGGTTCTACAATAATCGCCGCCTGCATCGGTCTCTTGACCGCCTGACCCCCGATGTCGTGTACTGCCAGTCCCTGCCGCTCGCGGCGGTAGCCTGAATTACGGAGTCGCATTCATCGCGGCCGCGAAAACCGTCTGAAGTTGCAGGGTCCTCTCTACCGGGTCGGCCCGGAC
>CAYYQQ010000196.1:0-2195 GCA_964473595.1 uncultured Steroidobacteraceae bacterium | reverse complement strand
CCCTCCGGGCCGGAGGCTCCCTCGTAATAGGCCATCGGACTGTTGCGTGTAGCGACCTTCAGCGTTCCGAGCAGACGGATCTGCTCGAAGGTGCCCGGCATGCGTGAACAGGTCCCGATCATCAGTGACAACACGATGATGGCCGGCACGCCGAAGCGGCTGCGAATGTCCCTCCGCCGTCCGCCGGGTTGGGCAGGCTTCGACTGCATTGTTGTAGAATACCGCCTCCGGTGGTGGCCGCCACGACGGCCGGCCGGTATCCCGCGCGGAGAGGTACCGAAGCGGTCACAACGGCACCGACTCGAAATCGGTTGGGGGCATTACGCCCCACGTGGGTTCGAATCCCACCCTCTCCGCCAAAATTCCCGCGGGCCGCGCGGTTGACGACCCCAGGGGGCGACCTTACGATGCCCGACCCGGCACTTTCGATGGTGGCTCGCGTCGGTTCCTCCGCGACGATCAGTCGTGAATCCCGCCAGGCCCGGAAGGGAGCAACGGTAACGGCGGCATCGGGTGCCGGAGGGGTGCTGGCGCGGGCCGCCTCCACCGGTCAATGGGGAGAACGGAGTCCATGAGCTACCTGGTCCTGGCGCGCAAGTGGCGCCCGCGTACATTCACCGAGCTGGTCGGCCAGGAGCACGTGCAGCAGGCGCTGGTCAATGCGCTGGACAGCGGGCGCATCCATCACGCATTCCTGTTCACGGGCACACGCGGGGTTGGCAAGACGACGATCGCGCGAATTCTCGCAAAATCCCTGAATTGCGAGCGTGGCGTCAGTTCGAAGCCCTGCGGGGAATGCGGCGCCTGCCGTGAGATCGACGAAGGCCGTTTTGTCGACCTCATCGAGGTCGATGCGGCGTCACGCACCAAGGTGGACGATACCCGGGAGCTGCTCGACAACGTGCAGTACGCACCGACGCGCGGCCGCTACAAGGTGTACCTCATCGACGAGGTGCACATGCTGTCGATTCACTCCTTCAACGCACTCCTGAAGACGCTCGAAGAGCCGCCACCTCACGTGAAGTTCCTGCTGGCGACGACGGATCCGCAGAAACTGCCGGTCACCGTGCTGTCGCGCTGCCTGCAGTTCAACCTCAAGCGGCTGCCGGCCCCGCTGATTGCCGGCCGCCTGCAGCACATCCTGCAGGCCGAAGGCGTCGCAGCCGAGCCAGCTGCGATCGGGCTGCTGGCGCGCGCCGCGGACGGCAGCCTGCGCGATGCGCTGTCGCTGCTGGACCAGATCCTGGCATTTGGCGCAGGAAAGGTGACGGAGGCGGACACCCGCGCGATGCTCGGCACAGTGGATCGCCAGCAGGTGGTCGGCGTGGTCGAGCGCCTCGCGGCACAAGATGCCCGCGGACTGCTCGACAGCATCGCTGCGATCGACGAATTCGCGCCCGACTACAGCCAGCTGCTCGACGAGATGGCGGCGCTGCTGCAGAAGGTCGCCTTGCGCCAGGCCATTCCGGGCCTGCCGGAAGACGAAGTTTACGCGGCTGAATTGTTGCAACGGCTCGCGGCGACGATGGCGGCTGAGGATCTCCAGCTCTACTACCAGATGGCGATCCTGGGCCGTCGCGATCTGCCGCTCGCGCCGGATCCCCGCATCGGCGCGGAGATGACACTGCTGCGCATGCTGGCATTCCGGCCGCAGCAGCCTTCCGGCAGGCAGCAGCCTGTGTCCGGTGGTGACCGCACGCCCGCTGTGGCCACGACGAAAGGACCGGCGGCTGCTGCGCCGACGACATCGCAGGCGAGTGACTGGCCGGACATGCTCGCGAATCTCGACTTGCAGGGCGCGGCCCGGCAGCTGGCCAGTCATTGCCGGCTCGTCGAGCGCTCGGGCGACAGGTTCCGCTTCCTGCTCGATGCACGCGCCGAGACGCTCCGCACTCGGCAGCTGGAAGACCGCTTTGCGCAGGCACTGGCCCGCCTGACCGGTGCACCGGTGCGGCTGGAGTTCGAAATCGGTGCCGAGGCCGGCGATACACCGGCGCGTCGCGAGGAACAGGCGCGCGACGAGCGGCTTGAGCAGGCCCGGTTCTCGCTCGAAAGCGATCCAAACGTGCAGGCGATGCGCGACCGTTTCGGCGCCGTCATACAACCGGAATCGATCAAGCCGGTCGGGTAGAATGCCGTTAATGAAGCCGAATATCGGGCAGCTGATGCGCCAGGCGCAGCAACTGCAGGCCAAC
>CAYYQQ010000195.1:0-2299 GCA_964473595.1 uncultured Steroidobacteraceae bacterium | reverse complement strand
TCCTGTACCTGCACGGCGGCGCATTCGTCGCCGAAGCGCGCGCCATCCACGATCCGTTGCTCGCGGCAATCGGCCGCGCGGGCGGAGCGAGGGGGCTGATGGTGGACTATCGCCTCGCGCCGGAGCATCCGTTTCCTGCCGCGGTTGAGGATTGCTACGCGGCCTGGAACTTTCTGCTTTCGGCAGGCATCGACCCCGGCAGGATCGTCATCGCCGGCGATTCGGCCGGCGGCAATCTGGCCGTCGTCACGGCGATGCGCGCGCGCGATGAGGGGATGCCGCAGGCGGCCGGTCTCGTGTTGCTGTCCCCCGTGCTCGACTGGACCTTCAGTAGCGCTTCGATCCAGCGCAACGACGGCCTGGATCCATTGTTCCGTGCTTCGATCGTGAATCGGCTGGAGTCGTACTACAGAGCGGGCGCGGATCCGCTCGACCCGCGCCTGTCACCATTGTTCGGCGATCTGGCTGGCTTGCCGCCGGCCCTGCTCATGGTCGGCAGTTCCGAGCTGCTGCTCGATGATTCGGTGCGTTTCGCGGCGCGCGTGCCCGATTCCGAATTGCAGATCTGGCACGACATGCCGCACGTATTCCTGGCGATGCGCGGCCTCGCGGCGGGCGACCGGGCGATTCGCGAGATCGGCGAATTCATCCGGGAGCGCACCGCCGCGGCGACCGCAGGCGCAAGTTGACGAGGATCCAATGCACCCGTTGTCCCGCTACGTGATCGATGTCCCCGATTTCCCGAAACCCGGCATCCTGTTCCGCGACATCACACCCTTGCTGCGGTCGCATTTCGCGGAAGCCGTGGACGCGCTGGATGGCCTGTTCGACGCCACCGAATGGGCCGCAACGGAAGCGGTAGCCGGTGTCGAGTCGCGCGGCTTCATCCTGGCGGCTGCGCTCGCCGAGCGGCATCGCAAGGGTTTCGTGCCGATCCGCAAGAAAGGCAAGCTGCCGCCGCCGGTCGTCGACCGCAGCTATGAACTGGAGTACGGGTCCGGTGTTCTCGAGATGCAGCGCGGCAGCGGCCAACTGCTGCTGATCGACGACGTGCTCGCGACCGGCGGCACGCTTGCCGCATCGGCGGCTCTCGCGGTGGATGCCGGCTACCAGGTCGATCGCCTCGGCGTGCTGATCGACCTTGGGTTTGCCCCGGAATTCCGCTGGCAGGGCCAGCCAGCCCGGTCGGTCATCCACTATGGCTGACGACCTGCCGCGCTCACTGGTCGCGATGGCGCTCGCGGCCGAGGGCGCCGGGCGATTCGAACGACAGGGGATTCCGGTGCTGTACACGGGTGTCGGCAAGGTCAATGCCGCTGCCGCGCTCTCCCGGCGGCTTGCGCAATATCGGTACGCGAATCTTGCGCCGCCGCTGGTCGTCAACTTCGGCACTGCCGGCAGCCGGCGCCATCCGGCCCACGCGCTGGTCGGCTGTCATCGATTCATCGACCGCGACATGAATGTGTCGGCGCTCGGCTTTGCGCCTGGCACGACGCCATTCGACCCGCTACCCGCGGTCCTCGATTTCGCACCCCATTTCCCGCGTCTGCCTGCAGCGATCTGCGGCAGTGGGGACTCGTTCGCGGCAGAGGCAACGGTCGTCCAATGCGACGTGTTGGACATGGAAGCGTATGCGCTGGCAAAAGTCTGCCGCATCGAGGGTGCGGACTTTGCCTGCGCGAAGTACATCAGCGATGGTGCCGACGAGGCCGCCGCGCGGGACTGGCAGGAAAATGTCGCCGGTGCAGCGGACGCGTTCGTCGCGCTTTACCTGGAGCTGGTCAGCCTTCCTTGAGTTTGGAGCCGCGCTTCGCGGCCATGTAGCCCCGCACCATTTCGAGCGCAGTCTTTTCGCAAGGCGGCAACTGGACGTCGCTCTGGCCCAGCGGCACGGTGCGGTCGCCCCAGCGCAGCACATGTGCTGACCACGAAAGACCCGCGCCAAATCCGGTCAAGAGCAGGTTGCAGCCAGGCAGAACGCGCCCATCCTCCAGCGACTCGACCAGGGCGACCGGAACGGTTGCGGCGGACATGTTGCCGTAGCGATGGATGTTGACGTAGCAACGCTCCATCGGAATGCCCGCGCGCTTGACGACTGCCTCGATGATTCGCAGGTTCGCCTGGTGCGGCACGACCAGATGCACATCGTCGGGCCCGAGCCCGCGCGCAGACAGGACGGCCGCACAGGCCTTGCTCATGCCGACGACGGCGCGCTTGAAGATTTCCTGGCCATCGAAGACCCATTCGGTATCGCCCAGCACCCAGCCCTGGTTCGCATAACGCGTGCCCATGCCGTGGA
>CAYYQQ010000194.1:0-2308 GCA_964473595.1 uncultured Steroidobacteraceae bacterium | reverse complement strand
CGATGTCCATGTCGCCGGCGGCGGCCAGCGCGCCGCTGACGAACAGCAGCGAATCCCCGGGCAGGAACGGCCAGACCACGACGCCGGTCTCGATGAACACGATCAGGAACAGGATCGCGTAGATACCGGTGTGGTATTGCGCGACCAGATCCTGCAGATGCACGTCGAGGTGCATCGCGATGTCGAGCAGCGAAGCGAGGAGGTCCATCATTGGATGGAATCCATCAGCGCCTGCGGGTCGTAGACCACGCCATCCTTGACCACACGATAGATCCGGCCGAGGTTGCCGGTATCCGCCAGCGGATCGGCGTCGAGGATCACGAGATCCGCAAGCCGGCCCGCCGCAATCACACCGAGTTCATCGGCTTTCCCAAGCGCCATTGCGCCATTCGTCGTTGCGCTTTTCAGGATTTCGAGCGGCGTAAGCCCGGATTCCTGCATCAGGCGCATCTCGCGAAGGATCGACGGTCCGTGCACGACGCCGATATTGCCGGCGTCCGTGCCCATCACGACCGTGATTCCCGCGTCCAGCACCTTGCGAAGATTCTGCATGCCGATAGCCGGCGCCACGGAAGGCTTGGCTTCCTGCATGAATTTCGCAACACGCTTGGGCAGCTTGTCCGCCGGAATCTCGTTCAGATCGTCCATTGCGGCGAGGATCTGCGGGTCCGCGCGGCGCGCTTCCTCGAGAGTCGCGCGCCACTGGTTCGACAGTGCAAGCTCGTAGCTCTCTTCGACAAAGAGTGTCGGGCAGTAAAGCGCCTTGTTGTGGCGCATCAGCTCGATGAATTCCGCATCCACGGGCTCATCGAACACCGAATGCACGAGGTAATCAGCGCCTGCGCGCAGCGCCGCCTTGGCGACGATGAGTTCCGTTGCATGCACCGCGAGTTTCTTGCCGGCAGCGTGCGCGGCATCGCCCGCGGCCTTGACGATCGCCTCATGGGCCGCCACGTCATCGCCCGGCTCGTAGATGAACCAGACCTTGATGTAATCTGGATTGCGCGCGAGCTCGCGCTTCACCAGTGCGAGTCCTGCTTCCACCGTATCGATGCGGATGATCGGCGGATCGTCGAGATCGAGCGGCGGATCCGCGATCATGGAAATGAGCGGCCCCGCGACCGCTACGCGGGGCGCCACGGCGGTGGCGGCCGCGCGATCGCGCATGTCGAAGTTCCAGAACGGACCGCCGATGTCCACCACGCCCGTGACGCCGCTTGCGAGCCACACCTTGAAGGTCGCATCGAGCCGCGCCTTGTTGCGCGCGACTTCCTGCGCGTAGGGCACGATGGCATTGAAATCGGCAGCGTCGGGTCGCGTATAGATGTTGCCGGACTGGAAGAAATGCACGTGTCCATCGACGAGGCCGGGGATCACCCACTTGCCCCGGCCGTCGATGACCTTCGCACCTTGTGGCAGCTCGAGCGTGACGTGCTGCAGGACCGCCTCGATGCGGTTGCCGTGGATCATGATCGTCGCGTCGGGCTCCAGCACATCCGCGCCAGTGCGTTCCGGGTGCACGACCGTCACGCCGGTGATGATGACCATGTCCGCGCCGGGCGGCTGTGCTTGGGCGACGGTGGCGAAGAGGGCGACCGAGGCGATCAGTAAGCTACGAAACATGTGCACTCCAATAAGTCAGCCCGAGCCCGCAGGCGCCGGTCAGGACTGCGGCGGTGAACGCCAGGCAAATCGGCCGCCAGCCGGCATCGAGCAGATGCGACACGGTGACGCCGAGGCCGACGGCGGCAATGCCGCAGAGCAGCAGCCATTCAGACGCGGTCTGCCCAAGCGCGAGAATACCTTGCCACTGCTGAAACATCTCGCCGGAAGTGCCGGCCACGCTGTCACCCACGGTCCGTACGATCACGAGCCCGATGAACACGATGACAAACGCCGGCACCGCCTTCCGACGCAGTTCCAGCGTCTTACCCGCGATCTGCGTCGCCTCGCTGCGTGCCGTCGAGAATGCGGCGAGCGGCACGAGCACGAGCAAGCCCAGGGTTCGCAGGAATTTGGTCAGGCCGGCAATCGGCACGGCATCCGGCGCACCGAAGTGGTCCGCATAGATCATCGCGGCGCCGACCACCTGCGAAGTGTCGTGTATCGATGACCCGAAGAACATGCCGGCCGGCACCGCCGCGGCGCCGAACACCGCACCCGCAAGCCACGGGTAGCTCATCATCGCGAGCGAGCCAAACAGCACCACGCAGGTGAGCGCGATACTCATGTCCGCCTTGCGCGCGCGCAATAGCGGCGCCACGGCGATGATCGCCGTGCAACCGCAGATGGCCGTGCCCGCCGCGAG
>CAYYQQ010000193.1:0-2318 GCA_964473595.1 uncultured Steroidobacteraceae bacterium | reverse complement strand
TTGGTCTCGGCGTGGACCTGATGGAACAGCTGGGGAACGCCGTCCGCAAGCGCGCCATCCCCATCCTGCTGAGTCACCGCGCCATGCGACTGGTGCTGGACGATACCCGGCGGGTCGTGGGCATCGAGGCCGAAGCGGCCGGCAAAGTCGTGTCGTTGCGCGCGCGCAAGGCTGTGATCTTTGCCACCGGCGGCTATGTCCACAATCCCGAGTTCGTGGAGAATTACCAGCGCAACCGCATCTATGGTTCCTGTGCCATGCCGTGGGCGACCGGCGACTTCATCAGCATCGCCGGCGCTGCCGGCGCCCGGATGGGCAACATGTCGGGCGCCTGGCGGACCCAGGTGCTGCTCGACGAGGCACTGCAGAATTCGCATCTCGCGGCCGGCGTGTTCTTCCCGCCCGGCGATTCGATGCTGCAGGTCAACAAGTACGGGGTGCGCGCGGTTAACGAAAAGCGCAACTACAACGACCGGACCGAGGCACACGGCATCTTCGATCCGTCGCAGGCCGAGTTTCCCAACCACCTGTTGTTCATGGTCTACGACCAGCGCACCGCGGATGGCTTCGGCGGTGCCTACCCTCTGCCGGCCAAGCCGACCGGCGCAGCGCACGTGCTGCATGCCGACACGCTTGAAGGCCTGGCCGCAGTGCTGCAGCAACGACTGACGGAAGTGGCACCGCGGACCGGTGGCTACCTGCTGGCTGCGGGCTTCGTCGAAAACCTGAAGAAGACGATTGCGCGCTTCAACGTCTTTGCACGTGCCGGGAAGGACGACGAGTTCGGTCGTGGTGCCGCGGCCTATGACCGCGAGTGGCAGCCAGTCTTCTCGCCGATGCGGGCTGGCAGCGAGTGGCCGGCGAACGACGCGCCGAACAACACGATGCACCCGCTCCGGGACCAGGGCCCGTACTACGCGATCATCCTCGCGGCTGGCGCCCTCGACACCAACGGTGGCCCGATGATCGATGCCAGTGCGCGCGTCCTCGACACCACGGACCAACCGATTGCCGGGCTGTATGGCGCGGGGAACTGCATCGCCAGCCCGTCACGACTGGCTTACTGGGGCGCTGGCCACACCCTGGGTCAGTCGCTCACTTTCGGCTATATCGCCGCGAACGCAGCCCATCGGGAACCGCGGGACAACGGCTGAGTGCGAGCCATGGCCCGAATGCTCTCGCCGACACTGGTGCTGGCCCTGGCGATGGCGCCGGCGGTCGGGCGGGCGGACGCGGGCAGTTTCGAAAAGGACGTGCTCCCGATCCTGAACAGCCAGTGCGTCATGTGCCATGTTCCGGGAGCCGAGCTCGGTGGCCTGAGTCTGCACCCGGATGCGTGGCTGAGCCTGGTCGGGATTGCTTCGAAACAGAGTTCCCTGAAGCTGGTCGACCCTGGTGTGCCGGACAGGAGTTACATGTATCTGAAGCTGATCGGCATGCAGGAAACGGTGGGTGGAAGCGGCTTGCAGATGCCGCCGACCCAGCCATTGGAAGAAGCCCTGCTCGAAGCGATACGCCGATGGATCGAGCAGGGTGCGAAACGGAACTGACCGGGAATCCGGGGGTCGCGTAACGGGTTGGGCGCTCGCGACCCAGGCAAACAAGGGGTTGGATAATGTCCGGCAGCAACGACATGCAGGCGCAGATCAACACCCTGCTGTGGCGGGTCGACGAACTCGAGAGTCGGGTTGCGCTGCGCGATCTCGTCACGGATTATTGTCTGGGCTTTGACTCGCACGACTGGGACCGATTCATCGGGATCTGGCATCCAGACGCTGTCTGGGAAATCGGGCCGCCTTTCGGCACGTTCCACGGGCATGCGGGCATTCGCAAGGCGGTTGAGGAAGTCCTGTACCCGGTCTGGCGCGAGACTCATCACCTGACATCCAATCTGCGGCTGACATTCAAGGATCGAGACCACGCACATGGAATCTGCAACGTCGATTGCATGGGTGCGACCAGGGACAATGTCGTGCAGATGATCAGCGCCACCTACACCGATGACTTCGAGCGGCGCAACGGCATCTGGAAGATCGCCAGGCGGGCGGTAGTCATTCACTACTTCAACCCGATACCTGGTGCCCAGATGGCCGCGCCGTCGTAAGTGGCGGAGCAATGCCGTTGACTGAAACCTGCTGGGCACTGGTTGCCATCAAGCTGCGGGAGGAGTGCAAGGGCCGCCTCGCCGGCAGGCTCGCCGCCGAGGCGCGCCTGTCGCTCGTGCGTCTCATGCTCGAACGCGTGCTCGCGGCGCTCGCGGCGGCGCGGACGATCGATCGCATCGCCATCGTCAGTCCCGAGCGGGATACGGTGCCGCC
>CAYYQQ010000192.1:0-2504 GCA_964473595.1 uncultured Steroidobacteraceae bacterium | reverse complement strand
TCTCGGCGACGCTGCTGTTGTGGTCCATCGGCCGCATCGCCGGCATCAGCGGAATCGTGAATGGTCTCGGTACCGCGCCGCGATCCGATCGCGCCTGGCGCGCGGCTTTCCTGCTCGGCCTGATGCTGGCGGGAGGGATCGCGATGCAATTCCTGCCATACGCACCCTCTCGCCCGCAAACCGGCTCGACGTCGCTCCTGCTGCTGGCCGGGCTGCTGGTCGGCTTTGGCACGCGCATGGGCAACGGCTGCACCAGCGGACACGGAGTCTGCGGACTCGGGCGGCTGTCGTGGCGATCGCTCGCGGCGGTGCTGACCTTCATGCTGACTGCGATCGCCACGGTATTCCTGATGCGTCACGTGACCGTAACACTGCCATGAACAGGAGCGTAATCGCGGCGCTCGCTTCCGGCGCATTGTTTGGCGTCGGACTTGCGATCTCGGGGATGACCGACCGTCTTGTCGTGCTGGGATTTCTCGACTTGTACGGTGACTTCAATCCGCAGCTGGCATTCGTGCTGGCCGGCGCGGTCGCGGTCACCGCGATCGCGTTTCGCCTGGTGCTGCGATTGCCGCAGCCCGTCCTCGCGGCTGGCTTCAAATTGCCTGCCGCAACAGCCGTCGATCGCCAGTTATTGCTTGGTACTGCGATATTCGGCGTTGGCTGGGGACTCGTCGGTTTCTGCCCCGGTCCCGCGCTCGTCGGGCTCGCCGGTGGTCTGCGCGACGCGATGATTTTCGTGCCGGCCATGCTGGCCGGAAGCTTCACGCACTATCTGATGGAGCGTCGCAGTAAGATCGGCGAGGAATGACGGACACCCATTATCCGCTGATCGCCGCTACACGCATCCTTGCAGCTCTCGACCTCACGAGCCTCGGCGAGGACGACACGCCCGAGGCGATCATCAGTCTGTGCATGGCCGCGGTGGATGGCGGGCACCCGGCCGCTGTCTGCGTTTACCCCGAGCACGTCGAAACTTCGCGCAGGGTTCTGGATTCTCAGCGAGCGACTGATGTAGCAGTTGCGACCGTCGTGAATTTTCCGGACGGCAGCAATGACATCTCCCGCGCATTGCGGGAGACGCGGAGGGCGCTCGCCGCCGGCGCGGACGAGATCGACATCGTGTTTCCGTGGCGCGCCCATCTCGGCGGCGACCGCGAGGGTGGAGCGCTGATGCTGCAGGAATGCAAGTCGATCTGCGGCAGCAAAATCCTGAAGGCGATACTTGAGACGGGCGAACTTGGCGATCCGCTGCTGATCCGCGAGGTCTCGTTTGCGGCGCTGGGGGCGGGGGCGGATTTCATCAAGACCTCGACCGGCAAGGTGAAAATCGGCGCGACGCCCGCGGCCGCGCGCACGATGCTCGAATGCATCCACGAACGCGGCGGAAGGGCCGGCTTCAAGGCCGCAGGCGGTGTGCGGACCTTGATCGACGCAGGCCGCTACCTTGCGCTTGCTGACGAGATCCTCGGCGCCGGATGGGCGACGCCCGCGCGATTCCGCATTGGCGCGAGCGTGCTGCTCGCGGAACTGCGTGCGGCAGTTGCATGACCGACGCGCCGGCGATCTGCGTGCGCTCGCGCGCGGCAGGCGGTACGCGAAGTTGAGCGTGCTCATGCGATTGGCGACGCGCCGCCTTCGCGGCCGCAATTGATCGAGCGGATCGAGCGCCGGACTTAGCTTGCGCGACGCGGCCGGAAGTGTCGCGTTGGCTTTGCAGCGCGCCGGGCAGGCGATGCGTGTTCGATGCGTTGCACCGGCTCTGCATGGACGGTGCGTGCGAATGCGGGCGTCGGTGCGAATGGCACGGCCTGGCGCATGGTCCGCTCGATGTCCCTGAGCAAGGACGTCTCGTCCTCGGACACCAGCGACACCGCGTGACCGTCGTTGCCCGCGCGCGCCGTGCGGCCGATGCGATGCACGTAGTCCTCGGGGACATGCGGCATGTCGTAGTTCACGACCTGCGGCAGTTCCCGGATATCCAGCCCGCGTGAGGCGACTTCGGTCGCAACCAGCGCCGTGAGCTTGCCGGCCTTGAAGTCGGCGAGCGCGCGCGTGCGCGCGGCCTGGCTCTTGTTGCCGTGAATCGCAGCGGAGCGGATGCCGGCCCGCTCGAGTTGCTGGGACAGGCGATTCGCGCCGTGCTTGGTGCGGGTGAATACCAGCGCCTGGTGCCAGCGGCCTTCGCCATTGGCTCCGTTCTGGAACAGGTGCACCAGCAGGTGCCGCTTGTCGTCCTTGGAAACGCGAAACGCGCGCTGCACGACGCGATCCACGGTGCTGTTTGGCGGCGTCACTTCGACCTGGACCGGATTCTTGAGGATCCGCGATGCGAGAACGCGGATGTCCGGCGTGTAGGTTGCGGAGAACATCAGATTCTGGCGTTGCGCCGGCAGCAGTTTGATGATGCGCCGGATGTCGTGGATGAAACCCATGTCGAGCATGCGGTCGGCTTCGTCGAGCACCAGGTGCTTCACTTGTGAAAAATCCACGAAGCCGCGATT
>CAYYQQ010000191.1:0-2544 GCA_964473595.1 uncultured Steroidobacteraceae bacterium | reverse complement strand
AATCTTCTCACGCACCTCAAACTTAACCAGACCCAACCGGCCGGAAAGCTCCGGGGTGAGTTGATACAGACGCTCGGTAACCCGATTGACGATCTCCCGCAGCGGCTTGTGGCTGAAGTGATCGAAAGGCAGGCTGGCTACCAACGAGTGTAGGCGACATAAACGGCATTCTCGGGCGCGCCGACCTTCCCTCCCCCACGCTACAGCGCGGATGAAGCGATGCTAGAGGCGCAACACCTTGCCGTCTTCGAGCTTGACGCGTGCCGATCCCTGAATCTGCGCAAAGAACAAATCGGTCGGATCCTTGAGCCAGCAGATTTCAAGCCTGCGACCGGCAAGCGCACCGTTCTCGATCGCGGCGCGATCGTGGTATGGTTTGGTGAGATCGGATGGCGTGCGGTAGAGCGGCACATTGAATTCGGCGTTGCGGACACGCGAGCCCTCGATGATCGGTTCGTAATAGCCGGTGAGAAATCCATTGCTCTCGCCAGGCGGCGCAATTCGCATGGGACGAAAATTTCGCTCGAAGAAGATTTTTGCCGCAACGGCGTCGCGCGGGGGCGTCTTCAGCGCGCGGCGGCACGCGGATTGCGCCGCGGCATAAAACGGCTGGCCCGCGTGACGGGGCGGCGTGCCGCGAACCATGGTCTCGCAACTCTTGATAAAGGTTGCGAAGGCGGCGGCATGATCATCCGTGGCCCATCCTCTGATCTCTGCCCAGCTGACGGTTTCGAGCTGTGTGTTTGAAAGCCTGAATGGTTCGGGCAGAAGCTGCACGGCGAACTCAATGCCGTCTCGCTCGGGCACCGTCGTTGTCTCGATGCGTTTGACAATCGCCGCCTGGGCCATCGCGCCCGCCGCGACGTCGCGGCCGCCGATCGTTCTCGACTTGGCGTTTTGAGAAATTCCAAGCGTGATCGCTTCGATGCGATCCTGTTTCACCGACTGCGCATGGGCGCTGAAAGTGCCGGCAAACAACACGGCAATGAAACATAGAATTCGCATGACGCAGCTCTCCGAGCTACATGCGTTATCAATCCATATTCACCAGATGACGCATCCGCGGGACATCAGAATGCGGCCTGGCGACATTGACAATGCGGATCGTGGATAAACGACGATACTGAAAGATTTTTCCCCGCGGGTGTAGTCGATTTGCCACAACCAGTTCCACAAATGTCAGGATTTATCGCCGTCAAGGCGGAGGTGTCCCGGTGGTGCCGGAACCGCGGTCAGCGGTAGAGCCCGTCGCGAGTCGGAGGCAGGCCCGACGCTCCCCGCACGCGCTTTGAGGCAAGCGTCTGGAAAACCCCCAAGCTGCCTCGCGTGAAGCCGATCGAGGAGCCGGCGAGCCAGGCCAGCCATAGCCGGGTCTTGACGCTGCCAACCTCGCGCTCCGCTTCCGCGCGGTTCGCGGTCAGGCGATCGAACCAGAGTCGGGTGGTGCGTGCATAATGCTCGCGCAACGTTTCAACATCGTGCACCTCGAAACCGTAAAGTTCCAGGTTGGCAATCGACATGGAAAGATGATCGAGCATGCCTCCGGGAAAGATATAGCGAATGATCCACTTCATCGCCGGGGTTTTCCGCCGCCGGATGCGTTCGTATTCCTTCGCGCGCAGTGCAATCACTTGATGCAGGTAAAGCCCTCCCGGCTTCAAGAGACGATTGACGGTCTGGAAATAAGTCGGGTAATTGGCGATGCCGACCTGCTCGAACATTTCGATCGAGGAGATCTTGTCGAAACTACCCTCGACCAGCGAATAGTCGCGCAACTCGAGCGTGACCTTGTCTTCGAGCCCCAGCCGCGCGACTTTCTTCTTTGCGTATTCGAATTGCTCCGCCGCCAACGTCACGCCATGAGCGTGAACGCCGTAGTGCTTGGCGGCGTGACAGATGAGCGCGCCCCAGCCGCAGCCAATATCGAGCAATCGCTCGCCCGGCTGCAGGCGCAGCTTGCGACAGACGATGTCGAGCTTGTCGCGCTGCGCGGTGGCAAGGTCGTTGTTCCAGTCTCGGAAATAGGCGCAAGTGTAGACCATTTCCGGATCGAGAAAGAGCTCATAGTATGCGTTGGAGAGGTCATAGTGGTAATGGACGTTGTTCTTGTTGGCCGCTTCGCTGCCGTCCGCCAGCGCCGTGTCACCTTGCATTTTGTCAAGCGGCCACGGCCCGCCGCGCGGCACGAACAGGAACTTCGCAGCTGTCGCCAGCGCCAAACGTTTGTCGAACTGTTTGACCAATTCCCGCGTCCGCCCCTTTGGTCGGCGCGACACCAGATCAAAGATCGTACCTCTGCGCAGGTCGATGCGCGCCGTCACCCAGAGATTGAGGAAGGTATGCATGTTCGGACGGCGCACCAGCGCCGCAATCGCGCCCTCATCGGCGATGGCGAGGATCGGCGCATCCGATGGCAGGTTGCTCGGAATGATCGAGCCGTCCCACAGTTCGAAGCCGACATCGGGTAGGAAGCGCGTCGTGATATGAGTGAGAAGCTTCTTGAGGCCAGCGAGCCGCGCGCTGCTCTTTGCCGATGCGATCATT
>CAYYQQ010000190.1:0-2608 GCA_964473595.1 uncultured Steroidobacteraceae bacterium | reverse complement strand
AGATCTTCTGCCCGGGTTGCCACTGTCCGGTTTCGATCCGCTGCCGCAGCGCCGATGCCACCTGGATGTACAGGGGAACCCGACTCCGTGCGTACATCGTCTTCAGTTTTGACATGTCCGCTATTCTATCTGCAAAACTACGCGATGACGTGTCAGGCCGGCCCTGAAGAGCCCGGGTCAACGGGATCGACGACGCGCAGGCTGCTGAGCTCGTCCAGGATCACCGCCTCCTGTTCCCGGCGCAGCCCTTCGGCCTCATGCACGTCGACGGCGGTGAAGCGGATCGACCGACCGGGCCTGCGGCGTCCGACGACGGGTATGTCGGCGGAGATGACTGTCGCGATCTTGGGATATCCCCCCGTCGTCTGGTTGTCGACCATCAGAATGATCGGACGGCCCGAGCCCGGAACCTGGATTGCTCCCGGCACGATGCCGTCGGAGACGATGTTATAGCCTTTGGCATGCGCAACCAATGGTCCTTCGAGACGAAAGCCCATACGGTCGGCCTGATGTGACACGGTGTAGTCCGACGACAAAAAGGTCTTCACGGCGTCGTCTGTGAAGTGATCTTCTTGTGGACCAAGCACCACGCGGACCGGTGCGTCAAGAGCGAGGTCGAAAGGACGAGGTAGCGTACACTCGCTGCGAACATCCGCCGCGGCGAGTTTAAGATGCACGATGTCGCTCTTTTGAAGGCGGCGCCCCTGAAAACCGCCAATGGCGCCGCGCACATAAGTCGAAGCGCTGCCGAGAATTGGCGCAATGTCGGGACCGCCCTCGATCGCGAGATAAGCGCAGACGGAATCACCAAAAGCCCCGATCCGAAAAACCTCGCCGCGCGTGAGTCTCACGCTTTGGCCGGCCGGAACGATCCTTGCATTGCCAGAACGGATTTCGATACTCGCATCGCAGCCGACGAGCGCGAGGCGCACGGAGTCAGCCAGAACCTTCAAAGTCGGCCCATGCAGAAGCATTTCAAGCGCCGGTATGCCCGGCGGATTGCCGACGAGTGCATTCGCGAGGCGGAGGCTGATGCGATCGAGCGGGCCGGAAGCCGGCACGCCGACGTCCTGATAACCGATCCGCCCCAAGTCTTGAACGGTCGTTTGAAGACCGGGTACGATTACCTCAAGCGCCTGCATCATGCAACAATCGTTTCGCAGGGAACTTGGTAGGTATCGGCTGCGACCGCAGCACGAATAACATCGAACTCGCGGACGGTGATCGGCTCGAATCGAACCGCATCGCCGGGGCTGAGCAAGGCCGGTCGAGGCCAGCGCAGATCGAACAAGCGAATCGGTGTCGCACCAATCAGATGCCATCCGCCTGGGCTCTCAAGCGGATAGATGGAGGTCATGTTGGCAGCAATTGCGATCGATCCAGGTGGTACGCGGATACGCGGATCGGCCCGCCGCGGCAGGACCAGGGGCTCCGGAAGATCACCCATGTAAGGGTACCCTGGCACGAAGCCGATCATGTAAATGTGAAAGCGCGTACTGCCATGGAGGCGGACGACCTCCTCTGTGCCGAGGCCAGTCCGTTGCGCCACTTCTGCGAGGTCGGGCGCATGGCTGATCGCATAGCAGGCCGGAATCCGCCACAGCTTTACCTGCTTCGTTTCGCCGCGGCTGCTTTCAAGCAGATTTTCGATGGCGGCGATCAGACTCGCGCTATCAGTGGCCAGTGGATCGTAACGAATCATTAGCGAGCGGAACGTCGGTACCGTCTCGACGACGCTTGGCAGGTTTGCTGCACGCACTAGCGTACTTAAGCGCAGAACGCGGTCGCTCAAGACGCGATCGATCTGGTCGCCGAACTCGACAATCACCGCGGTGTCGCCGGAGGGAAGAAACCGCACGTTCACGCTGCGATTACTCAACCGCGCCAATCAAACCGAAAAAGAACATCTTATCATCGCAGTGCATGCGCTGGGGTGCCGGCGCCCTGCCACTTCCGTCGCCGTTGATCTTGCGGGCGGCCGCATTCCGGCAAGGGGCAATCGCGTGATACCATAATGGTCATATTGTCGTTCTATTCTTAGTATCATATACTTTTGGGGGGCGCCTGCGGGCGTCGTTTTGCCGGATCGCGCGCCGGCGCTTGCCTGCCATTCCCGCTGGGGGAGTCTGGCGCAGGCCGGTCAATTCGAGAATGAAAGGCGGATGATGACGATATCGGTAAACATGAATGCGGACATGGGCGAGGGGTTTGGCGCCTTTAAAATCGGAGACGACGACGCCATTCTCAAGATCATTCGCTCGGCGAGCATCGCCTGCGGCTTTCACGCGGGTGACCCGCTAACTATGCGTCACGTCGTACAGCGCGCAAAGGAGGAGGGCGTGAGCATTGGCGCACATCCGGGTTTCAACGACCTCTGGGGTTTCGGGCGCCGCCGCATCGACATGCAGCCGGAGCACCTCGAATACCTCATCGCCTATCAGATCGGTGCACTCCAGGCGATGGCGGCTTATGTTGGCGAGAGGGTCACGCACCTGAAGCCGCACGGCGCCCTCAACAACATGGCGGCGGAGAATGCGGATTATGCCATGGCTATCGGCCGCGCGATCAAGGCCGTCGATCGCGACATTATCTATGTCGCCAATGTAGG
>CAYYQQ010000189.1:0-2650 GCA_964473595.1 uncultured Steroidobacteraceae bacterium | reverse complement strand
CGACCGCCAGGTCGAAGGAATGCCCGAGGGCGATGGTCTGCTCGACGATCTTGCGATCCGCCTTGTTGGAGAGCATGTTCATCACGAAGGACTTGTCGACCTTCAGTTCGTCCGCCGGGATTTCCTTCAGGTAGGACAGGCAGGTATACCCGGTACCGAAGTCGTCGATGGAGATCCGCACGCCCAGTTCGCGCAGTTCGGTCAGCACGCGATGGCTGCGTTGCCGGTCGATCATCAGCGCATTCTCGGTGACCTCCACGGTCAGCCGCGACAGGTCCACGGAGCAGAGGCCCGCGGCGCCCCGGATCATGTCCACGAGTTCCGGTTTGCAGACCAGCGACGGCGTGACATTGACGGCGACGCACAGGCGCCCGAGCGATTCCGGCCATTCGGCAAGCTGGCGCAACGCACGATGGAAGGCGAATTGCGTCAACGGGTCGATCTGGCCCGTCATCTCGGCGACATCGATGAAAATCTCCGGCGGCACATTGCCAGCCTCCGGCCGGTTCCAGCGCATCAGCGCCTCGGCGCCGACGATGCGAAGATCCGGCAACGACAGCTTTGGCTGGTAGTTCAGGATCAAGTCGCCGTGCTCAAGAGCATTCGCGAGCTGCGCATCGAGATCCCAGCCGGCGACCAGTTCGTCCGCCTTGCGCACCGTGTAGACGGTGACCGGCTGCGATGTCTTCCAGGCCTCGAGCAGCGCGATCTCGCTGCATTGCATCAGCGCCTCCGGCGTACGTCCATGGGTCGGGAACATGCCGATGCCGACCGACAGCCGGACCGTCGACCGCTGGCCGCCGGCCGCGAGCGGTTCGGCGCCGGCACCCAGGATCTTGTTGGCGGCGAGGATCGCGTGCCCCTGGTTGCGCTGGTTCGACAGCACGAAGGCGAACTTGCGATCGCTGAGCCGCGTGAAGTAATCCCCCGGGCGCAGTACCTGCGCCAGGCGGTTGCGCAATTCGTCCAGCATGCGGCCGGCATTCACATGACCGGCGCTTGCATACAGGTGCTCGAGCTGGTGCACATGAACCACCAGGACCGCGACACCGTAGAGCTTGCTTTCGCGCGCAGCGATGCGGTTGCGGATTGCCTCGAGGCAATCCGAGTAGCTGCTGGTACCGACAGTGGAAATCGCGATATTCATGGTGTCAGTCAAGGCATCGGCGAGGGCCTGCATTCCTCAATCGGCAGCCGATCGGCGCGACAGTGACAAACTGGGCGAAAAGCGAGCGTGACGGGCGGCGCAAAAATATGACAAATGACGCCCCGGTGGCTTGCGCGGGGCGAAAAAAAGGGGCCGATTACTATCGGCCCCTTCATCAACTGATATATCGAGATATCGCTAGAAGTCGAAAGAAGCCCTTGCGTACCAGAAGGCCCCGTTGACGCCGAAGGGCGAGGTCAGGGACTGCCGGACGCCAAAGAATTGCAGGGTCGGATCCCCTTCGGCGTCGGCCTTCTCATCCAAAATATTCTCGCCGCCGATGGTGACCATGTAGCGCTCGCCAAAGGTAAAGCGCGCTTCCAGGTCAGTCAGGACCTTCGAGCCGTAGCTATGCGCGTCAGAGGCGTCAGCCACCTTGCTGAACAAACCGCCCGTATTGCTCCAGTCTCCGTAGTAGTTGAAGCGCAGCACGCCTGAGAACATACCTTCCGTTGAGTAATCAAAGGTCAGCATCGCTCTGTCATTGGGGATCGTATTCTCCAGATCGTACACGTTGGATACGCTGATCGTGCCAGGGGTAACATTCGAAACTTTCTGATCGTTGTAGTTGTAGCGCAGGTCGACCAGCAAATCGCCACCGGCCACGTCGAAGCTGCTGCTGATGGCAAGGTCGATGCCCTCGACCTCCGAATCGAAGCCGTTCACAAAGAAATTGGCGTTACTTTTGTTTAGCAGATTCGCCCGCACTGGGTCGATGCCTGCAGCAATCAACTGCAAAATCTGGTCCGGACCGATGGCGTTTTGGAACAACGTCAGGCGGTCATCGATATTGATATGGTAATAATCGACGGTGAGACTCGTCCTGTCGCTAGCCGACCATACGAAGCCCAGGGTGTAGCTCTCGGATTGCTCCGGTTTCAGCGGAACCGCACCGAGCGCCAGCGCGATATCGCTCGACACCGGATAGGTGCCGTTGGGAATCAACGCGCCACTGGAATTCGCCGTGGTCGTGACATTGAGCGTGTTGACCTGGCCCGGGGTCGGTGCGCGGAAGCCCGTACTGGCCGTCGCGCGAATAGCAAAGCTGTCGGTAAACGCAAACCGCGCCGATAGCTTCCCGTCGGTGGTGTCGCCGAATTTGTCGAAGTTTTCGTAACGAACAGCGACGCCGCCGGACAACTGATCCGTAAGGTCGGTCTCGAGGTCAACGTAGCCGGCGTAGCTGTCGCTCTTGAAAGTACCCTCGGATTCCGGCGGGAATCCCTGGAAGCCGTCCGATCCGACGCCGAAGATGAAGCCCGGTCCGGCCTCGTAGGAGGCCTGGTCACCTGCGGCAATCTTGTAAGTCTCGTTCCTCAGTTCGCCACCGAAGGCGAAGTTAAGCGGCGAGCTAGTGAAGGTCTTCACGAAGTCGACGTTGAGCCCGCTCTGACCTGCGGGTCGATTTTCGGTCCAGTTGATACTTTGGGACAATGGCCCTTC
>CAYYQQ010000188.1:0-2699 GCA_964473595.1 uncultured Steroidobacteraceae bacterium | reverse complement strand
GCTCGATACGGTGGTCGGCGCCGATCTGGTGCAAAAGTGGGGCGGTCGCGTGCTGTTGGCGGAACTCGCGCCCGGCCACAGCACGTCGGGAACGATCAAGAAAATCGCCGGCTGAAACGCTCAAGGCGGCAATAACCAGATTGCCTTGCAGCCGGTCAGTGTGCAGGGCAGCGTCGGCATCAATGTTGCTGTCGGTATCGCGCAAGTTACTTTGCGGACGGGTAACTAATTCCGGCTCAAGTAGACCAGGGATTGAACGAGAAAGGGCCGCGATGGAAATCGCAGCCCTTTATCCTTTGCAGGGCTAAACGGCTGCCTCTTCCAATAGTTGGTCGTCATAGGCGGTGAGGCGCGGTTCCCGCTGTCAGGTAGAGAGCTGGCTCGGTTTGTCTGAACAGACTTTCCGCTTTGCTCGGTGGAGCGTCTCCCGGGTTCAAGCCGCTGCGATTTGTAGCAGCTGGTTGAAGTAGGCCTTATCAGCCACTAATACTCATATATGGTTTTCAAATCGGGCACGAACATCAACCCGCCGATGCCCAGGCGGTCCAACTCTCGCTTCCCTTCGGTTAGGATCGGCGCTCCGGGACGCATATGGCTCGGGATAACGGTGCGCACCTTCGGATTATTTGTGGTCATAAGGCGTGCAACTTGGGCGAACTCGGGCGGGTCCTGGGCGAGGCCGAGAATTGCCAGATTGGGCTGGTAGACCGAGGCGTAGAGCGAGAGGTCTCCGATAAGCGTCGAGTGTCCGTTGAAGAAGACGGTGAAACCATTCTCGAATGTGATGAAGAACGACGCGGCAGGGCCACCGTCGGCACCCGTCGCAAGGGTGTTGTCGTGGGCGCTCGGACCGATTTTGAACGTAATGCCTTTCAAGACGAACCGGTCGCCAATTCCAGCCCGCCGGAACTGCTCCTGCTTGAGTCCTTTTTCGATGAGCCAACGTCCCAGCGGAGCGGGAGCAAGGACTGTTGCGCCGGACAACGCGGCGATTTCGATCGGATTTCCCATGTCGTCGTTGTGAGCGTTTGGTACGAGGATGAAATCAGTCCGAGCCAGTTCGTCCAGCGGAACGGGCCCATCCGGGTTGGAGAGCCAAGGGCTGGTGATCACGACCACGCCTTTGGGCGAGGTCAGACGGTAGAATTGATGGCCCAACCATTCAACCTTGACTTTCCCTTGCCCGTCCGTTGGCGTCTGCGCGTAGCCTACCGGCGACGCGACAAGACTCACGACAATGAGGCTGAACGTCAGAACAGCGCGTGTGATGACGAGGATGTACCGAGCACCAAACATGTATGTTCTCCTGCGCCTAAATATTTGCGTGGCCGCCATCTTAACCGGGATTCCCCAAATGACCCCCCAACTGGCGTGAATACTCACGTTTTTCCGGCCTTCCTGCAAGACAGAGGCGAGATTCGGACGGCTTTCGTCACCTCGGGCAGCCCGAACGGTGGTCGGGGGCTGATCTGGCCATTTTCCTTGGCATTTGGACGCACTCCTCCCATCGGTTTCTCTTGAACGCATGACCATCGGGCGTCTCACGCAGGCGCTGGTGGTGGCTGTGGCCGTAGTTCCGCGATCAGCCGCAAGATTTCCTGGAACAATTCCTTCGGCACCGCGACCTCGGCCATCTGGAAGATGACGTAGCGACCATGGCGCACGACCTTGGCGCCGATTTTCACGAGTTTTTCCCGCAGGCAGGTCAGCGACCACTGCTTGATCGCCTCCGGCAGAGCCAGTGTCCGCATGAAGCTGGAGAGATCGTAGGCCAGCGCATGCAACTGCAGACGCACTGCGTTGGCGGCGAACGAGCAGCATGACAGCCGCGTCCACTTGATCGCGCCCTTGCCCTCTTTGATCCATTGCTCGCACGTCCCGCGCTTGTTGTAGAAGGCGACGACCCGCTCGGCCGGTCGCGACAGGTTGGTGACGATGAAGCCAACGCGGGGATATAGCTCGCCAGAGTGCCACTCGACCTTGGCCACCACGCGGCGCGGTGTCTTCCAACTTTCGCCTGATAGCTGAAGTTGGCGTAGTACCGTCGAACCTCGCTCGTAGGACGACCAACAGGGCGCTTGAGCAGATATCCGATCCTCTGTTGTAGAACCTGATTGGCAGGCAGCCGGATCGCGTACTTGTAGTGTTCGGCCTCCAGGAACTCGTAGACCTCAGGATTTGCAATGGCCGCATCGGCGCGAAAGTAACGGCGCTTGAACTTGCCCCGATAACGGGCCACGACTGGTTCCAGCACTTCCTTCCAACCGTGCGCTGAATGGACATTGCCTAAGCGCAACGCACAGCGTTCCAGATCGCCGAACGGGTTGAACACAAACAGAGGATGATAACAGGTGCAGGCGAAGTGGCCGTTGTAGGCGGTGCCTTCCTGGTCGCCATAGGTCTCGCTCACACTCGAGTCCATGTCGAGCACGATGCCATTCAGCGGACTTGAGGCGCCGGTCGAAATTGAGCCGAGGAGCGTCGGATTCCGATTCATCCGCTGGGTGCGCCGTGATCGCCTCGCTCGATCCAGGATAAGGTGCTGATGCTTATATCTGAATCGGCGTGAGCGTTGCGCAAATCAGAGCGTCATCCGGTGAATGCGGGTCAAGACTCCGGATCGATCAGACGGCGCAGGCGATCCGCGCTCGCCCGCGCGAAACGAATCAACATCTGCCGCCGCCGCGCGGGCGCGATCG
>CAYYQQ010000187.1:0-2727 GCA_964473595.1 uncultured Steroidobacteraceae bacterium | reverse complement strand
ATCGCATAGAGCCATTCAATGCCGTGCGCCCGTGCTGCACGCAGCACGGGCAGGCTGTCATCCACATACAGCGTGCGGCGCGCATCGAAGGGCTCCTGCGCGGCAAGTCGCGGCCAGAATGCGGCGCTTTCCTTGGCCTCGCCCAATTCGTGCGAGGAATAGACCGCGTGGAACTCGCGGCGAACTCCGAGATGGGCATCCTTGATAGCAAGTGTCTCCGGATGAGCGTTGGTCACCAGCACGACCCGCCGCCCGGCGGCGCGCAGCCCGGCGAGGAATTCCCGCGCTTTCGGCAGCCAGGCGATCTGGTGACGCGCCGCGCGCTTGAGCGCCGCGATATCGAGCGAAAGCGCCCGACTCCAGTAATCGATGCAGTACCAGTCGAGCGTGCCATGGGTCGCCTCGAAGATCGGCTTCATGACCCGGCGCGCCTCGTCGATCGGCAGGCGCCGGCTTTGTGCGTAGTGGCGCGGAACCCATTCCTGCCAGAAGTGGATGTCGAAGCCGAGATCGAGCAGCGTGCCGTCCAGGTCCAGCAATACGGTATCGATGGACGGCCAGTCAGGGACCACGGCAGTACTCTTCACGGGCCTATGATATAACGCGCGCCTTTCCGGAGACGCAATGATCCCCGACCTGCACCGGCTGCTGCCCGACGTAACCACGCTTGCCCGCGAAGCGGGGCGCGCGATACTTGGCGTGTACGCGTCATCATTCACCGTCACGGAGAAGGACGACCGCTCGCCGCTGACTGAAGCCGATCTGCAGTCGGAACGGCTGATTCTGGCCGGGCTGCGCCGGCTCGCACCCGAGATCCCCGTCCTGTCGGAGGAATCGGCCAAGGCGCCTTATTCGAAACGCGCGGCCTGGGACTGGTTGTGGGTCGTGGACCCGCTGGACGGCACCAAGGAATTCGTGCAGCGCAACGGAGAATTCACGGTCAATATTGCGCTTGTTCATGATCACCGCCCGGTGCTCGGCGTCGTGCACGCGCCGGTTCTCGAGCGCGACTATTACGCCTGCGAGGGAATCGGCGCGTTCCGTTCCGATGCCGCCACTGCGGGCCGGCCGATCCGTGTCGCGGCGCGCGGTCCGGGGCCGGTACGCGTGGTCGGCAGCCGTTCGCATCGTGGCAGTTCGCTCGACAGCTTTCTGGCGCGGGTCGGGCCGCACGAATTTGTCGAGGTTGGCAGCTCGCTCAAGATGTGCCTGGTCGCCGAAGGCCTGGCCGACGTGTATCCCAGACTGGGTCCGACCTGCGAGTGGGATACGGCCGCTGGCCAATGCGTTGCCGAGCAGGCCGGCGCCCACGTAATGCGACTGGACGGCCAGCCGCTCTCCTACAACAAAGGCGACGAAGTCCTGAATCCGCACTTCATCGCCTATGCGGACCCAGGCACGGATTGGCTGGCGCTGCTGCGATGAGCTGGGAGCTCCTGCTCGCCACCGTGCTGCTCGCAATACTCGGTGCGTTCTGGCATTCAAGCCTCGCTGCTCGAGAGCTTGCGAATCGCGTGGCGATGGATACCTGCGCAAGCGCCCAGGTCCAGATGCTCGATGGCACCGTATCGATACACCGCCTGAAACTGGTCCGGGATTCCAACGCACCGCTCGCCTGGCAGCGCACTTATGTCTTTGAGTACACGGAGGATGGCTTTAGCCGGCGCCGTGGCTTTGTCGTGGTCACCGGAGACTCGATCGACACGGTCGGTCTGGGGCCGAGGCCTGTATGAATCCGCAGTCGCCCGTGGATCTGCACTTACACTCCTCCGCCTCCGATGGCGTGCTCGAACCGGCCGCGCTGGTTGCCCACGCCGCCGGCTGCGGTGTCAGGTTCATGGCATTGACCGACCACGACACGATCGCCGGCCTCGATGAAGCTGCTGCGGCCGCGAAACGCCTCGGTGTCACCCTGGTTACCGGTGTCGAATTGTCGGTCGACTGGAGAGGCCACGGCTTGCACGTGCTGGGCCTCGCATTCGACCCGCTGGCCGCGCCACTCATGCGCGGTTTGCGCCTGCTGCAGGCGCAGAGGTTGGAGCGCGCCGAGCAGATAGCCGCCCGTCTCACAGCAGCCGGCGCCCCCGGAGTCACTGCACTTGAAATGGTGCGCGCCGCGGGCCGACTACCGACCCGCATGCACTTCGCCCGCGCGCTGGTGGCGCTCGGCGCAGCCAAGGATGTCGCAACCGCGTTCGATCGCTGGCTGGCGCGCGGCCGCCCCGGTTATTTCGCCACAAAATGGCCGTCACTCGCAGAAGCGACCGGCTGGGTCGCGGCGGCCGGCGGCAGCGCCGTGATTGCACATCCGATGCGCTATCCGCTGTCGGGGGGAGCGCGGCGCGAACTTTGCGCCGAGTTCGTCAGCGCCGGCGGCCGGGGGATCGAGGTCATCACCGGAGGCGGTGGAATCAAGAACGCCGACCAGGCCATTTCGCTCGCCGTCCGCTGCGGCCTTGCGGGCTCGGTAGGTTCCGATTTCCACGACCCGGCGATTCCGTGGAATCCGCCAGGACGTTTGGCTAAGCTTCCGGGGTCGGTCCGACCGGTTTGGTCGGGGCCGCCGTTCCCGGTATTCGAGACCGACGCCGAGCCGGCATGACGGACGACGACAAGGTCAACACCAAGTTATTCGAGCGGATGCACCGCTTGCGCGAACTGCGCATCGAGCACCGCGACCTCGACGACGTGATCTGCCGCCTGTCGATGGACCTCTATGTCGACGAG
>CAYYQQ010000186.1:2259-2740 GCA_964473595.1 uncultured Steroidobacteraceae bacterium | reverse complement strand
CGGGCGCATTCGGTGAACACGGCGTTCCACGCATGGCCGAAATGATGCAGCTCTTCCGTCGCGACCGCGCCGAACTGATCGCCAGGCCGATGTCGATCTTCACCGTCACTGCCACTGGCAACTTCCGTTTTGGCGAGGATTCCTGCCAGAACCTGCTCGATTGCGCCGAAGCCGGCATCCCGATCGAGATCGTCCCGGTCACGTTGATGGGGTTGATCGCGCCGGTGACACTGGTCGGCGCCCTCGTTTTTCACTGCGTGGACGTGCTGACCGGCATCACGATGGCGCAGATCGTAAAGCCCGGGGCGCCGGTGCTGTTTGGCGGTGCGCCCGCGACATTCCACATGAAGGCGGCCAGCGCGCCGATGGCTGCCATCGAGGCGCAGCACCTGAACGTCGGCTATGTCGCGATCGCCAAGTCCCTTGGCCTGCCGACCCAGGCCTACATGGCGCTCAGCGACGGCAAGTTCCTCGATGCGCA
>CAYYQQ010000186.1:0-2249 GCA_964473595.1 uncultured Steroidobacteraceae bacterium | reverse complement strand
GGGCGCCGAAACCATGACCAGCGCCATGCTGGCTGCGCTCGCCGGCGTCAACTCGGTGTCCGGTCCCGGCATGCTCGACTTCGTGCTGACCTTCAGCCTGCCGAAGCTGGTGTTCGATAACGAAGTCTGCGGTCAGTGTTTACATTTCGTGCGCGAGATTCGCGTGCTCGAGGACCTGCCGTCTGCCGATCTCGTGAGCTACCTCCGGCAGAACCTCCACCTGATCACCGCACCGCACACGCTGAAGTACTGGCCGCAGGAGTTGTACCTGACCGACCCGGTCATCGACCGCGAGAATCGCGAGAACTGGGCCACGGCCGGATCGAAGGATCTCTATCAGCGCGCCTGCGAGCAGGTGGACCGGCGCCTCGCGGCGTATACGGCTTTCGACACCGATGCGGCCATCGATGCCGAGCTGCGCCGCCTGATCAAGGCCGGCTTGAAGGATCAGACAGAATTGCCGGCGCTGCCACCACCGCCGGATCATTCCGCCGACCCGGCCGCGACCGGACGGCGCAGGCGGACCGGGCGGCGGCACTCCTGAGCGGCGTGCAATCGCGCCATGTCCACCTGAACCGCACGCCCGGCCCGGGCACGGATATCGGCCGCGAATGCACCGGACTTGCGCGACCACAGGGCACGGTCAATCAATGTGCGGGTCGACGTCAGACAGCATCACCGCCGCGGCAGCGTCGGCGATTACCGTCGCCTGCGCGCGTGCCACCCGCCCGGCGGGGATCGTCGCATCGGCCTCCACGAGGCGGCGCAGCATCGCCGCCTTGGCCCCGCCGGTGACCAGCCACAGGATGCACCGTGCCCGATTGAGCGCCGCAAACGTCAGACTGAGCCGCCGCGCACCCTGATAAACACCGCTCACCCCAACCTCGGCATCAGTCAGGTCGAGCAGAGCATCGTCAGGCACCAGTGATGCGGTGTGTCCGTCCGGTCCGAGGCCGAGTTGCACCACGTCGAGCACCGGCGGCGTCCCTGCATACTGCGCCAGTGTCTTGCTGTAGTCGCTGGCACAGCGTGCAAGCTCAGCGCCGTCGACAGGCATCGCATGAAACTGCGCGGCGGGCAGCACGCCAGGGCGAACGAGCAGCTCGCGGATCCGTCGCGCGTTGCGGCGCTCGTCGTCGAAAGGCACGATGCGCTCGTCGACCTGGAAGACCTGCAGTGCACCCCAGGAAACGGGCTTACTCAGCAGTGCCTCGAGCATCTGCCAGGGAGTCTGGCCGCCACTCAGTGCAATCGAGCAGACGCCGCACGATTTCACCGCCGCCGCGATCTCGGCAGCGAGCGTCGCGGCCGCCATCGCTGCCGCGGCCGCCGGGCTTGGCGCAACGCTCACTCTCATCCAGGCTCTCCTGTCACCGCCAGTCGTCGTCAGATCGAGTAGGACTGGGAGGTCGTCGACCCGCCGCGGCCGGTCCAATTGGTGTGGAAGAACTCGCCCCGCGGACGATCGATCCGCTCGTAGCCGTGCGCACCGAAATAGTCACGTTGCGCCTGCAGCAGATTCGCGGGCAGCCAGGCCGAACGGTAGCCGTCGAACCAGGCGAGCGCCGAACTGAAGCACGGCACGGGAATGCCGAGTGTCACTGCCGTGACGAGTACGCGTCGCCAGGCGGCCTGCCGGCTTTCGACCGCCTGCTTGAAGTGCGGGTCGAGCAACAGATTGACCAGCCCGGGACTGCGGTCGAAGGTCTTCTTGATCTCGCCGAGGAACGCTGACCGGATGATGCAGCCTCCGCGCCAGGTCAGGGCGATGCCACCGAAATTCAGGTTCCAGCCGCGAGTGCGCGCGGCTGCGTGCAGCAACTGGTAGCCCTGCGCATAACTGACGATCTTCGACGCATACAGCGCCTGACGCAGGTCATCGACGAGGCGACTCGCATCACCGCTGAACTTGCTCACATCGGCATCGATGTGCCGTGACGCTTCCATGCGCTCCGCCTTGGCCGCCGACAGGCAGCGCGAGAACACGGCCTCGCCGATCAGGGTGAGCGGCATTCCCTCGTCGAGCGCGGCGCTGACGGTCCACTTGCCAGTGCCCTTCTGGCCGGCGACGTCCAGAATGAGATCGATGACAGCCTCGCCATCCTTGCTCTGGAAGCCGAGGATGTCCCTCGTGATTTCGATCAGGTAACTGTCGAGTTCACCTGTGTTCCAGTCCGCGAATACCTGATGCATGTCGGCGTTGCTCATGCCGAGGCCGCGCTTCATCAGGTCGTAGGCCTCGCAGATCA
>CAYYQQ010000185.1:0-2773 GCA_964473595.1 uncultured Steroidobacteraceae bacterium | reverse complement strand
TGAATGGACCTCGGGATCGTGGAGTCCGAGAATGGCCTTTATGTTGCCTACACTCTCATGCCGCGCCCGGCCTTCCCTTTACCAAGCATTTCCCGAGGGATCGGGGAACAAGTTTAGTTTTCCGTTCAAGACGGGAACATAAACGCATGACGCAGAATGCGAAGCGTCATAAACCTCACAGTTTGTCAGATTTGCACTTCTGCCCGCCTTCGCCTATATCTCGTTTCATGACGGCGCCATTGCACCGGCGGAACCGTCTGCAATCGACAACCATCAGGGGAGGACACCGACAATGCCACAAAAACGCGACGTGAACCGCGATTCTATGGATTTCCGGGATCTGGTCTACCGCCCTGCTTTGGTTCGATTGCGTGATCAGGTGCTGCCGAAATGGGAGCACCTGCAGATCCTCGACCAGGAGAACGAGGGTGCATGCACCGGCTTCGGCCTGGCGGCAGTGATCAACTACCTCAACTGGGAAAACAGCGAGAAAGTCCGGGTCAGCCAGCGAATGCTGTTCGAGATGGCGAAACGGCATGATCAGTGGCCGGGGCACAACTACGACTGGAGCAGCGCCCGGGGCGCAATGAAGGGCTGGCACAAGAACGGCGTCTGCCCGGAAAAGTTGTGGCCCTACGATCCGAAGAAACCCGGGTTCCTTACGGAGCAGAGACAGCGCGCCGCGCTCAGCCACAGGCTCGGTGCGTACTACCGGGTGCTGCCACGCCGCTCCGACCTGCATGCGGCCTTGAATGAAGTCAGCGTGGTGCTTGCTTCGGCCGCCACGCACAAAGGCTGGGACGAAATGGGCAAGTCCCGCATTCCCTACGACCCGTCCTGGCCCGAGGACGGCGGACACGCTTTCGCGATCGTCGGTTATACCGGTGACGGATTCCTGGTGCAGAACTCCTGGGGCAGGCGCTGGGGCAACTTTCGAATCGGCAAGCGCAGTGTCAAAGGCGTGGCAGTTTGGACCTACGACGATTTCGAGCGCAATGTCTGGGATCTCTGGGTCGCGCGCCTGGCGCGGCCGCTGGACACCCATGCGTCATTGCGTCCCGCGAAGTACACACAGTCCTCGGGCGGGACACGATTGTCGTCATCCGGTCCGGCCCGCCACACGATCCGCGATCACTACCTGCACATCGATGATGGCCAGTACGATCCGAAGGGAGATTACCCCACCTTAGAAGCAGAGGCCGAGGACATCCTGGACCGTGCGGTCAACGGCGCGGACGGCAAGAGCCCGCCTGCGCATCTCCTGCTCTATGCGCATGGCGGTCTGAACTCGATCAAGGATTCGGCCATGCGCGTCGGGAAGTGGCGCGAAGTATTCCGCGACAACGGCGTGCACGAGATTCACTTCATCTGGGAAACCGGTCTGATCGACGAGTTGCGCGACGTGCTGTTCGGCAAACAGCCCCTGGTCGAGGAGCGTGTCGGCGGCGCGAGCGACTGGTGGGACACCGTGCTCGAGAAGGCCACCCACCCGTTGGGCTATGCGTTGTGGAAGGAGATGCGCACCGACGCCGATCTCGCGTTCCAGGATGAACGCGCAGGCACCCACACCCTCGCGAACCTGGCGCGCCTGCTGAGCAAGCTTCCCGCGGCCAAGCGTCCAAGACTGCACCTGGTCGGCCATAGCGCAGGTTCGATCTGGCACGGCCATCTGCTTGACCGCTGGACGGCTCTCACCGGTCCGCCGATCGAGAACCTGATGCTCTTTGCCCCGGCCTGCACCCACGAGCTGTTCGACAAGAACATCCGCACCGCCCTGGCCGCCGGCCTGGTCGGCAAGCTGCACCACTTCCTGCTCGACGACAGGACCGAAAAGGACGACAACGTGGTGGCCATCTATCGCAAGTCGCTCCTTTACCTGGTTTCCAACTCGTACCAGAAGCACAACTCGGTCGAACCGATCATGGGGATGCAGAAGTTCCTCGACAAGCTGCCGGTGACCGGGATCCAGAACAAGATCGCGACCTACCTCACCAATCGGCACCGGGAAAAGACGGCGAGTACTTCACACGGAGGCTTCGACAACGACGAGAAGACGATGAACGCGATGCTGGAACTCGTGCTGGGCAGCACGCCGAAAAGACGCTTCTCAAAAGCGGAACTGGCCGGCTACTGAGACCACGGCCGGCGGCAGCGGGCTGAGAGCCGGTCCTACCGGGTCAGCAGGCCACTTACAGTCTGCGCGAGAAATTCCTCGGACATTCTTCCGATGTGCTTCAGCGCGACCTTGCCGCGCTTGTCGACGAAGTAGGTCGTCGGCGTGCTGCGCACGGTGGGAAAGTCGTCGTCCTCCTGCCTGTCGAAGCGCCACGCCACCGGGAAGCGATACGGCTTCTTCGCCAGGAACGCGTGCACTTCTTCCACGCCGTCATCCACGCTCAGCGCGATCATCTCGAAGCCCTTGTCCCTGTTGGCCTCGTAAAACTTCTGCCAGCCCGGCATTTCGGTCTGGCAGACTGCGCACCAGGTGGCCCAGAAGTTGACCATGACGACTTTGCCTTTCCATTGCTCGACATCCACTTTCTGTCCGTCGATCAGCACCGCCTCGAGCTTGGCCGGGTCGCCGATGTCGCTGACCGCTCCGGCCAGGACAGGTGCGGCAGTCTCCTCCCCACCTGGGGCTCCCGACCGAGGTCCCCCACGCCCGTCCGCCCCGGCCCCCTCCAACCGGCCCCGCTGACCTCTTCTCCGACCTGCCCACCTAACCCGTCCGGATCCAGCGCGCGGTCGAGCTCTGTCCGCGAACGCCACATCC
>CAYYQQ010000184.1:0-2912 GCA_964473595.1 uncultured Steroidobacteraceae bacterium | reverse complement strand
TGTCTTTCCGCTGGGGGATGAGCTGGTTCATTTTCTCCGAGGTGATGTTCTTCTTCGGGTTTTTTGGCGCCCTGTTCTGGGCGCGCGTCATCTCGGTGCCCGATCTTTCCAGCCTGCTGCACAACGAACTGCTCTGGCCGGGCTTCACCAGCCACTGGCCCTCCGCTGGCCCGGACTTCGAGGAGAAGTTCTCGCCGATGGGCGCATGGGGCGTCCCGGCGATCAACACGCTGCTGTTGCTGAGTTCCGGCATTACCCTCACCTATGCGCACTGGGGTCTGGTCAACAACCAGCGCGGCAAGCTCAACCTGTTCCTGTTCCTCACCATCGTGCTGGGCGCGACCTTCCTCGGGTTGCAGATCTATGAGTACGGGCATGCCTATTCGGAGCTCAACCTCAAGCTGACGACCGGGGTGTACGGCACGACCTTCTTCATGCTGACCGGCTTCCACGGCTTTCATGTGACCTTGGGCACGATCATGCTGGCGGTGATCCTGATCCGTTGCCTGTCGGGACACTTCAAGTCCGACCGCCATTTCGCGTTCGAGGCGGTGGCCTGGTACTGGCACTTCGTCGACGTGGTCTGGCTGCTGCTGTTCGTCGTGGTGTACTGGCTGTAACGCCGGCGCAACCCCGCGACCCTGGCTGTTTTCCGGCTAGAGTTTTCCGGGGATGAAGCCGAAGTGGAAGCCCGCCATCAGAAACATGAACAACGCGATCGACAGCGCGACGCGCAGCGCGAGCGCCTTCACCGCGCGCTTCGAGCCGCTGCGGTCGCGGAAAACGAACACCAGCGCGGAAGCCAGGCTCGCGAGAATCAGGGCGATCAGGACGTAGACGACGATGCGCACGCGCCGGGAGCTGCGGATAGTGACCGGCCAGTGTAGCCGATGTCGTCGTGCGTCTCCAGCCATGCGGGCGGCATGAGGATCGGGCCGCTGGCGTTTGCCTGGTGGACGGTCCCGGTTGCAGCAGCGCTGTGCGCGATCGGAATTGCGCTGGGTCACTGGCAATCCGGCCGTGCCGAGGAAAAGCGCGAGATCTCCGAGCGGCTTGCAGGCTACGAGCACGTGTCCGCGATCCGGCTGGATGCACAGCCGGTCGCGGCAGAGAACTATGTCTGGCGCAAGGTCGAGGCGCACGGCGAGTTCGACGCTCAACGTTCGCTCTACCTCGCCAACCGGCTCTACCGCGGGCGAACCGGGTATTACGTCGTGACACCATTGCGAATCGACGGCGGCGGCCGCTACGTACTCGTGCTGCGCGGCTGGCTACCGGCGGGGAATGCTCCCCCGGCGATCGGTGCGACCCCCGGGACGCGCGTGCTCCAGGGGCTGGCCGTGCCGCGCGCGCCGCGCGCATACGAGACCGGGAGCGCGCAGCCCGGCGGCCGGGTGCGGCAGAACATCGATCTCGCCGCGTTCGAGGCTGAGAGCGGGCTAGCCTTGCAGCCGTTTTTTATCGAACAACGCGGTGTCAGTGACGAGGGTTTGATTCAAGACTGGCCCGCGCGCGACGCGCTGCTCGACCAGCACCGCGTTTATGCCGGACAGTGGTATGCGCTTGCCGCACTTTCGATCGTCATCTTTTTCGTGCTTAGCTTCAGACATGGACGCCGACCGGCAGACGCCTGACGCGGCGCGCGCGCGCCGTCTCGGCCGCATCAAGCTGCTCGTCCTGGGCGCGTTTTTCACGCTGCCCGTCGCTGCCGGATACCTGGCCTACTCCTGGTGGACGCCGGGGCAGGGGTCCAATTACGGCGAACTGCTTTCACCTCGCCCGCTCAACGACTCGACCATCGCGGCGCTGAGGGGCAAGTGGGTGCTGGTGCAGTTCGACTCGGGCGCGTGCGATGCCGATTGCGAGCGCAAGCACTATTTCATGCGTCAGGTCCGCAAGTCGCAGGGCAAGGACCAGTACAGGGTCGTGCGCCTGTGGCTGGTAACGGACGCCGCCACGCCGAGCAACGACCTGTTGGAGGCGATCTCGGGCACCCGCATTGAACGGCCTGCGTCACGGTCGCTCGCCGGGCAGTTTCCGGCGCCGGGCGCGCTGGCCGACCACATCTACGTGGTCGACCCGCTGGGCAATCTGATGATGCGCTTTCCGCGCGACCCGGATCCGAAACAGATGATCAAGGATCTGCAGCGCCTGCTAAAAACGTCGCGGATCGGCTGATTTCCGGCCGCGGCGCTCGCTGCCAAGCGGTCCTTGACTTCTGCTCGCAGTGCGTCAAAATTGAAAGCGATCGGCGATCCAGCGCCGGCAGGGAGATCGCATGAGAAGGCGCCTGTACTTCGTGCTGCCGGATCTCGGCAGCGCCATCCGGATCGCCGACGATCTGCTGCTCGAGCGCATCGAGGACCGGCATATGCATTTCCTCGCGAAGCGCGGCATGTCGCTCGGCAAACTGCACGAAGCGAATTACTTGCAGAAATCGGACTTTCGGCACAGCATGCAAATCGGTTTCATGCTCGGCGGCTGTGCCGGTTTGCTGATCGGCGTCTACATCTACCTGACGCCACCCGAGGGCGTGAATCTGCAGCTCGTCACCATCCTGATCGCGACCGCAGTCGGCGCTCTGTTCGGCGCGTGGGCGGCAAGCATGATCGGCATTTCCACGCCGAATACCGCACTCAAGCGCTTCGAGGTCGAGATCGGGGAGGGGCGCGTGCTGCTGATGCTCGACGTGCCCAAGGACAGGGTCAGGGAATTCCAGGGGATGGTGCATCGCAAGTATCCGGAAGCCAGCGACCACGGCCTGGAACCGACGATGCCCGCGTTCCCCTAGCGCGATCGCGTTGTAGGCGCGCTACGGCGACCGCGCCGCCCGGCGCGTTTTCCGTTTTGATATCATCGTTCCTTAGTAAGCTACGGGTAGTGCTTCACCCGTGCTCTTCAATGGAATCGCG
>CAYYQQ010000183.1:0-2921 GCA_964473595.1 uncultured Steroidobacteraceae bacterium | reverse complement strand
GGCCTGTCGTTCAAAAGATCTCAGACAATGCAATGGCAATACTCAGCACGAACGAGATGCAGGACCGCCTGACGAGTCTGGGCGCGCAGCCGATGCTCATGCCGGTCGAAAAGTTCGATCCGTTCGTCAAGAGCGAGGTCGGCAAGTGGAGCAAGGTCGTCCGCGACTCGAAAGCTCGGGTTGAATGAGGGGTGAGGGATGACGCAGGACGGCCTCCTTTGCTCTCATACGATCCGGCCTTTGCCCACCCGCGGATGAGGCCGCCCGCCGTCGCTCACCGCGATCACCACCACGATTTCATCGGCCCTCGGCGCATCGGCGACGCACACCGTGACCGTATCGATCTCGTCGAACGACCATACGTTGTCTTTGTGGCCGAGAGGAACGTCGATGGTGCTCCCGGCCGCAGCGACTTTGCTGGTCGAAGGGATGATCGCTTCGCCACCGCCGACTGCCACGCGCATGGGTTTGCCCATCCTGGGATGCAGGATTGCGGCCGCGTGCTCGAGCTCCCCGTTAACGCCGACGATCGCCGCCTTGCCGTAAGCGACCGGTCGATTGGGCAGCAACGCGATCATCTCGGGCGCGAGGCGCTCGGCGATCGCTGCGCCGATGTCGAACAGCGGAGAGAGATCTTCGACAAAGCGGCCGGCGCACGGGTTGGCGATCACAGCAAGACCCATGACATGCGTGATTGCGCGCGTTGAATCGCGTCCCGCATCCGAGTAGATGGATTCTTTCGTGATCAGAATTTTGCGCGCTTGCATGGACCGTACTTTAGCATGGACACCGCAAAATAACTGCCGTAGTATCGGCAGTCCGGTGCATCACGCCCGCTTACTTTCATCCGAGGTAAACCGCAATGCCCAGCGATAGAAAGAGCCTTTACGATCCCAAGTCTCCTCCGCGCGGTCTGCACAAGATCGGGCTTTCGGAGAAGCGCTTCCCGCTCAAGACGCGCCACGAGATTCCATCGATCAGCGAGCTCTGGCGAAAATCCAAGCAGATGACGTGGGACGCCGTGACCGACATCCCGTATGCCGATTTCGATAGATCGAAATATAGCACCGAGCAGCTCGATGCCGC
Organism: uncultured Steroidobacteraceae bacterium; assembly: GCA_964473595.1. Lineage (GTDB taxonomy): Bacteria > Pseudomonadota > Gammaproteobacteria > Steroidobacterales > Steroidobacteraceae > SCUD01. The sequence goes on along the minus strand of CAYYQQ010000183.1, from coordinate 1,835 downwards.
GCGTCTGGGTTGGAGCCGCCGCGCGTGGACCGAGTACACGGGAATCGTCGAGTCGCCAGCGATGCTGATCCGCCTGTCGCTGGACGGTCAGGCCCCGATCGAGGCGAAATTCGTGCTGGCGTCGAAAGTGGTCGAGGAAGCACGCCATTGCGAAGCGTCTTTCCTTCTCGCCGAAGCGATGGGAGGATACGTGCAGGAGCCGCCGCCGCACGACGCGATCATAAAAATGGTCGTCGCGGGCTTTCGCGACCGGCTTGCCTTCAATCCGGAAGTGTCTGCCGAGGCCGCAATTGCCGGCTGGCACATTATTTCAGAGGGCATCGCAGTCGATATTTTTGCGGCGCGCTATAGTGCTTGCACCGAGCCCGTCACCAGGGAAGTGCTGCGGCTCATATTGCAGGACGAGGTGCGTCACGTCGCGCTCGGTTGGGGATATCTCGAGCACCGCGTTCCGCGCATGAGCAAGGCGGAAGTCAAAGGCGTGGAGGACGCGGTCCTGGATATCATCGAGAACGTGGAGATGAAAGGCTTTCACTCCATGTGTCTGCTGCCCGATAACCTCGAAAGCGATTTGAAGGAGGCGGAAGCGATTGCGGCAAAAGCGGGCCTCGGTTTCTGCGCCGCCGAAGAGGAACATGCGGTGTTCGTGAAAAGCATTCAGAACCTGAGAAAGCGCTTTGCCAAGATAGGAATCACCGTTCCGCTTTACGCGGAGATCGAAGAGGCCGCCTGAGAGTCGTCGACTTTCACGCCTACTTCCAGCCGCAGTCCTTTCTCGATCACCTGCGTCGCCGCAGTGATTACCCGCGCATAGAAAGGACCGGCGACGGGGAAGTAATCTGGTCCGGGCCGGGGGCCGCGCGTCGTATCCGTCCGGAGCAGACGGATATCGCGCGGCGGGTCGAAATGCTCGCGGCCGCCGGCATCGATACCCAGATTCTGCGGCTGCAGAACGTGAGCGGCATCGATTCCTTCGAGCCGGCCGAGGGCCTCGCGATTGCGCAGGCCGCCAACGAAGAGCTTGCCGGAATCGCACAGCGCTACCCGGGCCGTTTCATTCCTTATGCGGCGGTACCCATGCGCGATATCGGCGCCGCAGTGACCGAGCTCGAGCGTGCCGTGACGAAGCTTGGACATAAAGGCGTTGGCTTATCGGTGGGCGTGGACGGCAAATCGCTGGACCACCCTGAATTCCTTCCGCTCATAGCGTGCGCCGATCGCCTTGGCGTGCCGCTACTGACCCTGCCCAACCACCCGTCACTTATCGACACGAAAATCCATCCGTACAACTGGCTTACGGGGGCGTTCGGATTTCAGGTCGATCTTTCGCTGGTGGCATTGCGCCTTATTTCGGCCGGTATCCTGGACAGGTATCCAAAACTGCGGGTGATACTCGCCAATCTGGGCGGCGTTTTCCCGTTCATCGCCGAGCGACTCGATCAATACTGGGAAAGAGTGCATGCGGCGGAGCGCCCGTTGCCGGTGCGCCCGACGAAAGCGCTGCGCAGGTTTTTCCTGGAGACCGCATCGGCGCATCCGGCGGCGATCCGCATGACGGCCGAAGTGGTGGGGGTCGACCGGCTAGTCTTTGGCAGCGACTATCCGTCTTTCGATTTCGTGCGTGCCGTCGAGACTGTGCGGAATTGCGGACTCCCGGCCGCGGAGATCGATTCGATACTCAGCGGCAATGCACGCCGTCTGGTCGATGTTCAATAAGGAGATAGCGCATGGCACACACACCCATCATTCCCCCAGGCTCGGCGCCGCCGATGGCGCCTTATTCACCCGGAGTCAAAGCGGGCAACATGGTCTACGTGTCCGGCGCGGTTGCGATG
>CAYYQQ010000182.1:0-2931 GCA_964473595.1 uncultured Steroidobacteraceae bacterium | reverse complement strand
GATGCAACCTCCTCTCAAATCATAGGGATGTTGCACCGACCGGTTGAGATCGCCGCCGTTTGGATTTCCTATCCCTAACTCGAACTCGTATTTGAGGTTGCTGGACCGCGCCGCGTAGTGGTCTCGATCCGGGACTGAACTCAGCGCGCCGGTACGGTCGTCGCGCGGTGGGTCGAGAACTGATGCGCCACTTCGCCGTGGGCGCGGCGCTCGCGAAAATCGCCATTCGTGTATTCGGCGACGACGCGGCGCCAGAAGCGGATTGCGCCCGGATTTCTGGTCTGCTCGGCGATGGTCCACTCGCCCGCGAAGCGTGAGAAAAGTAGCATCGCGGCGCCACGGCCAATACCGCAGCGGCGAAATGTCGGCCCGACAAAAAACTCGCTCAAGCGGTAATGACGCTTGCGGTCTTCAACAGCCGTCGCTTCGCGCTGTACCAGCGCAAATCCCGCCAGCTGATTGTCGCGCAGGAACACAAATGGTACCGAGCGCTCGTCGCGGAACCATCCCTGCACCAGCTCTTCGATGCTCTGCCCGGTGACCGTCAGCGACGGGAACACGCCAGTCTGATCGGCGGCCAGGTCGGCAAGATACTCGCCATAAGCTTGCTCGATCCAGCTGCGGTCCTGTTGCGAGGCTTTGGCCTCACGAATGCTGATCGGCATTTTGGAACCCCAAAAATAGAACGGCCGGGGGAAGGCCGCGGTGGTTACCGCGCCATCCGCCCGGCCGAATGGCCTTTTGCTTCAGGACTTACTGCCCTTGGGCAGCTTTGTCGTCTGCAGGAGCTTCGGTCGTTACAGCGGCATCAGCTGGCGCAGCTTCGGTCGCAGCGGCATCAGCAGCTGGCGCCACTTCGGTCGCAGCAGGAGCGGCTTCTTCGGTCGCGGCAGGCGCAGCTTCTTCCTGCTTGCTACCGCAGGCACCCAGCACGAGGGCAACCGCAATGGCGCCCCAAATCTTTGCATTCATCGTCAGTTACCCCAGGTTCGTTCAGTGAGAAAGGGAGGATTAGGCCCGCAGCGAAATCATCGCGTTTTTAAGCTTCGGTGATTTGTCGCGTCGCCGGATTTTAGCCGCAATGCAGCAGATTGGAAAGGTCGCAAATAGGCGACAGTTGCTCTGCCCGACACTTCCGACGTGGCCATTGGAGTCGCCAACGGCTACGCTTCGATGGGTCTGTGAGCGAGGGATCACTGATGTCGCAGCCCGCAATTTCAGCGCTATATGCTGGCCACCGGAGGGAGATGATGGCCAGGGCCGACCGGGCGCTGGCCGCGCAGGGCTACGACGGCCTGATTGTCGCCTCCGGCAGCCTCAGGTACCTTTATCTGGACGACAACAGCTACCCGTTCAAGCCCAACCCGCGCTACCGCTCCTGGGTCCCGGACGGCACCCCCGACTGCTTCGTAGTGTACCGTCCGGGCGGCCGTCCGAGCCTGGTTTTTCACCAGCCGGACGACTACTGGTATCTGCCGCCTGCCCTCCCGGAGGGCTATTGGGTGGCGTCATATGACCTGAAGGTCATCCGCTCACCGGCCGAATTGAAACAATTCACAGGAGGCAGAGGCCGCTGGGCGATCCTCGGCGAGCCGTCTGCGGCAACCGAGGGGCTCGGCGATCACGATCCGGTAGCGCTAACCACCCTGTTCGATTACGCCCGCGCCGCCAAGACCCCCTACGAAGTTGAATGCATGGCGCAGGCCTCGGCCGCGGGCGTGCGCGGCCATCGGGCCGCCGAAGCCGCATTCCGCGCAGGGGCCACCGAGTACGAAATCCACCTCGGCTACTGCCGCGCGGCAGGCGCCCGTGAAGAGGAACTGCCCTACAACAACATCATTGCTTTTGACACCCATGCGGCTGTGCTGCATTACCAGCACCTGGACCGCAAGCGCGCGCCAGTCGTACGATCCTTCCTGATCGATGCGGGTGCCCAGTGCGCGGGCTACAGCTCGGATATCACGCGCACCTACGCGGCTGCCTCCGGCGATTTTCAGGCACTGATCGACGCGCTCGATGTGGCCCAGTTGAAACTTGCCGACCTGGTGCGCCCCGGCAAGGATTACCGCGAGATCCATCTCGCAGCACACCGCGCGATCGCCGGCATCCTGGTCGAGCACGGCATCGTCAAGGGCACGCCGGAAGCGGCGGTTGCGGAAGGGGTGACGTCGGTGTTCTTCCCGCATGGCATCGGCCACCTGCTCGGCCTGATGGTCCATGACGCCGGAGGATTCCTGACGGGACCGGAAGGAGGCACGCGGCCGAAGCCCGAGGGGCATCCATATCTCCGTCTCACGCGCGATCTCGAGGCCGGCTTCGTCGTGACGATCGAACCGGGTATCTACTTCATCGCATCGCTGCTAGCGAAGGCGAAAGCCATTGGCGGCGGCCGCATGATCGACTGGAAGTGCGTCGAGGCCCTGAAGCCATTCGGCGGCATCCGGATCGAGGATAACGTGGTCGCCGGCACTGGCCCGCCGCGCAATCTGACGCGCGAAGCATTCGCCGCTGTGACCTGATTGGGTGCCGGGTCGCAGGTTCGCAGTTGTTCGATGCTGCGACCCGGCACCAGATAGATCAGTGCTGACGTAGCAGGTCTCGGATTTCCATCAGCAGCAGTTCCTCGCGCGGCGGCGCCGCTGCCGCGGCCGGCGCGGGTGGCTTCCTCATCTTGTTCATACCCTTGAGCGCCATGAAGATCGCGAACGCGATGATCAGGAAATCGATCAAGGCCTGGATGAACAGGCCGTACTGGATCGCGACGGGTTCACCGGTCTTGGCATCGGTACCGAGCATGACGCTCAATCCCGAGAAATCCACGCCGCCCAAAATCATACCGATCGCCGGCATCAGGACCGAACCGACGAGGGCCGACACGATCTTGCCGAAGGCAGCACCGATGATGATGCCGACGGCCATGTCGACGACATT
>CAYYQQ010000181.1:0-3213 GCA_964473595.1 uncultured Steroidobacteraceae bacterium | reverse complement strand
ATTCATTGACTACTACGATTCCATGTCTTCACCGTGGACCTATCTCGGTCATCTGCGGTTCGTGAAACTCGCCCATCGCTTCGGTTTGACCATCCGCCACAAGCCGATGGATCTGCTGAAGGTCTGGTCGGTTTCAGGAGGCCTGCCCTTGAAGCAACGCGCCCGGCAGCGCCAGGCGTACCGGCACCAGGAGCTCAGGCGGTGGCGCGAGCACCTGCAGGTGCCCTGCAACCTGGAGCCGGCCCATCATCCGGTCGCCGACCGGCGAGCCTGTTACATGGTCATCGCGGCGATGCGGCGGGGGCTCGACTGGAGCACGTTGAGTCACGCAATCCTGCGCGCAGTCTGGGCGGAGGATCGTGACATTGCCGATCATGGCACCCTGGTGACGATTGCCAATGAGAACGGCATGGACGGAAAGGCCTTGCTGGCAGCAACGGAGGATGAGGCCGTCCACGCGGAATACCAGTCCAATACCGAGGAAGCGATCAGGATCGGCGTCTTTGGCGCGCCCACCTACGTTTTTGACGGCGAGCTGTTCTGGGGACAGGACCGCCTGCAAATGCTGGAATGGCGGCTGACTCAGAAGCTGGGCGAGCCCAAATCCACCACAGGAGAACTGGCATGAAAAAGCTGCTTGCTGCCGCCATTCTCGACGGCACACTCTACGGCATGGCGAGCGCGACAGCGCAGGTCTATCCGTCCCGTCCCATCGACGGGAGCGGATGGCAGGTGAGCGGCATCGACGCTTCGTTCTACGCTGTCACTGTACCGAGATACGCCTCACGCACGGCCGGGTCGCTTAGAAGTTCCGCGGCAGGCCCGTGGCGTGTAATGCGTCCGCGGTCCAGCACAAAGCCATAGGTGGCCAGCTCGAGCGCGGTCACCACATCCTGTTCGACCAACAGGATGGATACCCCCGTCTTGTTAATCGCAATGAGCGCCTCGCACAGCTCATCGACCAGGCGTGGGGCGAGGCCAAGCGAGAGCTCATCGATCATCAGCAGCTTGGGCCTTGCCATGATCCCGCGGCCGATCGCACACATCTGCTGCTCGCCGCCCGACAGCGTAGTCGCATCCTGGCTCGCGCGCTCGGCGAGCCGCGGGAAGATCTTAAACACAAGCTCGAGATCGCGGCGGGTCGCAGCCGCGCCATCGCGTCGCGCGTAGGCTCCCATAAGCAGGTTGTCGCGCACGCTCATCCCGGTGAAGAGCCGCCGGCCTTCGGGCACGTGGACGACCCCAGCGGCAACCATGGCCACAGGCGATGCGCCGCTCAGATCGATGTCATCGACGCGCACCGTGCCCTCGCTGATTGGCATCAATCCCGAGATCGCGCGCAACAGCGTACTCTTGCCGGCGCCGTTCGATCCGATCAGGCAGACGATGCTGCCGACTGCAATATCGAGATCCACCTCCCATAAGACCTGGACATCGCCGTAACCACTGGCGATCCTGCGCACGCTGAGCAGCGGCTTCAGAAGACACCTCCCGTATGGCGCGCGGCGAACTTCGAGCCCAGATAGGCCTCTATGACTTTGGGATCGTGCACGACCTCGGCCGGTACGGCGTCGGCGATCAGCTGTCCCTGATGCAGCACGGCGATGCGGCCGCACGCATTCAGGACGACCTTCATCAGATGCTCGATCAAGAGAATCGTGATCCCACGCGCGGCGATCGCGCGAATCAGGGCGAGCGCGGCCTCAATCTCAACTGAGTTGAGTCCGGCGTTGACTTCGTCGAGCATCAGAAGCTTCGGTTTCATGGCGAGGCTGCGGGCGAGCTCCAGTCGTTTGCGGCCCGCCAGCGTCAAGGCCGACGCAGGCTTGTCGGCGGAATCGGCGAGCCGGGTGAATTCGAGATGCTCGTACGCAGCCGCACGGGCTTCGGCAGGCGAACGGGACCCGCCGGAGAACAGTGCCCCGGCCATCACATTCTCGATCGCGGTCATCCTCGGGAAAGGTTGGACGATCTGAGAGGTACACGCGATGCCGAGGCGCGCGATGCGGTCGGGAGAAAGTCGCTCAATCGGCTGGCCGTTAAACAGCACCTGGCCATGCGACGCGGGGGTAACGCCGGTTACGACGTTGACCAGCGTCGTCTTGCCCGCGCCATTGGGGCCGATCAGGCCGACGATTTCGCCTTCGTCAAGCGACAGCGATACATTATCGAGCGCGAGCAAGCCGCCGAAATGGCGCGAGGCGCCGCGCAGCTCAAGTAGGGCGCTCACGCGCTATCCTTCTCCGGGTGTTTCGCGCGGCGAAACACGCGCTGGAACTTGGTGCCGAGCAGACCCCTGGGCAGAAACAGGATGAGCAGTACCACAATGAGCCCCATGACCCCAAGGTGTATCTTCAGGAAATTGCGCCACACCAGTTCCTCGAAGACCAAAAACACAAAGGCGCCATAGAACGGCCCCAGCACCGTACCCGCGCCGCCGAGCAGCGCCATGATGATGGGCTTGACCGAGATGAGCACATCGAATGCCTCCGCAGGATCGATGTAGCTAACCCATGAGGCGTAGACCGCTCCCGCCAGGCCGACGTAGACGCTCGACAGCGCGAACGCTGCCGTCTTGTAGCGCGTTGTGTTCAGTCCGAGGCGGATTGCAGCATCTTCATTCTGTTGAATGCAGCGCAGGCCGAAGCCGAGCCGGCTACGGTCCAGCAGCCAGGTGGTAGCCAAGGCCGCCGCGGCGATGGCAAGCATCGCCCCGTAGAACAGCTGTGCCTGAGTCGTCACGCCAAGCTTGAGCACCGGCAGGTTCAATCCCATTCCGCCGCCCGTAAGGTTGGTCGCGCCGTTCACGATTTCGCGCAGCACTTCCGCGATGACCAGACTGCCGATGGCGAAATAATGACCGCGCAGGTGCAGGATGACCCGTCCGACGGCGGCGGCAAACGCCATCACGAGGAGCCCCGCGAGCAGCCATGCGAACATCATCGGCATGCCTTTGCTCTGCAGTACGCCCCCGGCGTAAGCGCCGAGACCGAAGAACGCCGCGGTAGCGAACGACGGATAACCCGCAAACCCGCCGATGAAGTTCCACGATAGCGCCAGCGCGCTGTACATCAGGATGAAGGTTGTGACGCGCAAGATGTAATTGTCGGCCGTCCAAGGCAGCAGGAGAAACACCGCTGCCGCGGCGACAGCCATCGCGAGCTTCGCGCCGGGTTTCAATCGAAGCCCCGTTTGCCCATGAGACCGGTCGGC
>CAYYQQ010000180.1:0-3287 GCA_964473595.1 uncultured Steroidobacteraceae bacterium | reverse complement strand
GTAACCATGCTGCTGCAGCGCCATCACCGAAACGGTGATGCCCACGAACCAGGGCTCGAATGGCTCGTACTGCGCGAGATCGAATCCGGCGACCGCGGCGGCTTCGCGCACCCGTGCGGCCGATGGGCCGAGCAGCTCGAAGAGCCCGCGACCCTCGGAGTCGATGGCACGCGCGAGCGTGACCGAAAGCGTTGTGGCCGGGGTCAGGGCGCTGATGTCCACCTCAAGGCACACGCGCTTGGCGTCGCGATAGGCCCGCTCCAGTTCGCCCGCGATTTCGAAGCCGCCCTCCGGCAGCAGGTGGACCGATCCGAACAGGTAAACGGTGTTGTTCCGGCCGGTGACGGCCCAGACCGTCGGGTCGGCGGCCGCGATCCCGAATGGCAGCAGCACTACGGCCAACGCGAGCAGGAGCTGCGGCCCGTGGCCTCGGGCACTAGTCATCCACAGCCACCCACTCGATGCCGGTTTCGAGACTGCCGTCGTCGCCAAGTTCGAGCCAGCGATAGGCGGGCGGCCGCGAATCCACCTTGAATTCTTCCGCATCCGGCTCGAACTGCATGCAGGTTGACGGCGTGCCCATCAACCGCATGCGACCGCGCACGCCATCCAGTGCCTGGTGCACGTGGCCCCACAGCAGGCCACGCACGCGCGGATGGCGTGCCAGGACCGCAAACAGTTCCCCGGGGTTATCCAGCATCAGCGCGTCGAGCCAGGGGCTGCCGTGCGGCACGGGATGATGATGCAGGCAGACCAGCGCATACGCGTCCGCGTTCTGCGTGAGCGCTTGATCGAGGCTCGCGATCTCGGCCGCCGCAAGGTTCCCGTGATTCGCGCCGGCAACCGTGCTGTCGAGCATCAGGACCAGCCAGCCGTCGTAACGGTTTGCCAGCTCGTGCACGAAGGGCGGTCCCGCAAGGTCCGCGCGCAACTCCACCGGGGAGTCGTGATTTCCCGGCAGGCAGTGCACCGGAACGCCCGCGCCGGCGAAATTCTGGCGCACGCGTGCGTAGCCGTCGCGGTCGTCCTGCACGAGATCGCCGGTCAGGAGCAAGGCGCGCGGCGCCGGGTGCTGTTGCCGCGCATGCGCGAGGCAACGCACGAGCGTGACATCGGTCGCGACGCCACGGACCTCGACGCCCGGGGTTCCGAGCAGGTGCGTGTCCGTGAACTGCAGCAGGCGCACCGGTTACGGTTCAGTAGCGGTAGTGGTCGGGCTTGAATGGCCCGCCGGCCGGCAGGCCGATATACCGTTCCTGCTCCGGCGTCATGACGGTCAGCCGCGCGCCGATGCGATCGAGGTGCAGGCGCGCCACCTTCTCGTCGAGCTCCTTTGGCAGCACGTGGACGCTGTTCTGGTACCGGTCGCCATGCGCGAACAGCTCGATCTGCGCGAGCACCTGGTTGGTGAAGGAATTCGACATCACGAATGACGGATGGCCGGTGCCGCAGCCGAGATTCACGAGACGCCCCTCGGCCAGCACGATGATGCGCTTGCCATCCGGGAAAATGACGTGGTCAACCTGCGGCTTGATATTTTCCCAGCGGTGCTGCCTCAGCGACGCAATGTCGATCTCGCTGTCGAAATGGCCGATGTTGCAGACGATGGCCTGGTGCTTCATGCGCTGCATGTGATCGTGCGTGATCACATTCACGTTGCCGGTCGCAGTCACGAAGATATCCGCCGACGCACAGGCTTCGTCCATCGTGACGACCCGGTATCCCTCCATGGCCGCCTGCAGCGCGCAGATCGGGTCGATCTCGGTGACCCAGACCCTGGCGCCGAGCCCGCGCAACGACTGCGCGCAGCCCTTGCCAACGTCGCCGTAACCGGCGATCAGCGCAATCTTGCCCGCGATCATGACGTCGGTCGCGCGCTTGATGCCGTCGACCAGCGATTCGCGGCAGCCGTACAGGTTGTCGAACTTGGCCTTGGTGACCGAGTCATTGACGTTGATCGCCGGGAATGGCAGCCGGCCGTCGGCCGCCATGCGATACAGGCGTATGACGCCGGTCGTCGTCTCCTCGGTGACACCGCGGATTTCCTTGAGCCGCGTCGAGTACCAGCCCGGCTGGGATTCCAGGCGGCGCCGGATCGAGGCGTACAGCGACTGCTCCTCTTCGTTTGCAGGCTTGGCGATGACGTTGGGATCACGCTCGGCTTCGGCGCCCAGCATCACCAGCAATGTCGCGTCGCCGCCGTCGTCGAGGATCATGTTGGCGTGGCGCCCGGCAGGCCATTCGAAAATCCGGTGCGCGAATTCCCAGTACTCGTCGAGGGTCTCGCCCTTGTGTGCGAATACCGGAATGCCTGCCGCCGCGATCGCAGCCGCGGCATGATCCTGGGTCGAGAAGATATTGCATGAGGCCCAGCGCAATTCGGCACCCAGGACCTTCAACGTCTCGATCAGCACCGCCGTCTGGATGGTCATGTGCAGCGAGCCCGCGATGCGCGCGCCGGCGAGCGGCTGCGCGCGCTCAAACTCTGCGCGCACGGCCATCAGCCCGGGCATTTCCGTCTCGGCGATCGCAATTTCACGCCGGCCCCAGTCGGCCTGCGTGATGTCAGCGACCTTGTAGTCCTTGAACTTCGGATTCATTACGGCATTCATGGTCATTCCTCTCCTTTGCGAGCGAGAGCGCCGTTGTCGATCGCAATCCCCGAGCCTGGCAGGCAGATGCCTGTTGCAACGCTCCTCGAGGATCGCGCCCCGCAGGGCGGGGTCGTCTAGAGTCCCGCGGCTTCCCTCAATTCTTCGGCGCGGTCGGTGCGTTCCCAGCTGAAAGCGGTGAAGGTTGAGCTGCGCCGCACCATCGCGCCGTTCGACTCCTCCTGCCAATGGTAGCTTGCCTCGTGGGGCTCGCGTCCGAAATGCCCGTAGGCGGCAGTGGCCCGGTACATCGGGTGGATCAGATCCAGCATCTTCATGATGCCCCAGGGGCGCAGGTCAAAATGTGCGCGAATCAGCTTTTCAAGGCGCACATCGCTGACCCGGCCGGTCCCGAATGTCTGCACCGATATGGACGTCGGTTCCGCTACGCCAATCGCGTAGGAAACCTGGATTTCGCAACGGCTTGTGAGCCCGGCCGCGACCAGGTTTTTTGCGACATATCGCGCCGCATAGGCCGCGGACCGGTCGACCTTGGACGGGTCCTTTCCGGAGAACGCGCCGCCGCCATGGCGCGCCATGCCGCCATAGGTGTCGACGATGATCTTGCGACCGGTCAGGCCGCAATCGCCGACCGGGCCGCCGATCACGAAGCGGCCGGTCGGATTGATGTGATAC
>CAYYQQ010000179.1:0-3295 GCA_964473595.1 uncultured Steroidobacteraceae bacterium | reverse complement strand
ATCGCAAGCGTCGCAAGCGCCGCCGCGCAGGCGAGCGGATTTCCCGTGTAGCTGTGAGAATGCAGGAAGGCATTGAGTTGCAGGTAGTCGTCATAGAAGGCCTGGTAAACCTCCTCGGTGGTCACGACCACCGACAGCGGCAGGTAGCCGCCGGTCAGGCCCTTGGACAGACAGATGAAATCCGGACGGATGCCGGCCTGCTCGCAGGCGAACATCGTGCCGCTACGCCCGAAGCCGACCGCGATCTCATCGGCGATCAGCAGCACGCCATGGCGGTCGCAAGCCGCGCGCAACAGCGAGAGATAAACCGGGTGATACATGCGCATCGAGCCTGCGCACTGCACCAGGGGTTCCACGATGACTGCCGCGACTTCATCCGCGTGCTCCGCAAGCGCCTGCTCCATCGCCGCGAACATTTGCCGGCTGTGCGTCTCCCAGTCGGTACCGGGGTCACGCAGGTGACAGTCGGGGGAGGGTACGGTGATGACATCCATCAGCAGCGGCTGGTACACCTTCTTGTAGAGCTCGACGTCGCCGACTGCGAGCGCGCCCAGCGTCTCGCCGTGATAGCTGTTGGAGAGCGTGATGAATCGCCGCTTGCGCGGCCGGCCGCGGTTCTGCCAGTAGTGAAAGCTCATCTTGACCGCGACCTCGACGGCCGCGGATCCATTGTCCGCGTAGAAGCAGCGCGTAAGTCCCGCCGGCAGGAGCCGCACCAGGCGTTCGGAAAGTGCCAGCACCGGTTCGTGCGTGAAGCCGGCCAGCATCACGTGTTCGAGCCGGTCCAGCTGCTCGCGCACCGCGGCGTTGATGCGGGGATTCGCGTGGCCAAACAGGTTGACCCACCAGGAACTGATGCCGTCGAGATAGCGGCGCCCGTCGAAGTCGTATAGCCATACGCCCGAGCCACGCGCGATCGGGATCATCGGCAGGCGCTCGTGATCCTTCATCTGCGTGCAGGGGTGCCAAACGACCGCGAGGTCGCGGGCGGCGATGGCGGCGTTGCGGGTGGGGCTGTTCATCGGGTGCACCCACAAATGGTATCAGCGCGGTAAGCTGTAGAGATGCGCACCCCGGAATCGGTACCAGCCGATTCAATGAGCATCAGTTCCCCGGTCGGCTGGCTGTCGGACGTCCGGCGGCTGACGTCGCCGAATTGCGATCCCCGGCCAGAGGGTTCGCAACCCGAACTGATCGTCATCCACGGCATCAGCCTGCCACCGGGCCGATACGGTGGGCCCTGGATCGACCGGTTGTTCACGAATACGCTGCCTGCCGAGGCGGACCCCTATTTCGCGACCATCCAGGACCTTAAAGTCTCGTCCCACGTGCTGATCGCGCGCGATGGCGCCCTGACGCAGTACGTTCCATTCAGCATGCGCGCCTGGCATGCGGGATCCTCGAACTGGTGCGGGCGCGAGGCCTGCAACGATTTCTCCATCGGCATCGAGCTGGAAGGCGCGGATGACGAGCCCTATGACGAGCGTCAGTATCCGGTGCTGGCGGCCCTGATTGCTTCCCTGCAGCTGGCTTACCCGACATTGGCGTCGGGGGCGATCGCCGGGCACAGCGACATCGCGCCGGGACGCAAGACGGATCCCGGCCCCGCTTTCGACTGGAAACGCCTGGAACGCTGGGTCGCAGCCGCCGGAGGGCAACTGGTGCGTGAGCTCATGGCATGACCGTGATCCGAGGTGTGCTGCTGGTCCAGCTCCCCGTCGTCGCGCTACTGTCTCGCGGCGCATGGGTCGCCTGACGCTGCTTGCGATCCTGCTGGCCGCCCATGTTGCGGCCTGCACGGAGGAGGCGCCGCCACAACAGGGCGAACGCATCATCAGCGTCGCGCCGAATCTCACGGAACTCCTGTTCGCCGCGGGTGCGGCGGAGCAACTGGTCGCCGTCAGTGAATACAGCGACTTTCCCGAGGCCGCGAAGTCTTTGCCGCGAATCGGCGACGCCTTTCGGCTTGACTACGAACGCATCGTAGCGCTCGCACCCACCGTCGCCGTGATCTGGGAGTCCGGCACGCCGCCAGAAGTGCGAACGCGGCTTGAGCGACTCGGCATCCGCGTGGTTGGCATTCCGACGCTCCGGCTCGATGACATCGCTGTTGGGCTGGAGACACTGGGTGCCCTCGCTGGCACGGAAAAAATGGCCGCAGCGGCGGCGGCGGGATTTCGGGCCGAAATCGCCGGTCTTCGGGCGGAATACCGCGATCGGCCGGGACTTCGGGTGTTCGTGCAGATCGATGATGCGCCGCTATTCACGGTGGGCAGCACCCACCTGATTACCGAGATAGTCGAGTTGTGTGGCGGCAGCAATGTATTCGCGGATTCGACGGCGCTTGCCCTGCCGGTGGATCTGGAATCGGTGCTGGTGCGCGCGCCGCAGATGATTCTGTCAATCGGAGACGGCGATCCGGTCGAGTTCTGGGCGCGCTTTGAGGGACTCGCGGCGGTTGCAACAGGGAGCGTCTACCACGCGCCGGCGGATCTGCTGGCGCGGCCGAGTCCGCGCATCAGCCAGGGCGCAGCCGAGGTCTGCTCGGAGCTCGACGATGCGCGCCGGCGTGCGGGAATGATGCCGGCCCCGTGACGGTGCGCGGCGCTCAGCGCCGCTCGTGTTTCCAGAGCACCTCGCTGCCGGATTCCTGACGTGCCAGCACGCGTGCGATGACGAACAGGAGATCCGACAGGCGGTTCAGGTACTGCAGCGGTTCCGCGGCGACGGCCTGCATGCGCGCGAGTGTCCAGCAGCGCCGTTCCGCGCGCCGGCAGATCGTGCGCGCCAGATGGCAGGCGGCGGCTGCTGTGCCGCCACCCGGCAGAATGAATTCCTTGAGCGGCGGCAGCTGTTCGTTTAGAGCATCCAGCGCCTGCTCGAGGCGTGACACCTGGGTCGCCTGGATCGCGCGATGGCCCGGGATGCAGAGTTCGCCGCCCAGGTCGAAGAGTTCGTGCTGAATGGTCATCAGGACGTCGCGGACATCCGCCGGCAGGCTCTCGACCGCAAGCACGACGCCGATCGCGCTATTGCATTCGTCCACGCTGCCATAGGCCTCGACCCGCGCGTCGTCCTTGGGCACGCGGCTGCCATCGCCGAGGCCGGTGGTGCCGTCATCGCCGGTGCGCGTGTAGATCTTTGACAACCGGTTGCCCATCGGGCCTCCTCACCGGAATTCGTGCCGGGCGGCGACGAACAGGCTGCGGCCCATGGTATTGAAGCCGCGCGCGAGTTCGTAGTCCTCGTCCAGCAGATTCTCCATTCGCGCGAGCAATGTCCAGCGTTCATTGAC
>CAYYQQ010000178.1:0-3340 GCA_964473595.1 uncultured Steroidobacteraceae bacterium | reverse complement strand
GCGCTCGATCGACACCGGCGGCCGGCTCACGTAGCGGGCCAGCCGTTCCAGCTTCACACGCTGACCCGCTTCCACCCCGATGCCCGCGTGCTCGAGCGATTCCAGATCGAACGCAAGCACGAGCTGCCGAACGGCCGCGTGCTCTACCTCGCGCGCCGGAGACTTGCCTAGACCCGCCAAAGGGGACGTTCGCCTTTAAAGGGGACGTTCCCCTTTAGGAGTGCTAAAGGGGACGTTCACCTTTAAAGGTGAACGTCCCCTTTGATTCCTTTTCTTACTCCAGGCCATGACACGCAAGCCCCAGGCCGCAAGACCAGTCCAATAAAATACGTAGTCAATGATCTGCACATCGGTGTAATAGAACAGCTCGAACCAATAAGTGCTCCACACCACGGCCCACAAGAAATAGATGCCTCCCTTGTGCAGCAAGCGCCATTGCGCGGCAGTCAGTTTGCTGCGACCGGCCTTGAAGGAAGTGGCAGTCATCGCTGCCAGCACCAGGTAACCCGGCAATTGCTCGGACAGGTCGTAGAGGCTATAGGCCTCTTCAACGTAGTAGTCCCTATGGCCGAACACCAACCAGCAAATGAACAGCAATTGCCACGCCATACCTGCTGCGAAGCACAGCCCAATGATGCGACGGTTGCGTAACAACCAGCGACTGAGAGCGCCGGGATAAACCGCAGCCAGTGAGGATGCGGCAAAGGCCAGAAACAGCCACGGTACAGCCAGCCGCACAGATAACTGGATGAGTGCGGAAATACTTTGTGGATTGGAAAGGTCAAGCCGGATCATTTCAAGCAGCACAGCGGCGCTGATCGGTAAAACGATCAGGCAAAATAACGGCCAGCCATTGAGCAGTCGGTGCTTCATGAGGTTTATGACTGATGTAGTTGCTACACTGCTACTGAAGAAATGCGCAGAACTCACCGCATGACAGCAATCGACCCGCCGCGACTTAGTGCATTAATCCTTGCTGCAAAAAGGTTGATTGCAGCGACGCTAATCAGCTTTGGCATGGTGCTCCTCGCCTTCGGCAATTGGTGGGCGCCGTGGTTTCTGTCCGTGTTGGCGGCAATTCCCGGCGGTAGCTGGCTGGAGTTGATCTTACCCTTCCTGCCCATGGCCGTGATCGGATGCGGCGCAGTCATATTGACCCGAAGCTAACCTGACTCACAGCGCATTGCGAAATGTGCTCATTGGAAATTGCAGCCCTTGAGCTGCCTGCTCTCGGGATTCCTCATTTAAGGCATTATGACGGCCCGGACGAGGGACGACACATGAGCATCGGTTACCAGTCGGATCAGGGCGTTGTGACGCTCACCATCGACCGCCCTGCCAAGAAGAACGCGATCACGGGCGAGATGTACGAGACCTTCGTCGCCCACCTGAAGCAGGCGGCGGCCGACAAATCCGTCCGCGCCGTGCTGATTACGGGCGCTGGCAACGCGTTCACGGCGGGCAACGACCTCAAGGATTTCGGTGACCCGCGCTTCATACAGCCGGATTCGCTACCAGCGGGAGAAGGGACAGCCCACCTTTTCCGCTGCGCGGAAAAGCGGACAGTCCCTAAGCGATTGCGGTGCGTTGCACGCGCTGCGGCTGCGAAACGCCGTAACCCTGCGCGTAATCGACGCCGAGGCCGCGCAGCACCTCTACGATCTCGGCATTCTCGGCCCACTCGGCGATGGTCTTCTTGCCAGTCAGGTGGCCGATCTCGTTGATCGAGCGCACCATCTCGCGGTCGATCGGGTCGTGCAGCAGACCCTTGACGAAACTGCCGTCGATCTTCAGGTAATCGACCGGGAAGTGCTTCAGGTAACCGAACGACGAGAGCCCGGTCCCGAAGTCGTCCAGTGCAAACTTGCAGCCAAGTTCCTTGAGCGCCTGGATGAATCGGCTGGCCTGCGAGAAATTCGCGATCGCCGCAGTTTCGGTGATTTCGAAGCAGATCTTGCTGCCGTCGATGCCGCTCCTGTGGAACTGCTCGATCACGAATGGCAGGAACTTGTCGTCGCCGAGACTCTGCCCGGAGAGATTGATCGCGCACATCGCCAGGCGCCGGCGCTCATCCGCCTCCGACACCAGCCAGCGAAACGCGCTATCGATGACCCAGCGGTCAATGGAAGGCGTGATTCCGTAACGCTCGGCGGCCGCGATGAACTGGTCGGGTGCGATGATCTTTCCGCTTTCGTCCCGCATCCTGAGCAGGAGTTCGAAATGCTCCCCGGAGTCCTCGGTCTGCAGCGGCTGGATCGTCATGCGGAACAACTCAAAGCGCGATTCCTCGAGCGCATTGTTGATGCGCGCCGCCCATTGCATCTCGCGACGGCGCCGCATCAGGTCGATGTCGTTTTCCTCAAAGCAGTGCACGCGGTTGCGTCCCGATTCCTTGGCCGCGCCGCAGGCGGAGTCCGCGGCTGACAGAACCGACGCGACGTCTTCGTTCTCGGCCGTGATCGGCACGACGCCAATCGAGGCGCCGAGCTTGAATGTGCGGTCTTCCCAGGTGTATCGGAAGTTGCGGATCGATTCGCGCAGGGTCTCGGCTGTCCGCAGCGCCTCTTCCAGCGAGCAACTCTCCAGCAGCACACCGAACTCGTCACCGCCCAGCCGCGCAAGCGTGTCGCGCCAGCGGACTTTTGACTTCAGCAGCGCACCGACTTGCCCGAGCAACGCGTCACCCGCGCTATGACCACAGGTGTCATTGACAATCTTGAACTGGTCGAGGTCCACGTAGCACAGCGCGTACGAAGTTTCGCGCGCCTTGGCGCTCTTCAGTGCCCGTTCGAGCCGGGTCTCGAATTCGCGGCGGTTCACCAGCCCGGTGAGCACGTCGTGGCTCGCGTGATACGACAAGCGCCGGTTCAGCTCGCGCGACTCCGACACGTCGTGGAATACGAGCACGCCGCCGGTGACTGTGCCGCTGCCGTCGCGGATCGGAGAAGCAGTACTCTCGATGTACAGCTCATTGCCGTCGCGGCGGATCAACAGCATCGGCCGCACCGACTTGATCGACCGGATGCGCCGCACCGCAACCGCCAGCGGATTCTCCAGCGGCTCGCAGGTCTCCTCGTGGAATGCCCTGAAAATCTCGTCGATCGTGTGGCCCAGGCTGTCCTCGAGCCGCCAGCCCGTCAGTTCCTCCGCCACCGGATTCAGGTACTCGACACGACCGTGCGCGTCGCAGGTAATCACGCCGTCACCGATCGACTGCAGCGTGATCTGGGCGCTTTCCTTTTCGCGGAACAGCGCTTCCTCGTAGAGCTTGCGCTCGGTGATGTCGAGCTCGACGCCGATCAACCGGCGCAGGCGCCCCTGAGCGTCGACACGCGCGCGG
>CAYYQQ010000177.1:0-3366 GCA_964473595.1 uncultured Steroidobacteraceae bacterium | reverse complement strand
AGCGCCAGGGTCTGCTGGTGCGGGATACCGAGAATGACTTCCTCGAGTTCGGCCCGCGGCGGGTGGCGCCATGGATGACCTGATCGGCCACTCGATCACGTACCGGGTGGCGGTCGGCCCGCGCGCGTGCCATTGGTTGGCCCATTTCGTTGCCAGACCCGACCGCGATTTCCTACACAGTCCACATACTATAACTGCGCCACGGCATGAGTTAGTCTTCATCCTCGGCCTGTACAACAAACCGAATGACTGGAGGGGAATGGGCCATGATCAACCGCAATCGCCGTGAGTTTCTGCAGCACAGCCTCGCCGCTTCCGCGGCACTGGGTCTGGGCCCTGCCTACTGGAGCCCGGTGTTCGCGGGTACAGTGCTGGGCGATAGCCCCTACGGACCCCTCGGCAACCCGGACGCCAATGGCGTGCGTCTACCGGCCGGCTTCACTGCCCGCTTGATCGCGATGACCGGCGAACGCGTGCCCGGCACCAACTACGTCTGGCATGGCTGGCCCGACGGCGGCGCGACCTTCGCCGCGCCCGGCGGCGGCTGGGTGTACGTATCCAACTCGGAGCTGGGAGGCTCGAGCGGCGGCGCCGGCGCCCTCCGCTTCGACAAGGCTGGCAATATCGTCGGTGCTTATCGCATCCTCGCGAAGACACATTACAACTGCTCAGGCGGCGCGACGCCCTGGGGCACGTGGCTGTCCTGCGAGGAGTTTCGCGGGGGCTTGGTGTGGGAGTGCAACCCCCTTGAGCCGGGTCAGGGCATCGCGCGCCCCGCGATGGGCAAGTTCCCGCACGAGGCCGCGGTCGTCGATCCGCTCACCGGCTTCGTGTATCTGACCGAGGATGACGGTCTCAGCCGCCTGTATCGTTTCCGTCCCGACGTGCGCGACAACCTGTCGGCGGGCACGCTCGAGGCGGCCGCCGTGGACACGCAAGGGTCTGTCACGTGGGTGGTCGTGGCTGCGGACCGCCCGTACCGCGGTGAGGATACGACCGCATTCGCTCGCGGCGAGGGAGCATGGTTCGCCGACGGTCACTTCTATTTCTGCACGACCTCGGATAATCGGGTGTGGGCGCTGGAGCCGGCGAGCGGGCGCCTGGAGGTGATCTACGACGCCGCTCTCCTCGGCCCGGGCGCGCCGCTGCGCAGACCGGACAACGTAACCGTGCACGCGCGCTCGGGCGACATCTACGTAGCGGAGGACGGCGACGACTTGCAGCTCGTGCTGCTCGCCGATCAGTTCGGGCAGCGCGTCGCGGCGCCCTTCCTGCAGCTCGTCGGCCACGCTGGGTCCGAGCTGGCCGGCCCGGCCTTCAGTCCGGACGGGACGCGACTCTACGTCAGCTCGCAGCGCGGGACGGACGGCGGCAACAACGGCCCCGGAATGACCTTCGAGATCAAAGGATCTTTTCGCAGGCGCTAGCACATGTCTCGCACGCGTTGAAGCCCGGCGCGTGCATCTGACGAGGTATCACGGCGTGTTCGCCCCGCAAAGCAAACTGCGGGTGGCGCGGTTCGGGTGACTGTGAACCGGCGTTGAAGTTTGACCATGATCTTGGCCTGACCGGCGTCGAAGACTGACCAGAGTTCCAGAGACATTTCCCGATGAGAATCGTGAGCTTGTCTTTTTTCGCATGGTCAACATTGGACGCCGGACGCTGGTCAGTCCTCGACGCCGGTTTACAGCAGGCTTCGCGCTCGCCAATGAGGGCCACGACACTCTGTGATCCGGCGCTTACCTAACCCCTTACGAACCAACATTCCCAAATCGCAAGCTGCCCATCTGCGACAGCCGGGGTAGTAACAGTCTAGGCCGTGCCCGCCGTCGAGGAAGCTGCGAAAGGTGCTGAGGTCGATGCGCTGCATGGCCCGAGCATGATGCGCTGACTGGCTTATCAGATGACCCTGGATAACTGGCGCAATCATTGAGAAAGGCTGACCGAGCTGGGCATTTTCTGATCCTACGTACTTGTACGTACTGCATGTTTCTGAGTGTGGAAGGAATATGATCGGTCAATCCCGGATAGACCGGACAGATAAAGAAGGGGACGAACATGCGTCGAATTCAGATCTCAGTGCTGCGTCTATCAATTCTCTTGTGCCTGGCGGTTGCGGGGCTCGCGGTCAACACGGCGGCGAACGCGGACCCGACATTGGATCAAATCCATGAGATCTTCAGTGGTAGCGGACCGGAAGCGCGTGAAGGACGGATGTTGGCGCAGACGTTCACGGTTGGACTGACCGGCACCTTGGTCTATGCCGATATGTGGCTCTGGGACTCGGGAGGACCAGCTACGGAGGACCTTATTGTCGAGATCTGGTCCACGAATGGCGGATTACCGCAAGCGGGCGCACTGGCTCAAGTGATCTTGACGCCCGACGAGGTTCAAGACGTAAACAACAGGGTCTACACGCGGGCAGACTTGACTGGCGCTGGGCTGCATGTTGTTGAAGGAGACGTACTCGCGATTGTGTTGCGATCAGAAGCTGCCGCCGACCCCGGTGGGTATGACTGGTGGGGAGACAGAGGAGCGTATGAGATTTACTCACGCGGCAATGGGTTCCAATCCTACGACGAGGGCGTCACATGGGAGCAGAGCGCCGAGCAGAACTTTGACTATATGTTCAGAACTTACGTCGAGGTCACTGACCCGAGCGTGTTACTAACGCAACTGTATTTGAACGTAATCGGCGTTGGCTCCGGCAAGAGTTTGGCCAACAAGGTGAAGCTGGCTCAGGTGTACTACGCGGCTAACGACATGCAGGCCACCTGTGCGGTATTGACCGACTTCGTCATTGAAGTTCGTGCCCAGCGGGGCAAGAAGATAAAGCCGACAGCACTGGCTGATGAGCTGATTACCGACGCGCAGGCCATCATGACTGCAATTGGTTGCAACTAGGCGACGCGCTCAATTGAGTACGAGACCCCGGCCCCGCGCCGGGGTTTCTGTTACTGCGTCCAGGACGCGCTGGAAAACTGAGACACCGGCGCTCGCGCTTGCCAGCCACGACTGTCCCACTGCATCACGCGTACGGTTTACCACAATGCGTGACGGTTCTGAGCTGAGACCACACGATGATGGGCCGGACCTGACCCGGCTCGGGCGTCCCTGCGCCGGTCACGTTGCGCACTGCCAGTAAGGGGCCCCGTCCGGAAGACCATGCCGGAGTAAGTCTTTCAAAGCAGTATTCACGGATTCGGCGCAACAAAGGCAGAGACGTGTCTCAGTGCGACCAAGTGAAGCCCGGCGGGACGGGGTCGCAGAGCGAGTGCGCGATCCTTCGATTCGCGTCCAGGAGAATCGAGTGCGTATTCCGGCGAAGCCGGGCCACCATTCCGATGCATGCGAGGCCATCATTCC
>CAYYQQ010000176.1:0-3408 GCA_964473595.1 uncultured Steroidobacteraceae bacterium | reverse complement strand
CCGCGACGGGAAAGTTGAAGGCCGAGATGATGCCGACCACTCCGAGCGGGTGCCATTGCTCGTACATGCGATGCTGCGGACGCTCGGAGTGCATCGCGAGCCCGTAAAGCATCCGTGACTGGCCGACCGCGAAGTCGGCGATGTCGATCATCTCCTGGACTTCGCCGTCGCCCTCGGCCTTGATCTTGCCCATCTCGAGGCTGACGAGGCTGCCGAGCAGGTCTTTCTTCGCACGCAGGGCATCGCCGACCAGGCGCACGGCCTCACCGCGCCGCGGTGCGGGTACGTCACGCCATTTCTGGAAGGCAGCTGCGGCGCTTGCGGCGACGCGCTCGTAGTCGGCCTCGGTCGCAGCCCGAACCGAGGCGATCAATTCGCCCGTCGCCGGGTCCAGCGACTGGACGAGCGGGGCGTCGGCCGCGGCATGCCAGCCCTCGCCGGACCAGGCGCCCGGATTGACGGCAGCAATACCCAGTCCCTTGAGAATCTCCGCCTTGTTCATTGCCTGACTCCCACCAGATTGCGCTGGCGACCGGCCTTGCCCTCTACCACCATGCGGCCCGACACACCCTTGTCGCCGCCATTCTGGAACCAGGCACCAAAGCGGTTTGCGAGCACCACCGGCAGCCGGAACTGTTCCTGGCGCACGAAGCCACGGTAGGCGCCCGGCTTCGCGAGCACCTGGTCGACGACCGCCGTGATGCCGGCCGCGGTCGTGACCTGGATCGCCGACCACAGGCGCCCGGATATCTGCTGCGGATAAATCTTGTTGACGTAGTTCTCTTCGCGCAACTCACCGCCCTGGCGGCCGGTGACTGCGACGTAGACGATCACGACGTCCTGCAGGGTTTGCGGCACGGCGTTTTCGAGGATGCGCTTCAGCGTGCCGCGATCCTGGTTGAGCTTCAAATCGTTCATCAACAGACGCACCTGCTCGCAGTGGCCCGGGTAGCGGATCGTCTTGTAATTCATCTGTTGGCAGCGCTCGCCGAAAGTCTCGCCCAGCGAACCCAGGCCGCCCGAAGTATTGAAGGCTTCATAGAGGGTGCCGTCGATTTCGATTTCCTCGAGCCCTTCGAGTGGTGCGGCTTCTATCAGGCGCCGGTCCGCGATCACATGACAGGGATTGCCGTATTCGTTGATCAGGCCCTCGGTGGACCAGGTCAGCGAGTACTTCAGGACATTGTTCGGATGCTGGGGCAGGGCGCCGACCCGCAGCTTGACGCTGCGCAACTCATCGAAGTGGCTGATCAGTTCATTGGCAGCGATGGAAATGAAGCCGGGTGCCAGACCGCATTGCGGAACGAATGCCGTTTGAGCACCCTCGGCGATCGCGCGTACGGCGCGTGTCACCGCGACGTCCTCGGTCAGGTCGAAGTAGTGCAGGTCATGGTCACGCGCCGCCTGGGCCACGGCCACATTGCAGTAGAAGGGAAGTGACGAAATTACCGCGTCAACGGGATGCGCCTCGAGTTCGCGCGAGAGCGCCGCCGGATCCGTGCCGTCGAGGGCAACCGCGGTCAGTGTCCGGTGGTCATGCGCGCGCGCGACACTGGCGGCAGTATCCCCGCTGACATCGGCAAGCTGGACCTGATAGTCACCAGCCTCGGCCAGCAGGCCGGAAACCAGCGCGCCGATTTTTCCGGCGCCAAGAACCAATACGCGATGCATGCCGATGCTCCATCCGGGGGAGGCGCATTCTGCCCATTCGGGTGACCATAAACCACCCCTGGAGCTGGATATTTTTGCAGTGCAGCGAATCCGTGTACGATGGGCCGATCCATGAATGCAGCCGCGCAAACAACTGGCTGGAGCCCTGAGAGCTGGCAGCGCCTGCCCGCCCTACAGCAGCCGCGTTATGGGGACACCGCGAAACTCGCGCGCGTCGTCGAAGAGCTGTCGCGGCTGCCGCCGGTGGTCGTGTCCTGGGAAGTTGACCAGCTCAAGGAAGAGCTCGCGGCAGCGCAGCGCGGCGAACGTTTCCTGCTGCAGGGTGGCGATTGCGCGGAAGGCTTCGGCGACTGCGAGTCGGCGATCATCGCCCGCAAACTCAAGATCCTGCTGCAGATGAGTCTTGTGCTGCTGCACGGGCTCAAAAAGCCGGTGATCCGCGTGGGACGCATGGCCGGGCAGTACGCAAAACCGCGTTCCGCCGACACCGAAACGCGCGATGGCGTCACGCTGCCGAGCTATCGCGGCGATATCGTCAATCGCGCTGCATTCACCGCAGCGGATCGTGAGCCCGATCCTGAGTTGCTGCTGCGAGGCTACGAACGCGCGGCTTTGACACTCAATTTCGTCCGCGCGCTGGTCGATGGCGGATTTGCGGACCTGCATCACCCCGAGTACTGGGATCTTGGCTTCATGCAGCATGCGAAGCTCAAGGACGCGTACCAGAAAATCATCAACTCGATTTCCGATTCGCTGGATTTCTTCCAGGCGGTTTCTGGCGGGCCGATCCACGAGACCAGCCAGATGCGGTTCTATTCGAGTCATGAAGGGCTGCATCTGCTCTACGAGCAGGCGCAGACGCGCTACCTCCCGCGTCGCGAACGTTGGTACAACCTCTCAACGCACATGCCGTGGATCGGAATGCGCACCGCGCTGCCCGGTGGCGCGCACGTGGAATATTTCCGCGGCATCGCCAATCCGATCGGCGTCAAGGTCGGGGCGGCCATGGATGCCGCCTGGCTTGGTGAACTGACGCGCATCCTGAACCCCGAAGGCGAAGCGGGGCGCCTGACATTGATCCATCGCTTCGGCGCCGGGCACATCGAACGCTTGTTGCCGGCGATGATCAAGGCGGTGCGCGACAGCGGCCAGCAGGTGCTATGGGTCTGCGACCCGATGCATGGCAATACCGAGACGACGCCGCAGGGCGTCAAGACACGCCGCTTCGACAACATCCTGTCGGAGGTCGAGGCGGCTTTCCGCATCCATGATGAATCGGGCTCAAGGCTGGGTGGCGTGCACTTCGAGCTGACTGGCGACGACGTCACCGAATGCACCGGTGGCGCGCGCGGCCTGTCGGATGGCGATCTGGCGAGGGCCTATCGCACGAGCGTGGATCCGCGGCTCAACTACGAACAATCCCTGGAGCTCGCGATGTTGATCGCGCGTCACCGCGGAGAACGGTAAACAAGCTGTACTATCATGGAGTTATAGTTGGTATCTGAGCATTTAGATGACAACAGCACGAACACCGGCCAATTTCCGATGCTCAGGCAGGACTGGCGCGAAGTGCTGCGTCCCGAGGCGACCGCATTCGTCCACAAACTGGTCGCCCGCTTCGGCCCGCAGGTGGCCGGGCTGCTTGAGCAAAGGGCAAAGCGCCAGCTGACATTCGACGCCGGCGTGCTTCCCGATTTCCTTGAAGCCACCCCCAAGATCCGCGAATCGGACTGGCGC
>CAYYQQ010000175.1:0-3696 GCA_964473595.1 uncultured Steroidobacteraceae bacterium | reverse complement strand
TAGGCGGCCACGGCATAGACGACATTCATGACGATCAGGACCGCCGGCACGTAGCCGAGGCCAAACCCGACATCCAGCGCCCGAAGCACCAGGAAGGCCTCGCTGAAGCGGGCCATCGTGAACACCACGCCTAGCAGGACGATGAGCCAGTAACGACGGGGCAGTCGCCTGGCATCGACCCGGGTGAACAACAGGCGCGGACCGGTACGGGAAGGCACCCGGTCGGGCTCGCGGACCAGGGTGATCAGAAGAGCGACGGAAATGAAAGCCGGCACGACAGCGACCCAAAGCACCGCCTTGATGTCGTTCGCGAGCCACGCCATGAAAGCCAGAGCCAGCAGCGGGCCGACGAAGGCACCCACGGAGTCGAGTGACTGACGAAGTCCGTAGGCAGCCCCACGCTGCTCCGGCGGCGTGATGTCGGCCACCAACGCGTCGCGAGGCGCGCCACGGATGCCCTTGCCGATGCGATCGACAAATCGCGCTGTGAACACCCAGCCGATGGAATTGGCCAGCGGGAAGATTGGCTTCGTGATTGCCGCGAGACCGTAGCCGAGGACCACGAAGAACTTGCGCCTTCCGAAGTAGTCGCTGATGGCACCCGAAAAGACTTTCGCGAATGCCGCGGTTGCTTCGGCGACGCCCTCGATGACGCCGACCGTCGTGATCGAGGCACCAAGGACCGAGACCATGAACACCGGCAGCAGGCTGTGAACGAGCTCCGACGAGGTGTCCATGAACATCGAGACCAGGCCGAGTGCCCAGATGCTCATCGGCAAAGCACGCTTCGCTTTGTTTGACGTCAGGCCGTTCAAGCGTTACTGGTCGGTATCGTGTGACGACTCGTTCCAGTGGAATCGGTGAAGCAGTCGGTGGAGCACCGGCGAGACGAGGAGCGCAGCAGTAACGATGAACACGAGCCCGGCGTAAAGCGCGTAGAAGCCGGCAAACAACTTGCCCGCCTCGGTCTGCGGCAGGTGCACCGGCCCCATGCCGCCCAGCAGCATTGCCGCGTTCAGGAAGGCGTCAATGCAGGGCAGGTCCTCGAATATGACGTAGCCGGCCATGCCGAGCAGCAACGACGCGCCGATGACGCCGAGGCCGACGAGCAGATGACCCATCAGCCGGCGCAGGAATTTCGCGCGGCTCAACGGCGGCTTGTGCCTGGGCTCGTACATCAGCGGCGCAAGCGTTTCAGGAACACGCTCATCTCCTTCGCAGCCTGGATGTCGCCGCTTTTCTGCGCTGCGGCGATGCCGAGTTCGTAAATCTCCGCCGCACGTTCGCGCGAGCCTGCCAAGGCGTGAGCTTCTCCCAGCGCCTTCCAGGCGGCCGAATACCCCGGGTTCTGCTCGACGGCCTGGCGCAGGTGATCGATCGCGGCCAGCAAGTCTCCGGCCTTCAGGCATTCGAGGCCGAGCGAGTAACGCAAGAGCGGCGAATCCTGGCCGCGTTCCAGCATCAATTGCAGGTTTTCGCGCAAGCCCATCTCAGCGCCGCCAGAAGGTCGGCGTCAGCAACAGTACCAGCGGGAAGATCTCGAGCCGGCCGATTAGCATGGCGACCGTGCAGACCCAGGTGGCGGCATCGGAAATGCCGCTGAAACTCGTGGTCACGAGGCCGAGCCCGGGACCCGTGTTGTTGATGCAGGTGGCAATCGCAGACCAGGCCGTCACCTGATCGAGACCGAGCATCATCAAGAGCAGGGTCAGCGTCGCAAAGATGATGAAGTACATCGCGAAAAAACCAGCAACTCCGCTGATGATGCGCTGTGGCACCGGGCGGCCCGCGAGCTTGACGGGAATCTCCGCGCTCGGGTGCACCAGGCGCTTCAGTTCGGCGACGCCCTGGCGGAATACCAGCACCCAGCGGATGACTTTCATGCCGCCCGCCGTGGAACCGGCGCAGCCGCAGACCACTGTCAGCATCACCAGCAGCGCCGGCAATGCGCCGGGCCATTGAGCGAAACCCGTGGTCAGGTATCCCGTGCTGGTGTGCATCGACACGACCTGCAGGCTCGCATGACGCAATGAGGTGCCGAACGTGCCGTACACGCCGGCCAGGCGAAGATACAGGGCCGTGCCGACCACGATCGTGGCGACCAGCCAGAAATAGGCCTTGAATTCCGTGTCGCGCCAGTACGCGCGCGGATCACGGCCGCGCATTGCCGAAAAATGCAGCGCAAAGTTGGCGCCGCCGAGGAACATGAAGAGCGTTGCGATTGCGTCGATCGCCGCATTGTCGAAATAGGCGAGGCTTGCGTCGTGAGTCGAAAAGCCACCGGTCGACAGCGTGCTGAAGGAATGGCCGACGGCGTCGAAGCCGCTCATGCCGGCCAGGTAGTAGCCGAGTGCGCAGGCGGCGGTCAGCAGCGCATAGATCACCCACAGGGCCTTGGCCGTTTGCGTGATGCGTGGCGTCAGCTTCTGGTCCTTCATCGGCCCGGGGGTTTCGGCCTTGTACAGCGACATGCCGCCGATGCCGAGCACGGGCAGGAGCGCGACCGCCAGAACGATGACGCCCATGCCGCCCAGCCACTGGATCTGCTGGCGGTAGTACAAGATGGACTTTGGCAGCTCGTCGAGGCCGGTGATCACCGTGGCGCCCGTGGTTGTGAAGCCGGACACGGCCTCGAACACCGCGTCGGTGAAGCTGAGCTCCGGCACATCGCTCAGCAGGAATGGCGTCGCGCCGGCCACGCCTAGGCAGATCCAGAACACGGCGACGACCAGGAAGCCGTCACGCAGCCGCAGGTCGCGGCGCACCTGCCGCACCGGGAACCACAGGACGAGGCCAACCGCCGCGACGATCAGGAAGGAATCCAGGAATGGCTGCCAGTGGCCATCGCCGAAGGCAAACGAGACGCCGATCGGCGGCAGCATCGTCAGGCTGAAGATGACGAGCATCAGCCCCAGGATGCGTTGCACCATCCGGAGATTCATGCGCGTGTGCCGGCCTGGAACAGCCGGCCTACATCCTCCACGTGACGGCGGTCGCTCAGGAACAGGATCACGTGATCGTCCGCTTCGATGACCGTGTCATGGTGCGCCATGATGACTTGCTCGCCGCGCACGACTGCACCGATGGTGGTTCCTTCCGGCAGATCAATCTGGTCGATGCGCCGGCCGGCGACCGGCGAATTGCGGCTGTCGGCGTGGACGATCGCTTCCATCGCCTCGGCCGCACCGCGGCGCAACGAGTGCACGCGCACCACGTCACCGCGGCGCACATGGGCAAGCAACGCCCCGATCGTAATCGTCTGCGGTGAAATCGCGATGTCGATCTTGCCGCCCTCCATCAGCTCGGCGTAGGAGGGCTTGTTGATCAACGCCATCACGCGCCGCGCCCCGAGGCGCTTCGCCAGCATGGCGGACAGGATATTGGCCTCTTCGGCATTGGTCACCGCCACGAACACATCGGTGTCGTCGATGTTCTCCTCGAGCAGCAACTCCTCATCGGCAGCATCGCCGGTCAGCACCAGGGTGTTACGCAGCGTCTCGGCGGCACGTCGTGAGCGCTCGACGCTGCGGTCGATCAGCTTGACCTGGGCGCGGTCCTCGAGGGCGCGCGCAAGTCGGAAACCGATGTTGCCGGCGCCGGCGATGACGACACGCCGTACCGGCGCCTCTTCGGTGATCAGTTCCTTCATCATCGCGCGCATGTCATCGCGGGCGGCGATGAAGAACACCTCATCGT
>CAYYQQ010000174.1:0-3705 GCA_964473595.1 uncultured Steroidobacteraceae bacterium | reverse complement strand
GTCGGTCTTCGCGCCCGCGGCTTTGGCTTCGTCGAAATGCCGCAGGCCGAGGCCGCGAAGGCCATCGAGGCGCTGAACGGCTTCTCGCTGGGCGGTCGTCAGCTGCGCGTCAATGAAGCGCAGGATCGTCCCCGCGGCGCCGGCGGCGGTGGCCGTCCGGGTGGCGGTGGCCGTCCGG
Source organism: uncultured Steroidobacteraceae bacterium (assembly GCA_964473595.1). GTDB lineage: Bacteria > Pseudomonadota > Gammaproteobacteria > Steroidobacterales > Steroidobacteraceae > SCUD01. The sequence continues at coordinate 3,527 of CAYYQQ010000174.1, read as the reverse complement.
GTGGCGGCGGTGGCGGTGGCTTCCGTCCGGGTGGCGGCGGTGGCGGTGGCGGTGGTGGCCGCTGGTAAGGCTCCACTTTCTCTGCTGATGAAAGGCCCGCTTCGGCGGGCCTTTCTTTTTGCTTCATTGAACGTTCCGCCGGATGCCCTGAATCCATCCGTCCCTCTGTCCCGTATATGCCTTGCACCCAACCTAAGGAGACAGGCAGATGGATACTGGGCAATCACTTCGCAAGGGCCTGATGTTGGCCCTTGGAGCACTCTCGACACTCGGGGCCGCACCAGCGGTGCTCGCCTCTAATCACAGCGATGCGCCGCTGATCAAGCAGGATCCGCAGGCGAATCTGACGGACGTCTATGCGTTCATCGGTACGCAGTACGACAACCCTTCGATCAAGGTGCTGAACGTCAGCATGAGCGTCAGTCCGTTCTCGGAGCCGGGCGACGGCGCCCAGTACGAGCGCTTCGCCGATGACGCGCGCTACAGCATCCACATTACGAACCCAAAGACTGGTGTGACGAAGATTCGCTATGACTTCAGATTCTCGCCGGTGGATGCCGGCTACAAGAACGAGAATACGATCATCTCGTACGGCCTCGGAACGGAAGTCGGCCCGATCATAGCGGTTGGCGATGCGCGCCAGAACTTTACGCAAACCTTCCGCGTCAGGAAGGTGACTGCGAATGGCGATAGTACGATCGGGCACAATCTGCTGGTGGCGCCGCCGAATGTCGGCAAGAACGTCACGCCGCTCTACAACGATGCTGATGGCAAGGCGGTCTCGGGCGCTACGACTCCGGGGGATCTGGACGTCTACACCAGCTCGACGATCCATGGTCTCAATTCAGGTGAGGTCGTCTGGGCCGGCCCCCGCGACGACAGTTTTTTCTCGGACATCCCGGGTATTTTCGACCTGCTGAACGTCCGGATACTGGACAACAACGGCAGCCTGTCGGACGGTCTGGGCCAGGACGGCAATGGGGTTGACGGTTTCAAGGGCTTCAACGTGCTTTCAGTCGTGATGCAGATCCCGCTGAGCAGACTCGAGGCCCTCGGCATTCCGACCGCGTACGATTCGGTGTTTTCCGGTCAGCAGACAGGCGTCGGCGTCTACGCATCAGTCAGCCGTCCGCGCATCACTGAGCGCAAGAGCGACGGCACGCGGGCATACAGCGGCGGCTGGGCGCAGGTGTCGCGGCTTGGCAATCCATTGTTCACCGAAGGCCTCGTCGCATTCGCGGACAAGGATCGCTTCAACCGCACTCCGGCATGGCAGGACACGCAGTTCGCCAAGTACGCGCGGAACCCGGAACTCGCGACCTTGATCAACGCGGTGTACGGCACCAGCTTCGTGGCGACGAATCGGGCCGACCTCGTGAAGATCTTCATACCCGAGGTGCTGAAAGTCGCGACGACGACGGATGCGGTGCGCTTGGCGGGCCAGGTCGGATTCAACCGGCTCGGCTTCATCGGCGGCGACACGACCAATGGCGTGTCGGGTGGCTGGCCAAATGGCCGTCGATTCGGCGATGACGTGGTGGACATCGCGCTGACCGCGATCGCGAGCGGCCCTGGCTACTCCACGATCACCATCGTCGGCGACAACGTCACGGCGAATGACGTGCCGTATCACCAGGTCTTTCCGTACCTTGCGACGCCGCATTCCGGCACGAACAACAGCAAGGACTCGACGCCCTGAGGATCGAAGGCATTCGCGACCGATGGGATCCCGCCCGTCATTTCTGACCGGCGGGATCCCAACGCGAGGGGGAGGAGCACGGTGAACATGCTGCGCATCGGAGCCGTCACTATCTGCACCCTGGCCACCTTGGCGGGGTCCTTACAAAGCGAGCGCCGAATGACCAGGGTGTGGACCAGATCCCTCGCGAAGCTGCTTGGGCTCGCAATCGCGTTCGGCTCCGCAACCGCAAGCGCACATGAGTTCTGGGTTGAGCCGGCGGCTTTCACGCTTGAGCGCGGCGGACGCCTCGGCATCCGGCTATGCGTCGGTGATGGTTTCGAGGGTTGGTCGCTGGCCCGCAATGCGCAGCGGATCGAGATGTTCGTTGCCGCAGGCCCTGCCGGAGAACAGCCGATCGTCGGGCTTGACGGCTCCGAACCGGCGGGCATTGCGCGCTTCACGGCGCCGGGCGGCTACGTGATCGCCTATCGCAGCAATCGTGCATTCACCGAAATGCCAGCGGCGAAATTCGATGAGTATCTGAAAGACAAGGGCCTGGAGAAAATCATTGCGCTGCGCGGCAAGCGGAGCGCCGATCAGAAAATTGTGCACGAAGCCTACTCCCGTAATTCGAAGGCGCTGATTAGAGTGGGCAATGTCGACGGCAGCGTCGTCGACCGGCGGATGGGATTGCGCCTGGAAGTAATGGCCGAGCGCGATCAATCGCCCGTGGGTGAGGATGATCTGCATTCCTACCGGTTGCTGTTCGAAGGCAAGCCGCTTGTGGACGCGCTCGTCACGGCGACGCGGCCCGGCACCACGGACGGCGACCTGAAAGCCCGCACCGATGCGGATGGTCGCGCGAGTTTCCGACTGCACGCACCGGGCATGTGGCGGGTTGCAGCTGTACACATGATCAAGGCGCCCCATGATGTGGCCGCGGACTGGGAGAGCCTCTGGGCGTCATTGACGTTTGAGATTCCATCGCAATCATTGGCTGTCGCGGGGGACGCAGGCGCTGCGCAAAACGCCGCGTGCCGGAACAAGATCATCGCCCCCGCGGTGCAGGCGCGGTCATGACCGAGGCGGTCGCATCCAAATTGCGGCCGTGCGTACGCGCGGTTTTTGTCCTGCTCGCGGCTTGCATGTCAATGCTGACGGGTCAGGCGGCACAGGCGCACGCCAACGGCTCGAGTTATCTCCGTATCGTCTCGGCTGATCAGGGCGCCGCGCTCTTCGCCACCTGGGACATTGCTGCCGCCGATCTGCAATTGCCGCTGGAACTGGATGCTGACGGTGACGGCGTCCTTGCCGCGGGCGAGATCAGCGCGGGGCGCACGGCCGTCATGCAGTTCGCGACCAGCCGTCTCGATATCCGTCGCGGTGGCAATCAATGCCGGCTGACGTTGTCTGGACTCGCGACCCTGCAGCGCGCGTCCCAGCCTTATCTGTCCCTGCAATTGAATGGTGCATGCCCGCGGGGTGGTCCGCTCGATGTCACGACCAGTCTGTTTTTCGGCAGCCGCGGCTATTCCACGTTGCTCGACGTGCAGACACCGAACGGACGGTTCCCCGCGGTGCTGTCGATGGGCGGCGCAAGCTGGATCGAGTCGGCCGCGCCGTCAATGCTCGACACCCTGCTGCGCTTCCTGCGCGAAGGTGTCTGGCACGTGCTGGTCGGCTATGACCACATCGCATTCCTGCTGTTGCTGCTGCTGCCTAGCGTGCTGCGCGGAACGGAAGCGGGCTGGACCGTAGCAGCGAACGGCCGCGAGGTCGTGCGTGACCTGTTGAAGATTGTCACTGCGTTCACGGTCGCGCACTCGGTCACGCTGGGTCTCGCGGC
>CAYYQQ010000173.1:0-3736 GCA_964473595.1 uncultured Steroidobacteraceae bacterium | reverse complement strand
TGCTCGGCAAGCGCGTCGACTATTCCGGCCGCTCGGTGATCGTGGTGGGACCGCAGTTGAAGCTCCACCAGTGCGGGCTGCCCAAGCTGATGGCGCTGGAACTCTTCAAGCCCTACATCTTTCACAAGCTGGAAGTGATGGGGCTCGCGACCACCATCAAGGCCGCGAAGCGCATGGTGGAGGACCAGGAAGCGATCGTATGGGACATCCTGGAGGAGGTGATCCGAGAGCACCCGGTCATGCTGAACCGGGCACCGACCCTGCACCGTCTCGGGATCCAGGCGTTCGAGCCGGTGCTGATCGAGGGCAAGGCGATCCAGCTGCACCCCCTGGTGTGCGCGGCGTTCAACGCCGACTTCGACGGTGACCAGATGGCGGTGCACGTGCCGCTGTCGCTGGAAGCGCAGATGGAGGCGCGCACGCTGATGCTGTCCACCAACAACATTCTCTCGCCCGCGAACGGCGAGCCGATCATCGTGCCGTCCCAGGACATCGTGCTCGGGCTCTACTACAGCACGCGCGAGAAAGTGGGCGCGCGCGGCGAGGGCTCGATCTTCGCCAACCTCTCGGAGGTTTCGCGCGCGCATGACACCGGCCAGGCCGAGGTCCATGCCCGCGTCACGGTGCGCATCAAAGAGGTCGAGATCGATGCTGACGGCGAGAAGCGCGAAAAGCTGGTGCGCCACGAGACCACCGTCGGGCGGGCGCTGCTCTCCGATATCCTGCCGGCGGGGCTGCCTTTCGAGCTCATCAACAAGTCGCTCAAGAAAAAAGAGATCTCGCGGCTGATCAACGCGTCATTCCGCCGCTGCGGCCTGCACGAGACGGTGATCTTCGCCGACAAGCTGATGTACACCGGCTTTGCCATGGCGACCAAGGCGGGCCTCTCCATCGCGGTGGACGACATGCTGATTCCGAACCAGAAGCACGAGATCATCGCGGACGCCGAGAAGGAAGTGCAGGAAATCGAGAAGCAGTACACCTCGGGCCTGGTGACCCAGGGCGAGCGCTATAACAAGGTGGTGGACATCTGGGGGCGCGCCGGCGACCTGGTGGCGAAGGCGATGATGGAGCAGCTCGGCGTCGAGCCGGTGATGGACTGGGACGCCAAGAAGCACGAGTGGCACCCGCGCAAGGACAAGAAAGGCCAGCCCGTGATGCAGGAATCGCTCAACTCCATCTACATGATGGCGGACTCCGGCGCGCGCGGCTCCGCGGCCCAGATCCGGCAGCTCGCCGGCATGCGCGGGCTGATGGCGAAGCCGGACGGCTCGATCATCGAGACGCCGATCACCGCCAATTTCCGCGAAGGCCTGAACGTGCTGCAGTACTTCATCTCGACCCACGGCGCCCGCAAGGGCCTCGCGGACACCGCGCTGAAGACCGCGAACTCTGGATACCTGACCCGGCGCCTGGTCGACGTCGCACAGGACCTGGTCGTCACGCAGCACGACTGCGGGACGACCAAGGGCCTGGAAGTGACGCCGATCGTCGAGGGCGGCGATGTCGTCGAGGCCCTGGGCGAGCGTGTGCTCGGCCGCGTCACCGCGACCTATGTGCCGCTGCCAGGCACCGATGACGTGCTGACACCGGCAGCGACATTGCTCGACGAGCAGTGGGTGCAACAGCTCGAGAATCACGGCGTCGACTCGCTGAAGGTGCGCTCGCCGATCACCTGCGAGGTGCGCTACGGCGTCTGCGCGATGTGCTACGGGCGCGACCTCGCGCGCGGCAAGCTGATCAGTATCGGCGAAGCGGTCGGCGTCATCGCTGCGCAGTCGATCGGCGAACCTGGCACGCAGCTGACGATGCGGACCTTCCACATCGGTGGCGCGGCGTCACGGGCCGCGGCAATCTCGCTGGTCGAGATCAAGGGCAAGGGCACGCTGCGGTTCCACAACGTCAAGTCGGTGCGCCACCAGAAAGGCCACCTTGTCACAACCTCGCGTTCAGGCGAGATCGGGGTGATCGACGAATTCGGTCGCGAGCGCGAGCGTTACAAGATCCCGTACGGCGCCATGATCGTCGCCAATGAGGGCGGTTCGGTATCGCCGGGCCAGATTGTCGCGAACTGGGACCCGCATACCCACCCGGTCGTCACCGAGGTCGCGGGCTTGATCAAGTTCATCGATTTCGTGGATGGCGTGACGGTGCAGTCGCAAGTCGACGAAGTGACAGGCCTGACCAGTGTCGAGGTACTCGATCCAAAGCAGCGCGGCGCTGCCGGCAAGGACCTGCGGCCGGTGATCAAGCTGGTCAACGCGAAAGGCAAGGAAATTACCTTCGCGAACACTGACATTCCGGCGGTCTACACATTGCCGCCGGGCGCTCTGATCTCGCTCGAGGACGGCGCCAAGGTGTCGGTCGGCGACGTCATCGCTCGCATCCCGCAGGCATCGTCGAAGACACGCGACATCACGGGCGGCTTGCCGCGCGTCGCGGATCTGTTCGAGGCGCGCAAGCCGAAGGAACCGGCAATTCTCGCCGAGGTGACCGGCACGGTCAGCTTCGGCCGCGAGACCAAGGGCAAGCGGCGCCTGGTGATCACCGGCGAGAGCAGCGAGCGTTATGAGGAGCTGATTCCGAAGTGGCGGCAGCTCAATGTGTTCGAGGGCGAGCACGTGGAGCGCGGCGAAGTCATCGCCGACGGCGAGCCGAATCCGCACGACATCCTGAGGCTGCAGGGCGTTGCTGCACTGGCCAATTACCTGACGCGCGAGATCCAGGACGTCTACCGGCTGCAGGGCGTCAAGATCAATGACAAGCACATCGAGGTGATCGTCCGGCAGATGCTGCGCAAGGTCGAGATCAAGGATTCCGGCGACACGACACTGCTGCGTGGCGAACAGCTGGAACGCGCGCGGCTGCTGGAACTGAACGACCGCATCGGCCGTGAGGGCAAGCAGCAGGCCGGTTACGAACCGATGCTGCTTGGCATCACCAAGGCCTCGCTGCAGACCGATTCGTTCATCTCGGCGGCGTCATTCCAGGAGACCACGCGCGTGCTGACCGATGCGGCCGTCCGCGGCATCAAGGACGACCTGCGCGGCCTGAAGGAGAATGTCATCGTCGGCCGGCTGATCCCGGCGGGCACTGGCTTCTCGTTCCATGCCCAACGGCGCCTGGGACGCGGCGAAGAGCACCGGGGTTTCCTGGATTCGAGCGCCGAGCCGGTCGCCGAAGAGGCCGTTCCGGAGGCTGCGACCGAATGATCCGGGCCCCCTCTGGGGAGCTGCCCGGCAGGCCGTGGATGACCGGTTACCGGCTAGTGGCGTGCCGGCAACGACCGGCTGCCGGCTTCCTTGACAGACCGGGGGTCGGTTCCTAAAATCGCGGACCTTTCCGGCCCACCGTCAATGCACGGGGACCGGCCGACTTGCTCAGGTTTATCCGGGCCGCCACTGGGCGGCCCGGTGTTTCATGCGTCCGGCAATCCCGCCGGCGCCCAGGTTGATGGGACGCTGAATGGCAACGACAAACCAGCTGATTCGCGGCGGCCGCGTGGCGGCGACCTACAAATCGAAGGTCCCCGCGCTGCAGCGCTCGCCGCAGCGTCGCGGTGTCTGCACGCGCGTCTACACGACCACGCCGAAGAAGCCGAACTCGGCCTTGCGCAAGGTCTGCCGCGTGCGGCTGACCAACGGCTACGAGGTCACGAGCTACATCGGTGGCGAGGGTCACAACCTGCAGGAGCACTCGGTCGTGCTGATCCGCGGCGGCCGCGTCAAGGACCTGC
>CAYYQQ010000172.1:0-3797 GCA_964473595.1 uncultured Steroidobacteraceae bacterium | reverse complement strand
ATCCCTACGACATGTCGCAAATGTATCCGTTCGAGAACGAGCCGCCGGGCGACACGTTGTGGGAACTCGGTCTTGACTTTACGGTGAGCCCGGGCAAGGCGGACTTCCGCGGCGCCGAGCAACATCACAAACTGAAGGGCAGGGAGCGCTTCAAGATTTTCGGCTTGCTGGTCGAAGGCAGGCTTGCAACGGACCTGGGCGACGCCGTCTACGCGAATGGAAGGAAAGTCGGCGTGATTACCTGCGGCATGTACTCGTCTCTCACCCACAAGTCGATGGCCATCGCGCGGCTCGACGTGCCGGCAGCAGTGCACGGGACACGGCTGGAAATTCGCGGCAAGAACGTGAACGGACCGGCGACGGCGCACACACTGCCATTTGACGACGTCGAGAAGAAAAAGCGCACAGCGGTCGGTTGATTCCCGATCTGCGCTGTCAATCGCGATCAATTCAGCGCGTACAGGTTTCCGTCCATGCTGCCGATATACACGACGCCCTGATCGACGACCGGTGATGACATGATCGCGCCGATCGAGATGAATCGGTAGAAGTCGATGTACATGTCTTCAAAGTCGCCGAACACGGGAGCAAAGGCGTCCTGATTCAGGCTGCCGTCCGGGTTCAGCACCTTCATCGGATCCTGCCTCGACGCCTCGCTCTGAAATTGCCAGGCGAGCGTGCCGGTCTTCGTGTTGACGGCATAAAGCCTGCCGTTGTGGCTGCCAAAGTAGGCGAGGTCACCGGCCAGGGCAGCCGAAGAGAACACGTAGGACTTTGCATCGAAGTTCCAGCGCAGGCGGCCGGTCCTGGCGTCGAGTGCCATGAAGCGCGAGCTGTCGGAGGTGCCGACATAAACCACGCCGTCGCGCACCGCGGGTGTGCCATTGACCCAGGACTTGCTGGTCGGGTAATCCCACTTCTTGCGACCGGTGGCCGCATCGAGCGCATAGACATGCGCGTCGCGGCAGCCGACATACACGGTGCCGTCGACCACTGCCGGTGACGACTGGAATCCGACCTGGTTGTGAGCGACGGGATCCAGGCCTGCCTGGAATGCCCATTTTTGCACCCCGGACTCCGCGTCGAGCGCATAGAGGGCTCCGTCCCAGCTGCCGACAAAGACCGTGCTGCCCGCGACCGCGGGTGAGGCATGCACCACGTCCCCGGTTGCAAACTTCCATTGCAGGATGCCGCTCCTGGCGTCAACTGCGTAGATGTTGCCGTCGCCGGCGCCGAAAAACACCTTGCCATTCGCGACCGCCGGCGATGAGGTGAAGACATCCCAGGCATCCGGAATGGTTTGTGCAGCGGAGGGATAACCGTGAAGCCCCTTGGCCTCGAACTTCTTCTCGTATTCCGCGGCAAACACCCACTTCGGCTGTCCGGTAACGATATCGAGCGCGGCGAGTGAACCCGCGCTCGAGACGAAGTAAAGAATTCCGTCCACGATCGAGGGCGACGAAGCGATCGGCATACTCGACTTGAATTTCCACTTCTCCATGCCGGTTTGCTGGTCGACCGCGAAGAGATGCCCACTCAAGCTCGCGATGTAGACCACGCCGTCTACAATCGCAGGCGAGGTCACGATGGGTCCATCCGTCTTGAACGCCCACTTGACGCCGCCGAATTGCGTCGGACCGGCACCCTGGTAGACACCCGTGCGGGCGACATTGCCGTGAAATGTGCTCTGAGCGAGTGCAGGCGAGACGACGCTGGCGACGAGGAGGAGTGTGGCTATGTGTTTCATGCCGATACGATAGCGTCCCGCGCGCCGGCAGGCAGCCGTGGACACTGCTATTCGTCGCGCGGACGCGGCGTTTCGTCGCAAGTGCTCTTCGCGTGTGCAAGGCGCTGCCAGAAGCTAAGATCAGTGAGATGAAACCGAATCGCCTCTGCCCACCACTGATCGTCGCTGCAGTCTGGCTCTGCGGTGCCGCATACGCTGCAGAACGCAGCGACCCCTACATCTGGATGGAAGAAATCCAGGGCGAGCGCGCCCTTGCCTGGGCCAAGGCGGAGGATGAGCGCTCGCTCAAGATTCTGCAGTCGGATCCGCAATTCGCCGGCTTGCATGCCGATGCGCTCGCGATCGTGAACGCCAAGGACCGCATTCCGGCGGTCAGCTTCGCCGGCAACGATGAGCTTCGCAACTTCTGGCAGGATGCCGATCACGTACGCGGCATCTGGCGCCGCACGACGCTCGAAAGCTATCGTAGCGAGTCGCCGGCCTGGGAGTTGCTGCTGGACGTGGATGCGCTCGCCATGGCGGAAGGGGCGAACTGGGTCTGGAGCGGAGTGACTTGCCTGCTGCCGGAAGACCGGCTCTGCCTCGTGTCCCTTTCCGATGCCGGCAAGGATGCGGTGACGGTGCGGGAGTTCGACACGCACGCGCGCGAATTCGTGGCGAACGGTTTCAAACTGCCGGAAGGAAAGCATGACCTGGCCTGGCTTGATGCCGACACGATCCTGGTCGCGACCGAATGGGAAAAGGGACAGCTGACGCCTTCCGGCTATCCTTACATCATCAAGTCCGTCAAACGCGGCCAGACACTGGCCGAGGCAACTGAACTTTTCCGCGGCGAGAGCAAGGACGTCGCTGCTGCCTCAATTGTGCTGCGTGACGCCGATGGCGCGGTACAGGCCGTCATTGCCGCCCGTTCGCTCGATTTCTTCACGACCGAGTACTACTTCATCGGCGGGGAGACACCGGTGAAGCTGCCATTGCCCTTGAAGTCCACCATCAAGGCACTGGTTCAGGGAGAGCTTGCCTTCACGCTCGAGGAGGACTGGCCTGCCCGAAATCTGAAGCAAGGGGATCTGGCGGCCTACGACCTGGCGGCACTGAGGGCCGATCCGGATCGCGCCGTGCCGCAGCTCGTCCTCCGTCCCGGCGCGCGTGAGGGCATTGAAGAAGTCGCGAGTACCCGCAGCCGGCTGGTCATCGCGCTCTATGAGAATGTGAAAGGCGCCATCATCACCTTCGAGCCCAAAGGCGACAGCTGGATCCGGAGCAAGCTCAATCAGCTGCCCGGCAATTCCTCCGTCGGCATCGTCACGACGTCTGATCGCAGTGACCAGCTGATCACGAGCGTCACCGGCTTCCTGACACCGACAACCCATTGGCTGGCCGATGGCGCGACCGGCCGTGTCGAGCGACTGAAGGCCCTGGCACCGAGATTCGACGCCAGCAACTTGCAGGTCGATCAGTACGAAGCGACATCGAAGGACGGCACAAAGATCCCGTATTTCGTCGTGCGCCCGAAAGGCGTGGATCTCGTCGGCGCGGCGCCGACGCTCTTGCATGCCTACGGAGGCTTCCAGGTCTCGATGACACCCCGGTACTCGGGTGTCATCGGCAAGCTCTGGCTCGAGCGCGGCGGCACATTCGTCGTCGCGAACATCCGCGGCGGCGGCGAGTTCGGCCCGGCCTGGCACAACGCCGGGCTCAAGGAGAACCGCCAGAAAGTGTTCGATGATTTCTTCGCCGTGTCCGAGGATCTGATCGCGCGCAAGATCACGAGCGCGCGCCGGCTCGGCATCATGGGCGGCTCGAATGGAGGCCTGTTGATGGGCGTGGCGATGACGCAGCATCCCGAGCTTTACAACGCCATCGTGATCCAGGTGCCGCTATTCGACATGATCCGCTACACGCAGATCGGCGCCGGCGCATCCTGGGTTGGCGAGTATGGCGACCCAGCGATCCCTGCCGAGCGCGCCGTCATCGAGCGGTATTCCCCGTATCAGAAATTGCAGGCCGGGAAGCACTATCCGGAAGTTTTCCTTGAAACTTCCACGGC
>CAYYQQ010000171.1:0-3806 GCA_964473595.1 uncultured Steroidobacteraceae bacterium | reverse complement strand
AGGCCGGCAAGAACCGGTTCATGCTGATCGACGAGAGCACCAATGGTTCTTTCGTGCAGGGCCAGGATGGCGACGACGCATTCGTACGCCGCGACGCGATTCCGCTGAAAGGCAAGGGCGTCATCGGGCTTGGGCGCGTGCCGGAGCCACAGTCCTACCACACGGTCGAATACAACTGCGAAGAAGGGACCGATACCGTCCCGAGTCCTTCCGAGCCTGCCTGAGGCACGGCCTATTTGAGGCGCGCGCGCAAGCCGTCGAGTTCGACCCGCAAGCCGTCCGGCAGCCGCGAGCCAAAGCCTTCGAGATAGCTGCCGATCTCTTCTGCTTCCTTGCGCCATTGCGCGGCGTCCACCGACAGCAGTTCACAGACCGTCGCGTCCGGCAGGTTCAGACCCGCGAGATTGAGCGCATCCCGGCGCGGGACGGCACCGATGGCCGTTTCATCGGCGGCCCCGCGGCCCTGGCAGCGGTCGATGATCCAGGCGAGCACCCGGAGATTCTCGCCGTAGCCGGGCCACAGGAAACGTCCGCCGGCATCGCGACGGAACCAGTTTACCTGGAATATGCCGGGTAGCCGCGGCACGCGCTCCGCCATCGAGAGCCAATGCTGCCAGTAGTCGCCGAAGTTGTAACCGGCAAACGGCTTCATGGCCATTGGATCACGGCGTACGACGCCGACATCGCCGGTGGCGGCCGCCGTCGTCTCCGAAGCCATCGCGGCGCCGACCAGCACGCCGTGCCGCCAGTTTCGTGCCTGGAATACGAGCGGGGCCAGCGCGCGGCGCCTGCCGCCGAACACCAGCGCTGAAATCGGCACGCCCTGCGGCGCAGCGGCCATCGGCGAGTAGCTTGGATTCTGCCGGGCAGACACAGTAAATCGCGAATTGGGATGCGCCGCGGGACCCCTGGCCGGGTCGAATGGCCGGCCCTGCCAGTCGGTCACCGGCACACCTTGCTCGAGGCCCTCCCACCAGGGCTGATTGTCGGCGGTCACCGCGACATTCGTGAAAATCGTGTCGCGGCGGATCATCTCGAAGGCATGCCGGTTTGTCTTCGCGTTGGTACCAGGCACGACGCCGAAGTATCCCGCCTCGGGGTTGATCGCCCAGAGTCTGCCGTCAGGTCCGGGATGCAACCAGCCGATGTCGTCCCCAACCGTCCAGATCTTCCAGCCGGGCATGCTGTCCGGCGGAATCAGCATCGCGAGATTGGTCTTGCCGCAGGCCGACGGAAATGCACAGGCGATGTAATGAATCTCACCGGCCGGATTCTCGACACCGACAATCATCATGTGCTCGGCGAGCCAGCCTTCGCGCCGCGCCTGCCAGCTCGCGATGCGCAGCGCATGACACTTCTTGCCGAGCAGCGCGTTGCCGCCGTAGCCGGAACCAAAGCTCTGGATCTCGAGCGATTCCGGAAAATGCATGATGAAGCGGCGCTCGGGGTCGAGCTCACCGATCGAATGCAGGCCCTTGACGAAGCTGCCGTCGCCGGCGATGCGCGCGAGTGCCGCGCTCCCGATCCGCGTCATCAGCTTCATGTTGGCGGCGACATAGGCGCTGTCGGTGAGCTCGACCCCGCAGCGGGAGTAGGGCGAGTCGATCGGCCCCATGCAATAGGGGATCACGTACATCGTGCGGCCGCGCATGCAGCCGTCGAAGAGCGCATCCATCTTCCGGCGTGCTTCGGCAGGCGCCATCCAGTGGTTGTTGGGGCCGGCGTCCTCCATTGCTTCGCTGCAGACAAAGGTCAGGTGCTCGACGCGCGAGACATCCGAGGGATTGGAGCGATGCAGGTAGCAGCCCGGGTGAGTGGTCGGATTCAGTTCCAGCAGTTCCTTCGACGCCAGCATCTGCCGGATCAGGAGGCGGTATTCGGCCTCCGAACCGTCGCACCAATGCACGCGGTCGGGCCGCGTGCGCGTGACGACCTGCTCGACCCAGCGCCGCAGTTCTGGCGGAGTCTCCGTGGGTGATACGAATCGATCCGGTGCTGTCGCCATGCCTGCCTCGCCTGCGGGAGCCCGAATTATATGCAACAAGGCACGCAAAACGCGTTGATCTCGGCTGGTATTGCCCCGAGACTGTCCGGATGACCGGTTCCGGATCCTATTCCAGGTTGCTCGGGCCTGATGGGCCGCTCGCGCGCGTGATCGAGGGCTTCGAATCACGTCGCGAACAACAATTAATGGCCGACTGGGTCGGTGAGACGCTCGAGAGCCGCGGCATGCTGGCGATCGAGGCGGGTACCGGTACCGGCAAGACCTACGCCTATCTCGTGCCGGCCCTGTTGTCCGGACGGCAGGTCATCATTTCAACCGGAACCCGGACATTGCAGGATCAGTTGTTTCATCGCGACCTGCCGACCGTGTCGAAGGCTTTGGGCCGGCCGGTGCGGGTCGCGCTGCTGAAGGGCCGCGCAAATTATCTTTGCCGCCATCGACTGGACCTGTCGGATGCGATGCCGGCGCTGCCAGGCATGGAACTGCCTGAAAGAAAAATGATCGCGCGAATCCGCAAATGGTCCCGCAGTACGACGAGCGGAGACCTGGCTGAGGTCAAGAGCCTGCGCGATTCGGATCCGGCCTGGAGCGCCGTGACATCGACGCGCGAAAATTGCCTGGGTGCGGAGTGCCCGGAGTACTCCCGCTGCCATGTCGTGCTGGCGAGGCGCGAGGCACAGGCCGCCGACATCGTTGTCGTCAATCATCACCTGCTGCTCGCCGATCTGGCGTTGAAGGACGAGGGGTTCGGAGAATTGCTGCCGGGCACGGAAGCCGTCGTGCTCGACGAGGCACATCAGGTTCCGGAAATCGCGGCGCAGTTCTTTGGCATGTCGCTTGCTGCGCGCCAATGCACGGCGTTCGCGCGCGATACGCTCGCGGAGCTGACCCGCGCCGGGCTCGCCCAGTCCGCCGCCCGCGATCGGATCTCCGCCCTGGAGACTGCGATCGCGCAGGCGCAGGCAGCGATCGGCGGCCGTGGTGAGCGCATCGAATGGGCGGCGCTGCCCGAAGAGTTTTGCGGAGCGCTCGAAGCCGCGCGGGAGGCACTCGCGGGCATCGCGGAGGACATTGAAGGCACCGAATCCGAGGACCCCGGCCTGCGCCAATGCCGCCGGCGCGCGCTCAAGCTGGCAGCAACAGTGCAACAGCTGCTGGACGCCGAAGCGGACAGCGGCCTGCGCTGGGTCGAGCTTGGAAACCGCGGATTCACCCTGGCATTCACGCCATTCGAGGTGGCGACTCGGCTGGGTGAGTTGATGCGTGCCCAGGGCGGCGCGTGGATTTTCACCTCGGCGACACTGGCCGTTGGCGACGACTTCTCGCATTTCCTCGGGCGCATCGGCGCCACCGGCGCTGCCTCCGTGCGAATCGACAGCCCCTTCGACTTCGAGCGCCAGGTCCTCCTGCATCTGCCGACCGACATGCCGGAGCCGGCAAGTCCCGGTTACACCGGGCGCGTGCTCGATGTGGCGCTGCCGCTCATCGAGGCGGCCGGTGGCCGCAGCTTTCTGCTGTTCACGAGTCATCGGGCGCTGCGCGAAGCCGCACGCCGGCTCGAGGCCCTGCCGATGTTCCGGAATGGATTCCCGTTGCTGGTCCAGGGAGAGGCGCCACGCGAGACACTGCTCGCGCGATTTCGCGAACTGGGCAACGCCGTGCTGCTGGGAACCGCGAGCTTCTGGGAGGGCGTGGACGTGCGCGGTCATGCACTTGCACTCGTGGTCATCGACAAGCTGCCATTTGCTGCGCCTGAGGATCCACTGTTGAAGGCGAGGCTCGAAGGCATCCGTCGGCGCGG
>CAYYQQ010000170.1:0-3820 GCA_964473595.1 uncultured Steroidobacteraceae bacterium | reverse complement strand
GCGCTCGATCGACACCGGCGGCCGGCTCACGTAGCGGGCCAGCCGTTCCAGCTTCGCGCGCTGATCCGCTTCCACCCCGATGCCCGCATGCAGCGAAAACCCCGCGTACTGCGCGACGCCCGGCCTCGGCTCCACTGCCCGCGCCGGCACGGTTTGCAACGCAAACACCTTCTGCCCCGCGCGCGGGCCGACCGCCACCCGGTAGGTGATCGAATGGCCGATCAGGTCATCCATGGCGCCGCCCGCCGCGGGGCCGAACTCGAGGAAGTCATTCTCGGTATCCCGCACCAGCAGACCCTGGCGCTCGAGCGATCGGCCGACGCGCCGGGCCAGCCGCTCGACGAGTGCTTGCAGCTCCGCCGCGCGCGGCGCTGCAATGCGTCGGAACAGCGGCTCCCCGGTGTCCGAGAGGTAGGCCCCGTCGAGCACCAGCATGTGGAAGTGAATGTTGAGATTGAGCGCCGATCCAAAGCGCTGGATCAGCGTCACCGCGCCGGTCGCACCGGTCGCGCGCGTGAGCCGCGCATTCCTCAGGACCTGCGCCGAAATCGTCCGGTAGACGATGCCGAGCACCCGGGTCAGCGCCTCGGGATTGATGGCCAGCAGGAAGCGCAACGCGAACGGCAGCGAGAGCACCCACTGGCGCAGCGGCTTTCTCGGCAACACCTCGTCCGCCAGCAGCGCGGCGCTCTCCGTCATCCGCCGTGCGCCGCAGCTCGGACAGAAACCCCGCCGCTTGCAGCTGAACGCGACCAGCTTCTCGGCGCGGCAGTCCTCGCAACGCACGCGCAGAAAGCCGTGCTCGAAGCGCCCGCACTTCAAGTACGCCTCAAATTCCTCCTGCACGTACTTCGGCAGCGGTCGGCTGGCCGCTTCGCGTGTGGCGACAAACTCCGGGTAATGCCGCTCGACGAGCTGGTACAGCAGCGTCGCCTCGGGGCGGTGCCGCGCGTACCCGGGCGGATCGATAAACGGTGGAGCACACGGACGCGCCGCCCGCTCGCTCGCCATGGCCTCGCGTCCCTGCGATGGATGGACACAGCCACCCTACGCCGCTGCGCGCACAGGCGATCATCGCGATTCTCGGCGGAACAGCCGGATTCGGAGTAAATCTTCCCTACTCCCACTCGATGGTCGCCGGCGGCTTGCCGGAAATGTCGTAGACGACGCGCGAAACGCCCTTCACTTCGTTGACGATGCGCCGCGCAACGTGATCGAGGAAGTCGAAGGGCAGCCGCGCCCAGTGCGCGGTCATGAAATCAACGGTCTCGACAGCGCGCAGTGCAATCACCCAGTCATAGCGCCGGCCGTCACCCATCACGGCGACCGAGCGCACCGGCAGGAAGATCGCCATGGCCTGGGCGACCCGATCATAGAGGTCGTGGGCGCGCAACTCGTCGATGAAGATCGCATCGGCGCGACGCAGAAGATCCGCCGCCTCGCGATTCACGCGGCCCAGGATGCGCACGCCGAGCCCCGGGCCGGGAAATGGATGACGGTTCACCATCTCGTGCGGCAGGCCGAGCTCGACCCCGATGCGACGCACCTCGTCCTTGAAGAGTTCGCGCAGCGGCTCGACGAGCTTCAGCTTCATGCGCTCCGGCAGCCCGCCGACATTGTGGTGTGACTTGATGACATGCGCCTTGCCGGTTTTCGCTCCGGCGGACTCGATGACATCCGGATAGATCGTGCCCTGGGCAAGCCAGTCGACACCTGCGATCCGGTGCGCCTCCTCCTCGAATACCTCGATGAACAGGCGGCCGATGATCTTGCGCTTGCCTTCCGGGTCCTCCTCGTCGGCGAGCGCCGCGAAGAACCGCTCTGCCGCATCTACGCGGATCACGTTGAGGCCCATGTGCCGCGCGAATGTCTCGATCACCTGGTCACCCTCGCCGAGACGCAGCAGGCCGTGATCGACGAAGACGCAGGTGAGCTGCGCGCCAATCGCGCGATGCAGCAGCGCCGCAACCACCGACGAATCCACGCCACCCGACAGGCCAAGCAGCACCTTGCCTGCCCCTACCTGTTCGCGAATGCGCGCGAGCAGGTCCGTCACGATATTGCCGGCATCCCACAAGGCATCGCAGCCGCAGATCTCGCGCAGGAAGCGCTCGAGGATCCGCGCGCCGGCGCGCGTATGCGTGACTTCGGGGTGGAACTGGACGCCATAGAAGCGGCGCTTCTCGTCAGCCATCGCCGCCAGCGGCGCGTTGGCCGTGGACGCTATTGTGGTGAAGCCGGGCGGCATGACCTCGACGCGGTCGCCATGGCTCATCCAGACGTCGAGCTCCGGCGATTCACGTTCGTCGTCCTGGGTGATGCCGTCGAGGAGCCGCGAAGGTCCGGTGCGCCTGACGCGCGCATAGCCGAACTCACGGTGACTCGAGGGTACGACACGGCCGCCTAGCTGCGCCGCCATCGTATGCATGCCGTAGCAGATGCCGAGCACTGGCACGCCCAGTGCAAAAACATTTTCCGGAGCACTTGGCGGGCTCGCGTCGGTCACGGACTCGGGGCCGCCCGACAGGATGATGCCGCGCGCGCCGAACGCAGCGACCGCCGCCTCGCCCGCGTCCCAGGGCATGATCTCGCAATAAACGCCCAGCTCGCGGACGCGGCGCGCGATCAGCTGCGTGTACTGCGCCCCGAAGTCGAGGATCAGGATCCGGTGGGCGTGGATATCGGCGCCGGGCGCCTGCATGCGGGCCGCCATCAGCTGATCCGGTAGTTCGGCGCTTCCTTCGTGATGCTCACGTCGTGCACGTGGCTCTCACGAACGCCGGCACCGGTGATTCGCACGAATGACGGACGCGTGCGCATTTCCTCGATGTTGCCGCTGCCGGTATAGCCCATCGCGGCGCGCACGCCGCCCGACAGCTGATGCAGGATCGCGACCAGTCCGCCCTTGTAGGGCACGCGCCCTTCGACACCTTCGGGTACGAGCTTTTCGAGTTCCTCGGTCGTGTCCTGGAAATAGCGGTCACTCGAGCCGTGACGCTGTGCCATCGCGCCGAGCGAACCCATGCCGCGGTAAGACTTGTATGAGGCGCCCTGGTACAGCTCGACTTCGCCCGGTGATTCCTCGGTGCCCGCAAACAGGCCGCCGATCATCACCGAATGCGCGCCGGCGGCGATCGCCTTGGCGACGTCGCCGGAATAACGGATGCCGCCGTCCGAGATCAGTGGCACATCGGTCGCAGCCAGCGCCTCGGCGACCGTGGCGACAGCGGATATCTGCGGCACGCCGACGCCTGCTATCACACGGGTCGTGCAGATCGAGCCGGGACCGATGCCCACCTTGACGCCGTCAACCCCAGCGTCCACGAGCGCGCGCGCGGCCTCCGCTGTCACGATATTGCCGCCCACCACCTGCAGGCTGGCGTAGGTCCGCTTGATCTTCGCGATCGTCGCCAGCACGCCGCGTGAATGCCCGTGCGAGGTGTCGACGACCACCACGTCCACGCCGGCCTCGACCAGCAGCGCGACCCGCTCAAGCGTGTCCGGAGAGGTCCCGACGGCCGCTCCGACCCGCAGGTGACTGTGCTCATCCTTGCAGGCGCGTGGAAAATCGCGTGCCTTCTGGATGTCGCGCACGGTAATCATGCCACGCAGCCGCCCTGCCTCGTCCACCACCAGGATCTTCTCGATGCGATGGCGGTGCAGCAGCAGCAGCACTTCCTCGCGCGGCGTGTTTTCGCGCACTGTCACCAGCCGCTCTCGTGGTGTCATGACTTTTGAGACCGGCAGGTCGAGCTGTTCCTCGAAACGGATGTCGCGGTGCGTGACGATGCCGACGACCATATTGCCGTCCGCGGTGACC
>CAYYQQ010000169.1:0-3896 GCA_964473595.1 uncultured Steroidobacteraceae bacterium | reverse complement strand
TGTGCCAAGCGCAGACATAGGTCTGTGGTGGCGCAGACGCCCCGGCAGTGCGTTTATGCACAGACGGGCGTAGGGGTGTTTTGCTACATTTTGCGCCATCCATCTGGTGCGCGCCTTGGGCCGGAGGAAACAGATGAGGCGACGTGAATTCATCGGTCTTCTCGTCGGGACTGCCACGATTTGGCCGATCGCTTCGCGCGCGCAGCAGCCGGCGATGCCGGTCATCGGTTACCTCAGCGGCGTATCGAACGTGACGCCCAATCCGGGCTTGGCCGCATTCCATAAGGGCTTGGGTGAAACCGGCTATATCGAGGGCCAGAACCTAGCGGTCGAATACCGGTGGGCCGATGGCCACTTCGACCGGTTGCCAGCGCTAGCGGCCGATCTGGTCGGCCGCCGGGTGGCCCTAATTCTCGCCCTCGGCGGCGACGCCTCGCCGCTCGCGGCAAAAGGGGCCACGACGACGATCCCGATCGTCTTCGTTGTCGGCGGCGATCCGGTCAAGTACGGCCTCGTCGCCAGCTTCAACCGGCCCGGCGGCAACGCCACCGGCGTCACCGTGCTCACCCCTGCGCTGGTGGCAAAGCGGCTGGAGCTGCTGCGCGAACTTGTGCCCAATGCCGCGGCAGTGTCCCTGCTCGTGAATCCGGCTAGTCCCGCTGCCGAATCCAACGTCACGGAAGCGCAGATGGCGGCGCGCGCGCTTGGGTGGCGGTTGCATGTGCTGCGTATCAGCGCTGAAGGCGACTTGGAGGCTGCGTTCACCGCCCATGTCCGCGAGCGGGCCGACGCGCTTTTCATCACCTCGGGTTCGTACTTCTTGCACCTGCGAGAGCGAATCATTGCGTTAGCGGCGCGTTATGCAGTTCTCGTGATCTACGACCGGCGCCAATTCGTCGCGGACGGCGGCCTGATAAGTTACGGCGCCCACCAGCTCGACCAGGTTCGCCAGGCTGGCATCTACACCGGGCGGATTCTTAAAGGTGAGAAGCCGGCCGATCTGCCGATCATGCAACCGACCAAGTTCGAGCTGGTGATCAATTTGAGCGCGGCCAAGGCGCACGGCATCATCATCCCCGAGTCGATCCTCGCCCGCGCCGACGAGGTGATCGAATGACATCGGCGCTACTCACGAGCCAGCCCAAGTCGGCTCTTGGCACTTCTGCGACATGACGAGGCACATGAATGAAGGCCGCTTTCAAACTGGAAGCGGACATTGGCATACCAGTACGAACAGTGCCCGTTTATGAGTTCACGGCCTAGTTTAACCGACATTCTGGCGCTCCGCTGGGCGCTCGGCTCGGCTCCGCTGCACCTCGCGCTCAGCGTGGCGTCACAACGCCGATTAAACTAACTTACGTTCAGGACCGCTCGGAGGTGGCTGGCGATGACGACTGAACGGATTATCGCGGAAGTGCAGAAAAGTCTGAACGCGCAAGGGCGTATGCGCAACCGAGTCAGACAAGAGCTTCTTGACCTCGCTGAGGATGTCACGCATTGGACTCGAGCGAAGGCTCTTTCGAGGCCTGCGGACACACGAGATCAACTCGCAGCGTTACATTCGCAAGCGCTTCAGGCAGAAAATGGGCGGCCGAACCGATTTCGGTCAGTCCTTGCCCGAATGCAAGCCCACGATGAGTGGGCCTGGCTGTCCCTCCCGAAAATTGGATTCGGCGGATCCATCGCGGCCTTGATGCGAATCGCGTAAAGATAGCTGGTGATGATTGAGGTCGTCAGGCTGCTTGTCGCCGCGGTTCGATCCTGGTTCGTGCCGCGATCGAGGCTTCAAGCCGAGATCGTGCTTCTTCGCCATCAGCTGAACGTCCTGCGGCGATCCGCGCCTAGGCGGCCGCGCCTGACAAATGCTGATCGGCTGTTGTTCGTCTGGCTCTATCGGCTGTGGCCGGGAGTTCTGCGCGCGCTGACGATCCTGCGGCCCGAGTCGGTTGTCCGATGGCATCGCCAAGGATGGCGGGCCTATTGGCGGTGGAGGTCACGCGCCACGCCCGGACGTCCGAAGGTGTCAGCTGAAATCCGCGCGCTGATCCGGGAAATCAGCCTCGGCAATCCCTTGTGGGGCGCACCGCACGTTCATGGAGAGCTGCTCAAGCTCGGCATCGAGGTCGCCCAATCGACCGTGTCGAAGTACATGGCAAGGGAGCAGCGCCCACCCGGGCAGAGGTGGTCAACATTCCTTCGCAATCACGCGGATGGGATCGCGTCGATCGACCTGTTCGTCGTGCCAACGATCACCTTCAAGCTGCTCTACGGCTTCGTCGTCATGCGACATGAGCGTCGACGGCTTGTTTGGCTCGGCGTGACGGCGCATCCGACCGCGGAGTGGCTCGCACGGCAGATCTCTGAAGCGTTTCCGTGGGACACCGCGCCGCGCTATCTCGTCCGCGATCGCGATGCCTCATATGGGGTGGTGTTCAGGCGGCGACTCAGAGCAATGGGCATTCGAGATCGGCCGACAGCGCCGCGCAGCCCATGGCAGAACTCGCTGGTTGAACGGCTGATTGGGTCGATCCGGCGCGAGTGTCTCGACCATCTGATCGTGTTCAACGAGGCGCATCTCCGTCGGGCATTGACCGAATATGCCCAATACTACAACGAAGCTCGCACGCACCTCGCCGTGAGCAAGGATACTCCTCTCGGCCGAGCCATTGAACGCGTCGGGCGGGTCATCCCCGTTCCTCATCTTGGTGGGCTGCATCACACGTTCGCACGAATCCAATAAGCGGAAGGGACACCGTGCGAATCTTGCGGCCTTTCGGGAGACGTTCGCCTCGGCCAGGACCGACGGCCAGATCCACAACGGATGTTCGGGCGAGGCCTGCGGAGAAAAAGCGTCTAAAACCTCTGATAGTTAAATCATGATCAAATTGCGTGGCATTCTCTGCCATCAAAATCCCTAACTAATGCCCGTTAAGTCGACATAACTCTCACTTTCCTATCAACAACCATTGAGAGAAAAGACTGTCTGGCGGAACGAGAGAAACTGGGATCCAACCTTCTCCGATAATCCGGTCAAGTGTGCAGTAGGTCCGTTAAAGCGACTTGGGCCAGCTGATTCGCTGCTGGCGCCTGTCAACTTTTCAATCGCACACTTTGTGAACGATTCGGACACCCAACTCATTCGCAATTCATCCATGCCGCCGCCGGACCCGCCTACCCGCCACCGTGATTAGCCACTTCACGGCGTGCTTATCGAGATCGATAGCGAGAAAAAACCGGGTACAGCCGACTTGCTGCCCAAGTTTCAACCTTTCCGGAGCTGAATTTGTCCAAAGTATGGCCCGCCAAAGGTTGGTGATACAATTCGATGGTCGAAGGCTGCTTGGGTCCGCAATGACACGCGCGATCTGTATCAGATGCGGGGCTGAAAAATTCGGCGCGTGGACCAACTGTCCGCAGTGCAGATTCATTCCGCATTCAAATAATGACCGAGCGCTGTCGCTCGCGCTCACCGACCACAATCAATCCCCCGAACAGTTACAGGCGCTCGCGATGCGGATTCGCGGCGGGGAGAAGTTGCGACTGGATCCAGCGACTGAGCAGGCGATGTTGGAAGCTATCCGGATGCCTAATGTCCAGCGGATGCTTGGAAGTGCGCCGCCAGAAACTAACACCCTGTCGCGCCCACAGACGATTTACGGGAAGCTACGTCGGTTCTGCGTCATGCCCGAAGTGCGGAGTGACCGACAGGATGTGCCGTTCAACTTTCGGGAGATGGTCGGCCTACACGTGTTGCTACTCGCCTTGAGCCCGTTGTTGCTCGCGTACACGGTTGGGATGGTATTGCTGATCATTGCGCGAGGCCGAATCCCGGTGACGATGACGCCGTGGTGGCGGTGGCTCGCGCGTAAATTATCTCCAGATTGGTGAACAGCCGC
>CAYYQQ010000168.1:0-3920 GCA_964473595.1 uncultured Steroidobacteraceae bacterium | reverse complement strand
TGGCGCTCCCAGAGGGATTCGAACCCTCGTACCAGCCTTGAGAGGGCTGTGTCCTAGGCCTCTAGACGATGGGAGCGAGGCGCCTTTGCATCCGTCCGGGGGCCGGAACGGGGGCTGGTATTATATAGGCCCATCACCTGACCTCAAACAGACCGGATTTTCTTGAACCAACCAAACGACGGGGCTCCCGCCCCGGTGATCGTTGCACGCGCCGATCATCCGATCTCGCGCTCTATGATCTCGACGAGCGCGCTCAAGGTGCTGTACCAGCTGAAGGATGCCGGTTACCAGGCGTTCCTCGTCGGCGGCTGCGTGCGCGACATCGTGATCGGCATGGAGCCCAAGGACTTCGACATTGCGACCAATGCGTCGCCGGAGGAGGTCAGGCGCTTGTTTCGCAACTGCCGGCTGATCGGTCGGCGCTTCCGGCTCGCGCACGTGCGCTTTGGCCATCAGATCGTCGAGGTCGCGACCTTCCGCGCGGCCGGGGATCCGATCGAGCCGGATGCGGACGATACGGATGATGAGCCGGCCCCGGAGCCGGTGAGCGAAGACCGCGTTCACGACGATGGCGGGCGGCTGTTGCGCGACAATCGCTACGGCACGGTCGACCAGGACGTCTGGCGGCGCGACTTCACCTGCAATGCGCTGTACTACAACATCGAGGATTTCTCGATCTGGGATTACGTCGGCGGCGTCGCCGATGTCAAGTCGCGAACGCTGCGCCTGATCGGGGAGCCGGAAACACGGTATCGCGAAGATCCGGTCCGCATGCTGCGTGCGATCCGCTTCCAGGCAAAACTAGGATTTACGATCCACGAGGGTACGCGTGAGCCGATCGGACGGCTCGCACCGCTGCTGGAGCAGATTCCGCCGGCGCGCCTGCTGGATGAATTCCAGAAACTTTTTCTTGCAGGCTTCGGGCAGCGTGCTTTCGAATTGCTGGTGGAGCATGGACTTCTCGAGCAACTGTTTCCGGCGACGGCCGCCTACCTTGCCCAGGAAGCGGATGGCATGGCGGCACGGCTGATCCGCGCAGGACTCGCGAACACCGACCGTCGCATCCTCGAAGATCGCCCGGTGACGCCGATGTTTCTTTTCGCAGTGTTGTTATTTGGCCCGATCTCGGCCGCGGCGCAGCGGCACTTCGATGCCGGGTCGCAGGCGGGCCAGGCGATCGCCGAGGCGGCCGATCAGGTTGTCGCCGTGCAGAATCGCCGCATCGGCATACCGAAACGGTTTTCGATCCCGATGCGCGAGATGCTGGCGCTGCAGCCGCGCTTCCACCGCCGCGAAGGCCGCCGCGCACTCGCATTCATCAGTCATCCGCGCTTTCGTGCCGCCTACGATTTCCTGGTGCTGCGCGCCGAGACCGGTGGCGAGGATCCGGCCGTTGCTCGCTGGTGGACCGAATTGCAGGAACTGCCGCAGGAACAGCAACAGCAGCGGGTCGGGGCCGATGAGGGGCATTCCGGCCAGCCCGTCGGCGCGGGGCGCCACAGGCGTCGCCGTGGCGGCCGGCGGCGCAGGGCTCCCACGACCGAGAGTTGAGGCGGCAGATGGTCTGGCAACCGGCCTATGTCGCGCTCGGCAGCAATCTCGATGATCCGCGCCGGCAGGTCGAGAAGGCTTTTGGCGAGCTTGCGGGTCTCGCGGACACGCGGCTCGTGCTGCGTTCCGGACTGTGGCGTTCCGTGCCGATGGGCCCGCAGGACCAGCCCGATTTCGTCAATGCCGTCGCCGGTCTCCTGACCCTGCTGAAACCGCGTGCGTTCCTCGAGAGTCTGCGCTTGCTTGAGCGGCGCATGGGCAAGATTGAGCCCGCCGTGCGCTGGGGGCCGCGCCTGATCGACCTCGACCTGCTGATGGTCGGCGATGCCCGTTGCGATGAGCCCGGCCTGCGGTTGCCACATGCGGGTCTGCACCAGCGCAATTTCGTACTGTATCCTCTGGCCGAAATCGCCCCGATGCTCTGGGTTCCCGATCACGGCCGCGTGTGCAGCCTTCTTGAAAGGGTCCAGGGCGACGGTATCGAACCACTGGTCGCACGGAATGCCGGTGCCTGAAGCAAGCAAAGAAATCTGGCCCCATCGGCTGGTGGTGGTAGAGGGCCTGATCGGGGTCGGCAAGACCAGTCTTGCGCGCAAGCTCGCGGCCGCGGTCGGGGCAGAGATGGTGTTCGAGCAGCCAATGGAGAATCCGTTCCTCGAGCGCTTCTACAAGAGCCCGAAGGCCGCGGCGTTCCCGGCCCAGCTCCACTTCCTGTTTCAGCGCGCGCGTCAGCTCTCGGAACTGCGCCAGCACGACATGTTTGCCCCGCTGCGCATAGCCGACTACATGATGGAGAAAGACCGGCTGTTCGCGCGTGTGGTGCTGGACGAGGAGGAGTACAAGCTGTACGAGCAGGTCTACAACCGCCTGGCACTCGACGCGCCGATACCGGATCTGGTGGTGTTCCTGCAGGCACCGGTGGATGCGCTGCTGCAGCGCATCGACAAGCGTGGAATTACCTATGAGAAATACATCGACGCCGCTTATCTCGGGCGTCTGGGCGAGGCGTACACGCGCTTTTTCCACCAGTACACGGCTTCACCGCTATTGATCGTCAACACGGCCGAGATCGACCCGGCCAACAACTCGCGCGATTTCGATGACCTGTTTGAGATGATCCGCCAAACCCGCAGTGGGCGTCACTACGTGAATCCCGTCAGGCGCTAGTGGCGAATCGCGTGGCGCGCAAGCGCCCATTCCACATGCTCGCGCACCAGTGCATCCGGATCCTCGCGGCGTGCCGCGAGTGCGGCGACGACCTCGGGCGAGGTCGGCGCATTGCCTAACGCAACGGCGACATTTCGCAGCCATCTCGGATAGCCGAGCCGGCGCAGCGCGCTGCCGGCGCTGCGATCGAGGTATTCATTCTCGGTCCACCGGAACAGCTCGACGAGACCGGGCGCATCGAGTCCGTGGCGCGCGCGGAATCCAGGCTCGGCGGCCAGGCCTGCAAACTTGTTCCAGGGGCAGACCAGCTGGCAATCGTCGCACCCGAAAATGCGGTTGCCGATCGCGGGCCGCAGTTCCTCGGGTATCGGGCCATGGTGCTCGATCGTCAGGTAGGAAATGCAGCGCCGTGCATCGAGCTGGTACGGCGCCGTAATCGCGCCGGTCGGGCAGGCCGGGATGCAGGCATGGCAGGTCCCGCAGCGGTCCTTCGCAGGCATATCCAGCGGCAGTGGCAGGTCCGTGAACAGTTCCCCCAGCATGAACAGCGAGCCGGCCCGCGAATTGATCAGGTTGGTGTGCTTGCCGATCCAGCCGAGACCCGCATTGCGCGCCAGCGGCTTTTCCATAACCGGAGCCGAATCGACAAACGCTCGGTAGCCGAATCGCCCGATCTCGGCTTCCAGCATCGCGGCGAGTTTCGCGAGACGCTGGCGCAGGATTTTGTGGTAATCGCGCCCCAGGGCGTAACGCGCGACGTAGCCGAGGCTGCCGTCGGCGAGGACCGCCTGTGCCGCTACCGCGTCCGGTGCCGTGCTGTTCATGCGCACGCTGATGATTCGCAGGGTTCCTGGCACCAGCTCGGCCGGCCGGCTGCGCCGCCGTCCGTGCCTGGCCATGTACTGCATCCCGCCGTGGCGGCCTTCGGCGATCCAGCGATCGAGCCGCGCTTCGTCCTCGGGCAATTCGATGCCCGCGACTCCGACCTGATCGAAGCCGAGCGCAGTCGCAAACCCGGTTAGCCGCGATCGCAGTGCGGTGAGCTCGTCGGCGGTGAGATTGCTTGCCATGGCGGCGGGGAGTGGCGGGCGGCTAGTATAATCGTCTGGATGGAATCGCTGCCCGCCCTGGTCTATGCGGCCGCGCAGGTGCGCGCGATGGACCGGCATGCGATCGATGTGGCGGGTATTCCCGGATACACC
>CAYYQQ010000167.1:0-3953 GCA_964473595.1 uncultured Steroidobacteraceae bacterium | reverse complement strand
CGCGGCCCGGCAGCTTCAGTTCCTTTCCCTTGGGCGCACCGGTGCCGACGAACACGGCATCAAAACCACCCTGCTCGAGCAGCCTGCGCATGCTCGCCACGGGCGTGTCCAGGCGCAGATCGGCGCCCATGCCGATGACATAACCGATCTCCTCGTCCAGTATCTGTGCGGGCAGCCGGAATGACGGGATATTGGTGCGCATCAGGCCGCCGGCGATTGCGTACTGCTCGAAGATCACGACTTCGTAGCCGAGCGGCAGCAGGTCGTTGGCGACGGTGAGCGTCGCCGGGCCCGCGCCGATGCAGGCAACCCGCTTGCCGTTTTTCTTCGCCGGCGCTTTTGGCAGCCTCTGGGTGATGTCGCCGCGCAGGTCGGACGCAACGCGCTTCAGCCGGCAGATCGCGACCGGTTTTTCCTCGACCCTGCCGCGCCGGCAGGCGGGCTCACAGGGCCGGTCACAGACCCGCCCGAGGATTCCCGGAAAGACATTCGACTCGCGATTGACCATGTAGGCATCGGAGTGTTTTCCGAGCGCGATCAGCCGGATGTACTCGGGAACGTCGGTATGCGCCGGGCAGGCCCACTGGCAGTCCACCACCTTGTGGTAATAGTCGGGATCACGGGTATCGGTCGGCTGCATGCGGATGCCAGTATAACGGGCGTCAGCCGACCAGTTCCGCAATGCGGGTCGCAGTCAGCAGTGCGCGCAGGCCATCCTCGCCCGAAACGACCGGTGGCCGGCCCTGCTCGATGGCGTCAAGGAAGGACTCGATTTCGGCCAGCAGGGCGTCGCCCTGTTCAAAGCTGCGCTCCTCGACATCCACCTTGGGCAGGACACCCTCTTCGATCACGGCCGGACGGCGTACGACGGTCAGGAGTTTCTGCTGGAGGTCGATCGACAGATAGGCGTCGGTCTGGAAAACACGAAGCTTGCGCTCCGATTTCATGCTGATACGGCTTGCGGTCACGTCGGCGACGCAACCATTCTCGAAGCGGATCCGGGCGTTGGCGATGTCGATCTCGTTAGTGAATACCGGCGCACCAACCGCGTCGATCGATGCGATCGGCGAATGCACGACATTCTGGATCAGGTCGATGTCATGGATCATCAGGTCGAGCACGACGCTGACGTCCGTGCCGCGCGGCTTGAATGGCGCGAGGCGGTTCGATTCGATGAAGCGCGGATTCACGAGCTCCCCCGCGACCGCAAGAATCACGGGATTAAAGCGTTCGAGGTGACCGACCTGCAACACTCGGCTGCCCTCCACCGCCAGTGCGATGAGTTCGCGAGCCTCGGGCTCGGTCGCCGTAATCGGCTTCTCGACCAGCACGTGGGAACCAGACCGCAGGAAATCCCGTGCAACCGCATGATGCGTCGCAGTCGGCGTCGCAACGCTGACTGCATCGGTGCGGCCGAGCAGATCGCTGTGGTCGGCGAATACGGCGACTCCGAGTTCGCTCGCGATCCGTTCACGCGCACTGGCGTCGGGATCGACGACGCCCACCAGATCGCAACGTGGGATCGCCGCATATTTCTGGGCGTGGAAGCGCCCCAGGTAGCCGGCGCCGATCACGGCACAGCGCAGTCGCTTCATCGTCAGGACCGGCGCTCCCGATTCCAGCGGCTGCGGCGGGCGGACAGCCCGGGTATCAGCGCGCCATCGGGCTCTATTTCGTACAGCGGCCCAGGCCGCCACAGTTTGCGCATCGGCTTCCTGACCCCTGCCGGCCTGCGGAACGGGCGCCAGTATAGCCACCTTGCCGCAAGCCGGCGGCAGGCTCAGACTCAGGTAGATGGCCGGAAGCGGATTGTTTTCAAAGTACCTGAACAGGCTGTCGCCATTCTGGCGCCGAGAACTCGGCATCTTCGCGTTGCTGTTCGGCTTCGGGCTTCTCGTGATGCCCTTCCTGATCTATCTCGCCGGCGTTCTGACACTTGGGCCTTACGAAGGCGGGCTGCTGACGTTCCTCGGCTCGCTGGTGGGCGCCGTATTCACGGCGAAGCCATCGGCCTGGCTCCTCGTCATCGGGCCTTACCTGCTGTTCACTGCCATTCGGTTGCTCACACGGCCGTTCCGGCGCCAGGCCTGACCCCGATTCACTTCTTTGGTTGGCGGCTCGCGGCACTCGCCTCCCTGATTGCGCGGAATTCATTGCCCTCGTACCACTCAGGCCAGGTTTCCCGGTTGGCGACCTTGGCGCCGACCTCGAACAGCAGCTTGAGGTCTTCGATGGTTCCGCTGACGTCCCAGGACGCCTCGTATTGATCGCCGGGCTTGTGATACCGCGCAGCGTAGTACTCGTCGTAGCGCGCTAGCCCTGCCCCCGGAGGTCCATCGCGCAGCGTCGTGCCCGACTTGATATAGAGCGCCGGCACGCCGGCCTTGGCGAAATTGAAATGGTCGGAACGGTAAAAATAGCCGGCCTCGGAGCGGCGATCCGGCATCAGCGTGCGGCCCTGGGACTTCGCAGCAGCCGCCAGCAAGTCCTCGAGCTGCGACGCTCCAAAGCCGATTACTTCCACGTCCTTGGCTCGGCCGAGCGGATTCAGCGCATCGATATTGATCACCGCTGCGGTCTTCTCCAGCGGAACCAGCGGCTGCTCTGCATAGTGTTCGGATCCGATCAGGCCGGATTCCTCGGCCGTCACAGCGAGGAACATGACGGACCGCGACGGGCCCGGCACCATCTCCCGGAACGCCTGCGCGATCGTCAGGATGCCGCCGACACCGGTGGCATTGTCCACGGCACCATTGAAGATCGTGTCACCGGTGAATGCCAGCGAGCGGCCCAGATGATCCCAGTGCGCGACGTAAATGACGTACTCGTCCGGCCGGTCCTTGCCCGGCATGACACCCGCGACATTGGGTGACTTGGCGCGCCGGATCACATTGCGTACGCCCCCGGTCGCAGTGACCCCAAGCGGCACCGGGCGAAAGCCGCGCTGCACAGCCGCGGACTTCATTGCGTCCAGGTCCTGGCCTGCCAGTTCCATCAGCTGGCGAGCGCGGTCCAGTGTGATCCAGCCCTCGAGTGCGGAGCGGCCGGCGTTGCCATCGGGCCGCTCGAGATAGAACTGTGGCCTCGACCAGCCATTCCTGACGACCTGCCAATCATAGGCAGCGGGTGCAGTGTCGTGGATGATGATCGCCGCCGCTGCGCCCTGGCGCGCAGCCTCTTCGAACTTGTAGGTCCAGCGACCGTGGTAGGTCATGGCCTTGCCGCGGAACAGGGTCGGGTCGCCGGTCACGAATCCCGGATCATTGACCAGAATCAGCGCCGTCTTGCCGTGCATGTCGACGCCGGCGTAGTCATTCCAGCCAAATTCGGGCGCGACGATTCCATAGCCGACGAACACGACCTCGCTATCCCTGATCGACGATTCGGGCCGCACTCGCCGCGTACCGATCACCATGTCGTCGCCAAATGCCAAGCTCATGCCGCCCTCGCCCCTAGCAAACGATAGCTTCGGGTCAATGGCGGTGATTTCAACGAGTGAGACATCCTGGCGGAAGCTGCCACCGACGACCGGCTGCAGACCCAGTTCCAGGAACTGTTTCTCGAGATACTCGATGGTGCGCTGCTCGCCGGGCGTGCCGGGCCCGCGGCCTTCCAGCTCGTCAGCGGAAATGGCCTGCACCTGCGCCCGAAAACCAGACTCGGTGATCGCTGCGGAGTCCTTCTTGAGGTCCCTATCGGACGCATTGAAGGCGCCCGCCACCAGGGTGGCAGCCAGAAGCGCGAACAGAATCGTCATTGGTCGGTCGAATCCCATCTTGTCGCCCTCTATTGCCCGGTTTCGAGGTGGATCAGGCGTTTCCTTGCGGCCAGTAATACCAGCCCAGCATTGCCAGCGTGAGCCACATGGCTGCCTGCGCGTACCACCGCCAGGCGAGCCTTCGCTGCAGGCCCGCGAACGCAGCCCCCGCGATACCGGCCAGCACCGCGAAAAG
>CAYYQQ010000166.1:0-3954 GCA_964473595.1 uncultured Steroidobacteraceae bacterium | reverse complement strand
ACAGCCTGACGAGCGCGCGACGTTCCGGAATCGTCCCGTCGAGCGTCTTCGCGGCAATGTCCTTCAGCGACGCCGCCTTGGCCCTCGAGAACCCGACACCACGCAGTTGCTCGTCGGGCGTCGCGACGAGCTGGTCGGGCTGCGGGTAATTTTCGCCGCCATACAGCGCGCAGAAGCGGCCGAGGATCGTATTGGCGGCCTTACCGGTCAGCTGCTGGTGGGCGACGGCCTGCACCAGCGCCTGATAAGGACTGCGGTTGCGGTCGGGTTTGAGAACGAAGGGGCCCGCGCGGCGGATTAGCTGCGCCATCACCGGATCGTCCCGGCGCAGGTGGCGCAGGGCGTCCGTCATCCGCGCTTCATCGAATCAAAGAACTCCGCGTTGGTCTTGGTGTCCTTCATCTTGTCGATCAGGAACTCGACCGCGGCGAGTTCGTCCATCGGGTGCAACAGCTTCCGCAGGATCCACATCTTGGCCAGTTCATCCTGCGCCGTGATCAGTTCCTCGCGGCGCGTGCCGGAACGGTTGATGTTGAAGGCCGGGAATACCCGCTTCTCCGAAATCCGGCGATCGAGGTGGATTTCGCTGTTGCCGGTGCCCTTGAACTCCTCGTAGATTACGTCGTCCATGCGCGAGCCGGTGTCGATCAGTGCGGTCGCGATAATCGTCAGCGAACCGCCCTCCTCGACATTGCGCGCCGCGCCGAAGAAGCGCTTTGGCCGCTGCAATGCGTTGGCATCCACGCCGCCGGTCAGCACCTTGCCGGAACTTGGCACGACGGTGTTGTAAGCGCGCGCCAGGCGCGTGATCGAATCGAGCAGGATCACGACGTCACGCTTGTGCTCGACCAGGCGCTTGGCCTTCTCGATGACCATCTCGGCGACCTGCACGTGACGGCTGGCCGGCTCGTCGAAGGTGGATGCAACGACCTCGCCCTTCACGGTGCGTGTCATCTCGGTCACTTCCTCGGGCCGCTCGTCGATCAGGAGCACAATCAGGTACAGATCGGGATGGTTCCAGGTGATCGAGGTTGCAATGTTCTGCAGCAGCATCGTCTTGCCGGCTTTCGGCGGCGAGATGATCAGGCCGCGCTGGCCCTTGCCGAGCGGCGCCATCAGGTCGATCACGCGCGCGGTCAAGTCCTCGGTCGAGCCATTGCCGCGCTCGAGCTTGAGCCGCTTGGTCGGATGCAGCGGTGTCAGGTTTTCGAACAGCAGCTTGTGGCGTGCGCTTTCCGGCGTATCGAAGTTGATTTCGCCAACTTTCAGCAGCGCGAAATAACGCTCGCCGTCCTTGGGCGGGCGGATCAGCCCCGATAGCGTGTCGCCGGTGCGCAGGTTGAAGCGGCGGATCTGGCTGGGGCTGACGTAAATGTCATCCGGCCCAGCGAGATACGAACTATCGGCCGAGCGCAGGAATCCGAAGCCATCCTGCAGGATCTCGAGCACGCCGTCGCCGTAGATGTCCTCGCCGCTGCGCGCATGCGTTTTCAGGATCGAGAAGATGACGTCCTGCTTGCGCTGGCGTGCCATGTTCTCGAGTCCCATGGACTCGGCCATGGTCACGAGTTCGTGGACCGGCTTGTTCTTCAGCTCGGTCAGATTCATGGAGCTGCGTGATGCGGCCAGCTCCTCCGGTGAGATAGTGTCGCCTTCCGAACCTTCGACATGATCGTCGATCGGAAG
Organism: uncultured Steroidobacteraceae bacterium; assembly: GCA_964473595.1. GTDB lineage: Bacteria > Pseudomonadota > Gammaproteobacteria > Steroidobacterales > Steroidobacteraceae > SCUD01. The sequence continues at coordinate 2,268 of CAYYQQ010000166.1, read as the reverse complement.
CCCTTCATTGCCATGACGCGGTCCGCCGCCGCCACTGCCGCCGCGATTGCGATGGCCCTTCTGGCGATTGCGCGACTGGTTGCCGAGATAGCCCCTCACAGGTGCTGGTCCAGCAATGCCGCCAGCTTCGACTTCCCGACCAAGCCAACCTGCTGCGCCTCGGGAGCGCCGTTCTTGAACAGGATCAGCGTCGGGATGCCGCGCACGCCATACTTCACGGGCGTGTGGCGGTTGTCATCGATATTGAGCTTGGCCACCTTGACCCGGCCCGCGTAATCCTTTGCGATGTCGTCGAGTATCGGGGCGATGGCCTTGCAGGGGCCGCACCATTCGGCCCAGAAATCGAGCAGGACCGGCAAGTCCGATTTCAGTACATCGGACTCGAAGGTGGCATCAGAGGTGTGGACGATATTGCCGATCACGCGGGGGGTTCTCCTGGTCTAAGGTTGATCGGTGACGGGCGAATGCCCGATACGGCACAATAAGGGTTCTGGCGCTGGAACTCTGGCTGCCTGTCAGGGTGTTTGCACATGCCCGGGGTCCTGTTCGGGACGCTTCCGGAGTGCCGGTGGATGCGGATATTAGCGGGGAACCGCGGTGCTCAGGTGCTTTTGTAGCGCGTCGGAGGACATTTTTCAAGAGATGAATGCCACAGTAGTAGCCAAGTGACAGAACAGCAATTCTCGGAAATCTCGTTCACCGGCTTGCAATTACCTGAATCTGTGGCCCGCGGCATCGCTGATGCGGGCTTCGAACGCTGCACCCCGATCCAGGCGGAGGCGCTGCCACGCGCGCTGGCGGGCCTTGATGTGGCGGGCCAGGCACAGACTGGCACCGGAAAAACCGCGGCTTTTCTCGTGGCCCTGTATACCCACCTGCTGCGCTACCCCGCCTCGGCCGACCGGCCGAGCTCGTCGCCGCGCGCCCTGGTGCTGGCGCCGACGCGTGAACTCGCGATCCAGATCCACCGCGACGCCGAGCTTCTCGGGCAATTCACCGGCCTGAGCCTGGGCCTCGCCTATGGCGGCGTGGATTACGACAAGCAGCGCCGGGAATTGCAGGCGGGTGTCGATGTCCTGATCGGCACGCCCGGGCGCATCATTGACTACTACAAGCAGCATGTCTTTGACCTGCACCATGCCCAGGTGTTGGTCCTCGATGAAGCCGACCGGATGTTCGATCTCGGTTTCATCAAGGATATCCGCTATCTGCTGCGCCGCCTGCCGGCGCCGGAATTCCGCCTGAATATGCTGTTTTCCGCAACATTGTCGCATCGCGTGCTCGAACTTGCCTACGAGCACATGAATGACCCGGAGCTGATCCGCATCGAGCCCGAGCGCGTCACCGCCGACCGCGTCCGCCAGATCATCTACTACCCGGCGATGGAGGAAAAAGCGCCGCTGCTCGTGTATCGCCTGCGAATGACCGACGCGACGCGCACGATGGTATTCGTCAATACCAAGCGGCTCGCGGAGCGTCTCGAACGCGTGTTGCGCGCGAATGGCATCGTCGCAGCCGCGATGTCCGGCGACGTGCCGCAACGCAAGCGCATGCGCATGCTGCGCGAGTTTCACGAGGGCAAGCTCGCCGTGCTGGTCGCGACCGACGTTGCTGCGCGCGGCCTGCACATTCCGGACGTCAGCCACGTGTTCAATTACGACCTGCCGCAGGATGCGCAGGACTACGTGCATCGCATCGGTCGCACCGCACGTGCCGGAGCGGCCGGCGACGCGGTCAGTTTCGGCTGCGAGCAATATGTCGTCTCGCTGCCCGACATCGAGGCATTCATCGGCCAGCGCATTCCGGTTGGCAGCTTCGACCCGGCGGAGTTGCCTCAACTCAGGTCCGGCTACCTGGCGCCGCGTCAGGACGACGACGAGGAAGACGGCCCGGCGCCACCCCCACGCCACCACCGCGGCCACGAACAAGGCCGCCAGGACCGTCGCGGTGGCAGGCCGCATGCGCAAGCGGCGGTTAAGGTAGCGGTGGCGCCTGTCGCGCCGGTCGCAGCCCAGACGGACGCTGCGCCGCCCGCCAGGAAACGGCGGCGTCGCCGCCGGCATGGTGGTGGCCCCGGCAGCGGGCCTCAGGCACCGCCGGCCGGTTGACTCTCCATGATCCGCGGCGCAAGCCCCTGCGCCAGTTCGTACACCGAATCGACGCCCGGAAAGTCCTTTACCGCACGCGCGGGCGCGCGACTGTTGGGCCGGCGCATCGCATAGAGCCATTCAATGCCGTGCGCCCGTGCTGCACGCAGCACGGGCAGGC
>CAYYQQ010000165.1:0-3963 GCA_964473595.1 uncultured Steroidobacteraceae bacterium | reverse complement strand
TGGCGGTCCATCTCGTCGAGATTGGCCTTGATCAGGAATGCGACGCTCTCGAGCACGGCCCGGCACTGCTGCAGTTCCGAACCCTCGCCGACGAAGCGCGACTCGAAATCCGGATTCCAGAATGGCGAGCCGAGGCCAGCGACGCCATTGAGGAAAAATGGCGCATCGTCGTCCGCAAGCGACGCCGCATCGAGCAACGCCAGCATTCGATCAGCCGCAGCACCCTGGTGCCGCTCGAACCAGGACAGGGCGGCGCCCGCGCCATTGACGGATCCCTCGAGCACGAAATCGAAATGCACGTCATCCGCCCGGATCACGCTGGTGATGAGCGGTGCTGCGCGCAGTGCCGTGGCGGTCGGTCGCAGCACGAACGCGCCGGTTCCCAGATTTACGTAGGCGGCTCGTGAATCGAGCGGTCCGGCGGCGAATGGCACGACCGACTGGTCGCCATTGCAGACCACGACCGGAACCGCCTTGCCGACCGATGCCAGCGTACCGAATCGCGTCTTCGTACCGACTGCCCGCGGCAGGATCGCGCGCGGTATCCCGAATAACTCCAATAATTCGTCCGACCAGCCGCGTTTGAATGGCGACCAGAGCAGTGTGCGCGCGGCATTGGCCGCATCCGCAAGCACCGGGCGTTCCGTCAACAATCGATGCAACAGGTAGCTGGCGAGCGGTCCGGCCTGCAACCTGCTCTGCGCAGCGACGGCGCGCACGTCGGGGAGGTGGTCCAGGCACCAGCGCAGCTTGCTCGCGCCGTAATGCGGAGAGAGCGGCAATCCGGTCAGCTGATGCACCTCATCAGCCTTGTGCGCCAGACCCTTGAGCCAGGCGGCATTGCGCCGGTCCTGCCAGGAGATGACGGGCGCGAGTGGCCGTCCGTCACGGGCATCCCAGCAGGCGAGACTCGAACGCTGCACGGCAAAGCCCGCCGCAACCCAGCGCTCGACTGGCACGAGCCGCGCGAGTTCGGAGAGGGCGGTTGCAACGCTTGCAACGACTTCCTCGGCATCATGCTCAACATGGCCAAGCGCATTGTGCTGGGTCGCGATGGTTACGAGCGCAGCGCCCATGTGAGTGCCGCTCGCGCCATAGGCGGTAGCGCGCGTCGCATGCGCACCCTGGTCGATTGCGATATAGACCGGGTCGCTCAGGCGCGCCGCTCCACTTCGCCGGAAAGCTCCGCCAGCAGGCGTCGCGGCGCCATCGACTCGACCAGCGCCACGCCACGTGCATGCAAGGCGCGCGCGAGGGCGGCATCGGTCACTTCGTAGACCGCCCAGGTCCAGCAGCCGCCCGGCAGCGGCCCGGCGGCGGGCAGCCCGCGGTGATCGCAGAATGCGAATTCGGGCTGCATTTCTTCGAGCGTGGCCAGGTGCGTGGCAGGCTCGCCCTCAAGCACCCAGCCGATCGGGAGGCCGGCCGTTTCGCGCGTGAGGCGGCAGGCCTCGGCATCGAAGGAGATCAACACGCAGCGATCCAGCACGCCGGCGAGGGCTGAAATCGTGCGCTCGATGCAATGCTGCCGCCCATGGTGTACAAGACTGGCGCGCTTGAGTTCGACGAAGGCCCTGGCCTGGGGGAAATCGGCCATTCGCTCCGCGACCGCCGTGAGCCGCGGCAGATGCGTGCCGGCATGGCGCATGCCAAAGCGGTGCGGCTCGCAGGCATCGACACCGTCGAGCTGGCCCGACATCATCAGACGCAGGTCGCCGGTCGAGCTGGTTGTCCGGTCAAGGCTTGCATCGTGGATCACGTAAGGAATACCGTCAGCCGAGAGCTGCACGTCGAATTCCGCATGACGCAGGCCGAGACGCCAGGCCGCCTCGAGCCCCGGCAGTGAATTTTCGGGAAAGTGTTCCGCATCGCCGCGGTGTGCGACGATTTCGGGAAGGTCAGTCCGGGCGGGGGCTGGCGTCAACATCGCTCCGCTGGGTTGGCGGGATTATAGGAGCCTCATTGCGACTGCAGTGGATTGTCTTGTGGATCGCCTGCGCCTGTGCGCTTGCGGCCTGCAGCCGGCAGGAAGCCGGCTGGAGGGGCGCGCGCGGCGAAGACAGCGTGCTCGCTTACGAAACCTACCTGGAACATTTTCCGGCCGGGGCGCATGCCGATGAGGCCCGGACGAGAATCCACGAGCTGCATGAAGAGCGAGAATGGGCCCGCGCGAACCAGTTGCAGACTCCGGAAGGCTGGCAGCGCTATCTCGGCGCCTATCCGGAGGGCCGTTACGCCGCGGCGGCGCGCGAGCGCCTTTCTGATTTCGTGCTGGCAAGGGCGCCGCCCGGGGATCGCCGTTACGCCGTCCAGTTGGGCGCCTACTCGAGCGAGGCCGCGGCACGCGCGGATCTAGCGCGCCTCTCGCGGGATCACGCGAATCTGCTCGGAGAACTGAAGCTGCACATCGAGCCGCCCACGGCAGGCGTACCGCCCCTGTGGCGGTTGCGTGCCGGGCCGCTGGCCGAGACAGCCGCACGCAGGATTTGCGCGGACCTCGAGGCGCGTGCAGTCGGCTGCGTGCTAGCGGCAGAATAGTCAATCAGGCGTTTCCTAGCCGGTCACGCGCCGCCAGAGTGCGCGACCGATCAGCCGGGTCTGGTCCGACAGCGCAAAGCGCTTCAGATTGGTGCGGATCACACCCTCGGTGAAGCGTGTGCGCTTTGAGTAATCGATGCGCACGTCCACCAGCATCGGTTGGCCGATGGCGGCCGCGGCGAGTGCATCGGCAATAACCCGGTCGATGTCGCCGTCATTGCGCATCAACCGGTAGCCGACGCGATTGGCGCGTGCCAGGCCCTCGAAGTCGAGTTCGGGCAGCACCGTGCAGATCTTGCGGTTGTAAGGCGTCTCCTGGGCCTGGGCGATCTGTGCCAGTTCCCCATCGTTGAACACGAACCACACGACACCGGTTTTTTGCGCGACCGCGGTCGCCATCTCGAGACCGGTCATGCGCACGGCACCATCGCCGACGATGCCGACGACCACGCGATCCGGCCGCGCCAGCTTTGCGCCGATCACGGCGGGGATGCAGTAGCCCATTGAGTTGAAGTCAGTGGGCGAGAAAAAGCCGCGCGGGCCGTGAATCGGCATGAGCTCGGCGACCAGGAATGTGTGGTTGCCGTCGTCGGCCACGACGATGGCATCATCGGGCAGGCGGTTGCGCAGCGCATCGAAGAACCTGGCCGGATTCACGCGTCCCTTCGAATCATGGGCCAGCCATTCATCATGATAGGCACGCTTGTCCGCGGCGATCTGCTGGTGCACGCGGTGCGCCCGGTCAGCGCCGCCGGGCACAGGACCCAAGGATCCGGTGAGCGCCGCGAGCACCGCTCGCGCATCGCCTTCGAGCGCGACGGCGGGCCTGTAATTCGCGCCGAACACGCGTGGATTGATGTCCACGTGGATCAGGTTCGCGGGCGGCTCGTAACCGAAGCTGCCGGTCGGAATCTCGGCGAAGCGCGTGCCGACAGCGAGCAGGCAATCGCAGTCCCGAAATGCGTTCTCCGAGGCGGGCACCGCGGAGGGTCCCAATGCGAAGCCCGCATGCAGCGGATGGCTGGCCGGAAATGACGACAGTCCCTGCAGGGTCGTCGCAACCGGCGCACCAAGCAACTCGGCGAGCTGCCGCAATTCGGTCGTCGCATCGACTGCGCCCCAGCCGCAGAAGATGCCGGGCCGCTGGGCCCTCTGCAGCAGATCCGCTGCGCGCGCGATATCCGCGGACGATGCCTTGTGGCCAGCGCGCGGCAATGGAACGTATTCCGGAATATCGCCCGCATCTCCGGTCATCAACTGGAGATTGACGGGGATCTCGACGAATACCGGCCCCGGCTCGCCACTCATCGCCAGCCGGCATGCCTCGTAGATGACAGGTACCACCTCAGCATGAGTGTCCACGCGCCAGCGGCCCTTGGTAATCGGTGCGAGCAGGGCATGCTGGTCCATGTCGTGCAGCTGATA
>CAYYQQ010000164.1:0-3990 GCA_964473595.1 uncultured Steroidobacteraceae bacterium | reverse complement strand
TCGCTTCGGCGGCAGCCACGCGCAGCGCGACATGTTCTCGTGGACGCTGACCGAAGCCGCGATCCGGCTTGGCAATCGCGTGCTTGCCGATACATTCGTTGCCGAACGCCTGTCATGGAAGCCGGAGAGCCCGGTCAATCGGGCGTGGGCGATGCGCGCCAGCAAATTGAAGCCGGCACAGGCGGCGTAGGCCCGCCGGTGCCCCGCAAATCTACGAAACGGAGGATCTTATGCGTTTAATTGCTACCGGCCTGCTCGCGCTGTTGAGCCTGGCCGTTTCCGGCTGCGGCTACAACACGATCCAGACCCAGGACGAGGCCGTGAAAGCCGCGTGGTCCGAGGTCGTCAACCAGTATCAGCGTCGCGCGGACCTGATCCCGAATCTCGTGAATACCGTCAAGGGTTACGCGGCGCAGGAACAGACGGTGCTGATCGGCGTGACGGAGGCGCGCGCCCGCGCGACCTCGATCCAGGTGACGCCGGAGGTGCTCAACGATCCGGAGGCGCTCAAGAAGTTCCAGGCCGCGCAGGGGGAACTCACTAACGCGCTCAAGAGCCTGATCGCCATCAGCGAGAATTACCCGCAACTGAAGTCGGACCAGAATTTCCGCGACCTGCAGGCGCAGCTCGAGGGCACAGAAAACCGCATCACGGTCGCGCGCAACCGCTACATCGAGTCGGTGCAGACCTTTAATGGCACGATCCGGAAATTCCCGGTCAACCTGACCGCGAAGATGTTCAGCTACGGCGTCAAGCCAAACTTCACGGTCGAGAACGAGGCCGAGATCGCCCGGCCGCCGACCGTGGATTTCGGCGCGACTGCGCCCGCTCCGGCTGAAGCGCCGGCGCCGGCCAACTGACGTCGCAAGCGAAGCGCCCGCGATGATCCAATCCCCCGCCCTGCGCCTCGCTGCGCTGGCATCGGCGCTGCTGTTCGCGGCGCTGCCCGGGGGCACGGCATTGGCGCAGGCGCTGCAGCCCATCCCGCCGCTCACGACACGCGTCACGGATCTCACGGGTACGCTGACAACCACCCAGCAGGCGCAACTCGATTCGCGGCTCGCCGAATTCGAGTCGAAAAAAGGCGCGCAGATCGCGGTGCTGATCGTTCCAAGCACGCAGCCCGAGGAGATCGAGCAATACTCGATCCGCGTCGTCGACGCCTGGAAGCTCGGGCGCGCGAAGCCGGACGATGGCGCGCTGCTGCTGATCGCGAAGGACGACCGCATCATGCGCATCGAAGTGGGCCGCGGTCTCGAGGGTGCGCTCACCGACCTCGTCAGCAAGCGGATCATTTCCGACACGATCACGCCGCTGTTTCGGCAGGGCGATTTCGCCGGCGGCATCGCAGCCGGTGTCGAGCAGATGATCCGCGTCGTCGACGGCGAACCCTTGCCCGAGCCCGACCAGCAATGGGGCGGCGGGACGGAGCGCCTCGCCAACATGCTGCCGTTCCTGCTGGGCGTAATCTTGGTCGGATCGGCGGTGCTGCGGACGCTGTTCGGGCGCGCCCTGGGTTCGGTCGCGACCGGCGGTGTCACCGGAGGCATTGCCTGGTGGCTGACATCGGTACTCGGGCTCGCGGCCGGAGCGGGGATCGTCGCCCTCATCATTTCATTGCTGCTCGGCTTCGGAGGTGGTAGCCGCTGGTCGAGCCGTCCGGGTCATGGCGGCTTGACAACTGGCGGATGGGGAGGCGGAGGGTTTGGCACAGGTGGCATGGGCCGCGGTGGCGGTGGGTTTGGCGGCGGTGGCGGCAGCTTCGGCGGCGGCGGCGCGTCGGGGCGCTGGTAACTCATGCAACCCGCACGCGTGCTGCGTCACTTGTTCGCGACCCACTGGGGCACGCGGCGCCGTTTTACTCGGGATGTGCTGGCGCAAATCGAGAAGACCTTGCGCCAGATCGAAGGCCAGCACGCGGGTGAACTGCGGTTCGCGGTCGAGACCGCCTTCGACCTGCCGGAACTCTGGTACGGGCTCACGCCGCGGCAGCGCGCGTTGCAGGTGTTCGGACAGCTCGGGGTCTGGGACACGGAAGGCAACAACGGGGTGTTGATCTACGTATTGATGGCCGACCACGACGTCGAGATCGTTGCGGATCGTGCGATTGCCGCGCGCGTTTCGCAGGCCGAGTGGGACGCCGTGTGCCGCGACATGGAAGATCATTTCCGGGCCGGCCGCTTCGCCGAGGGCTCGGAGACCGGGATCACCGCCGTCGGCAGGCTGCTCGGAAAACACTTTCCCGGCCGCGGCGGGGATCGCGACGAGCAGCCGAACCAGGCAGTCCTGCTGTAGCGAGTCCTGCAGTCGCCGCTCAGGCGACCGCAGGTACAAGTACTGGCCGCAGCTGTCCGCTAGGGTTGCGCGGGCGCCTCGGGCATCGGTCCCTCGGCATTGACTTCGTACGCGATGCGCCACATGCCATCGGCGCCCTTCTGCCAGTAATCGGCAAATGGGTTCCTGAGGGTTACCGGCGCCTTTTTGTCTTTCGTCGTAACCGTATACGAGCCGCTCGAGAACGTGAGCGCTTCGGCGTCACTGATGACGACGAGCTTGTCAATCGTGATCGGGTTGAAGGTGGCGGAGTCGAACATCGCAAAGAGAGCATTGGTACCGCTCTCTATTTCGGCACGGCCCTTGGACGTCGACGCATTCGGCAGGATCCACGTGGCATCTTCGGTGAAGAAGGCAGCGAAACCGGCGGCGTCCTTGTTGTTCAGGGTCGCCTCGACTTTCTCGAGGGTTGCCGTGAGCTCGGTTCGGATCGCCGCAGCGTCCGGCGGCGGGGGTGCCGCGGGCGCCTCGGGCACCTTCTGGGCACACCCGGCGAGCAGTGCAAGAACGACGATCGGGCCGGTCAAGGTCAGGAATTTCATGGCGCGCCTCCTGGGGGATTCCCCGTTACGGTCAAAGTGCAGCGATATTACGCGGGTCGTCGCAGGAGTTCACACCAGCGTGTGGTAGACCTTCTGCACGTCCTCATCCTGCTCAAGCAGGTCGATCAGTTCGAGCGCTTCGTTGGCCTGTGCTTCCGGCAACTCGGTTGGCGTCGTGCAGATGTATTCCTGCTCCGCGGATAGCGGCACGATCTTTCGTTCCTCGAGCCGCTTCTGCAGCTGCCCGAAATTTTCGAAGGCACAGCGCACGACGAGCTGCGGCTCGCCTTTCTCGCCGGTGCTCTCGCCCATCTCCTCGAGACCGTGATCGATCAGGTCGAGCTCGAGCTCATCCTGGTCCATGCCGGCGGGGTCGAGGCGGAATACACCCATGCGACGGAACAGGAAGCTGACGCTGCCATTGCTCGCAAGATTGCCGCCGTGCTTGCTCAGGATATTGCGCACGCCGGCGACCGTTCGGGTCGGGTTGTCGGTCGCCGTCTCGACGAGCACGGCGACACCGTGCGGGGCATAGCCCTCGTACAGCACCTGCTGGTAATCCGCGGCTCCCTGGCCCGAAGCGCGTCGGATCGCTGCCTCGATCCGGTCCTTCGGCATGTTGATCGCGCGCCCGTTCTGGATCACCCGGCGCAATGTGGGGTTGTTGGCGGGATCCGGGCCGCCCGACTTGACCGCAATGGTGATGTCCTTGCCGATGCGCGCGAATTGCTTCGCCATGCGGTTCCAGCGCGCGAACATCGCATGCTTGCGGACCTCGAATATTCGCCCCATGGCGCAAGTATCGCACCGGACCCGCGGCTGCGGGTAGGATGAGTGGCATGCGTGATGCAATACGGCGATTCCTGCTCCAACGGATGTTGCACGTGGCGCGCGCGGCACTGGCGCGCAATCCGACGCCGGCCCAGATCCGGCGTGTAACCGCGCTTATCGCGCCACTGATCGCGCGACGCGAAACTTACACAAGCTCGGAGTCAATTGCGGTCGGCGACTGCCGCGCCTGGTGGATCGAGCCATCCGATGTCGACGCCGGAAGCGTGATCCTGTACCTGCACGGCGGCGCATTCGTCGCCGAAGCGCGCGCCATCCACGATCC
>CAYYQQ010000163.1:0-4184 GCA_964473595.1 uncultured Steroidobacteraceae bacterium | reverse complement strand
AGCTGCAGGTTGTGCAGCAGGAACATCAGCACGAGCGACAGCAGCAGCGCGACCAGTGTCGAGTTGAACGCGACACCCAGGCCCTCGGTGACACCCGAGATATCACCGGTTACCGCCTTGTGCGCTTCCGCGAGCGCGTCGCCGATGCCGCGCACCGTGCCGATGAAACCGATCGCCGGGATCGCCCAGGCGATGTAGCGGATCATCGACAGTTCCGAATCCAGTCGCTCGGCCTCGGCTTGACAGACCGCATGCCCGGCGTCCGAGACATTCTGGACATTGCGGGTCGCGCCGAAGCGCGCCAGCGCCGCCTTGGAAGCGCGCACAACCAGCGATTGCTGCAGGAGCGCCGGCATCGATTCCAGTTGACGCACATATTCACGGGTGTCCTCGGGAAGGATCCTCATGCCTTCTGGCACACGCACCGGGTCCTGGTCCAGCAGCTCCTGTTCACTGCGCGTCGCACGGTTCTTGAAGCCGATCATTGCGAGCGCCCAGATCATCAGGATCACGCAGCTCTCCTGTTCCCAGTCCTTCATGATCACGAACATCGACCGCTCGGGCACATAGTTCGGATCCTTGCCCATCTCCTCTGCCTGCACCGTGAGCACCGCGTGTGCATTGGGCCGCACCCAGGTGGACCAGATCGTCTGGATCACGATGGTGGCGGCCAGCAGGGAAATCATGCTGAACAGGAACTCTTTCGGATAACGGGTCTTCATGGGATCCTCAGATATCAATCGGGAATGAAACCGGAAAGTCCGCGCGCACTTTCTCGGTCGGGTTGAAGCGCGCGGGCGGCGGACCCGCAGGTACCATGTCGGCCGGCAAGGGCGGCAGCACCTCCTCATCCACGGCCCTGGCTTCGGCTTCCGCCTTTGCGGCAGCTTCCTTTGCAGCAGCTTCCTTCGCGTCGTCCGCGATATCCGGCCGCTCGGCTGCCGGTGGCCGAGCTGTCGTAGCAGGAGCTGTCGTAGGAGCCGGCGCTGTCGCAGCAGGTGGCGCCTGCGGCTTCGGCGGATCGATCGCAAGTGCGCTGGTCGTCAGCAATGCGGCGAGCAGCAATATGAAATAGCGCATATGCCTACTCCGCGTAACGTGCGATGCGGAAACCGAGATCCGGGCGGGCGTTGCTTGCCGAGTCGCGCGCAGCGAGGCGCAGGTCCGGGATCTTGCCGGAGAGCCAGCTTGCGCCGCGAATTACGTAACTTTCCCCGGCGCGCGGACCGACAGGGTCTGTCGACACATGATCCGGCCCGACCACGTAGATCGAATACCGGTCGGTCATCCACTCGAAGACATTGCCGCCCATGTCGTAGAAACCGAGCGGATTGGCCGGGAAGCTGCCAACCGGCGCGGCGACCCGGTATCCGTCGTTGTAGCCGGTGATCGTCACCGGTGTCAGGTAGATCGCCGAGGTATCGGCCCAGTTGCCGGAACCCGCAGGCAAAGGCAGGTCGCTGCCCCATGAATACTTGCGTGCCGCCTGCCTGCCATCGTTACGCGCCGCGAATTCCCATTCCGCCTCCGTCGGCAGGCGGTAACCAGCCGTCACCGGATCGACCAGCTCGAGCCGGTCGCCATGGCGTTCGTAGGCCGGCGGCAGCTTGTCGCGATCGGAGAGCCAGTTGCAGAACGCGACCGCATCCTGCCAGCTCACGCGCGCCGCGGGCTGCCGCTCGAGATCGAGCGTCTCGTCCTTGAAGATGCCCGACAGGTGCTCGGCGCGGAACTCGCGGAATTCCTTGTTGGTGACCTGGTGGCGCGCGAGATAGAAGGGCCGCTTCAGCTCGATCACGCGCTCGGCTTCGTTGGAGCGCCGCCCCGGCTCGCGACGCGGGCTGCCCATCGTGTAGCGACCGCCTTTGATCAGCACCAGTTCCTGGCCAAGCGCCGTCGTCCTTTGCGCGGCGATGCCCGCGATGTGCGCCTCGCCTGCGCTCTTCAACACGTACTCGACGATCTGCGGCTGGCCCGCCTGCGGCGTCACCGTTGCCTTGAATGTCTCGAGTCCGGCCTTGCGTACTTCGAGCACATGCGGTGCGGCGGGCAGGGACAGTGCCTGGTTCGCGGGGCCGCGTGACGCGCCATCCACGTACAGCACGGCATCCGCCGGCTCGCCGCTCACGCGGATCTCACCGAGCACCGGCGTCAGATTCAGCGACAAGGCACGCTCGGCGCGGCTCTCAACACGCACAGTCTGCGTCGCCGGCGCGTAGCCGGCCTTGTTGACCAGGACATCCTGCGGCAGGCCGGGAGCGACCGCGACGGTAAGCGGCGTTCGACCGCGATAGCGGCCGCCGATGCTGACATCGGCGCCAGATGGATTGCTGCGCACGATGAGCGTGCCGTCCGGCCTGCCGAGCTCGACCGGGCCGATCGCGAGCGGTTCGCCCGCGCGCACCGTGATCGGATTCTCGAAACGGCGAAACTGCGGATGCACGATCGCGAGCGTGTAACGCCCGGCGTCCAGCTCGGTTGCAAGCGGCGTGCGGCCAAGCTCCCGATCGTCGACCAGCACCATCGCGCCTTCTGGCACGCTCGTCACGGTGACCTTGGCGTAGAGCGGATCGAGCTTCACAGTCAGGGTCTGGCGCTCGCCGCCGCCCGCGACTTCGAGGCGGACCCGCTGCTCGGCGTAATGCGGCGCCTGGATCAGCAGCTCGCGCGTACCTGCGCTAAGTTCGTACTCGCCCGGCATCTTGCCGCGCGCTGCGCCATCCACCGAAAGCGTCGCAGCAACACCGCCGGTGTCGAACGCGACGATTCCCGGCAAGCGCTCGAGCGCGACGACGACGCGCTGCTCCGCCAGGTTGCCGACCTTGACCGGTATCCGCGCCGGCGCGAAGCCTTCGGCCTCGACCAGAAGTTCGTATTCACCCGGCAGTACGAGGTAACTTCCCTTCAGGCCGAAGTCGAGCATCGTGCCGTTGAACTCGATGTCGTCCGGATTGACCTGCGGGCTTGTGACGACCTGAACCGTCGTCGCGGCCATCATGAAGCCCAGCACCAGCAGCGTAACCGCGACGGCGCCCCACTGCGCGAGCTTGCGCCAGTTCCGTTGCGCGCGCGGGCGCGCGCCGTCGCTGTGGCGCGGCTCATAGGCGACGACTGCAATCGGCAGCCGGTCGCCCTGATCCGTCGCGGATTCGAATGGCTGGCCCTCGAACTCCGGCGGCCGCGTCACATTGGCGACGCCGCCATGCCGGACGACGATCGTGCGCCTGCCGTCGCGCTCTTCCAGCGCGAAGCTGACGCCATCCATCACCGCTTGCTTGCCCGCCTCGGCCGTCACGCGCAGGCCCTGTCCGTCCACATTCACGCGAGCGCGAATCTCACCAGGCACGCAACCGGGAATCACAACGGCCGCGCCCGGGCCGCCGACCGTCAATGGCAGGTCCGACGGCACGAGCGGCCGTTCACCAAGCGGTTCAGCGAGCCACAGTTCGCTCAAATCGTTTCCTCGCACTTCACGACGACCGCCGCCGGCACCGAGTCCGGCATCAATACCACTTCACGCCGCACGTCCCGGAAACCGGTGCGCGTGCCCACCACCGTATAGCGGCCGGGCAGCAATTCGACGTCGCGCTGCGAGAAGGTACCGTATTGGCCGATGCGATAGATCGCAATGCTGGTCAGGCCGTCCGATTGGAGACGCAGCCGCACCGGTTTTTCCGCCGCCGCAGCGAGACCTTCCAGGTCCCGTGCCGCCGCGGCCAGGTGCTCGCGCGGATTGCCGGTGGCGGCCGCCATCGCGAGTATCGTGCGCGCCTCGCCCCGGCCCGCCGGATCCCACAATCGCTCCTGATGCTGCATCAGTGCGTCGATTCGCTGCTGCAGTTCCGCGCGCGCTGTGCTCCGCGCGATGCCATCGCGCGCCGATGCGAGCCCTTGCTCCAGTCCCGCGGCTTCCTGCCACGCGGCGAGCGCCTCCTCCCAGCGCTCGTCGCTTTCGGCGCTCGCGGCGCGGGCCTCGAGCAGCCCTAGCGCCGACGCGCGCTGACCCTGGTCGAGCGATGCGAGCGCGTCGCGTGCTTCCCTGGAATCCGGCCGTAGCGCCAGTGCCTGCTGGATTGCCGCTCGCGCCGGTACCGTGCGGCCTGCCGCAAGATCCGCGAGTCCGCGCGACATCGCCGCAGCAAAGGCCTCGTCCGACTTGCGGGCCGCAAGCCGTGCGAGTCCCT
>CAYYQQ010000162.1:0-4251 GCA_964473595.1 uncultured Steroidobacteraceae bacterium | reverse complement strand
CGGCTGGCCCGCTACGTGAGCCGGCCGCCGGTGTCGATCGAGCGCCTCGCGCTGACCGCGCAGGGGCAAGTGCGCTATCGCCTGAAGACCCCGTACCGCGACGGCACCACACACATCGTGCTCGAGCCGGTGGACTTCATGGCCCGGCTCGCGGCGCTGGTGCCACCGCCGCGGGCGCATCTGACGCGCTATCACGGAGTGTTCGCCCCGTATGCGGCGTTGCGCGCGGCGGTGACGCCGGCGGGCCGCGGGCCGGGCGCACACCGCCGGGCCGGCACGGCGGAGAGCCGGGTGCCGCGGCACGTGGCCCTGACCTGGGCGCGCCGGCTGAAGCGGGCATTCAATATCGAGATCGAGCGCTGCGCGCGCTGCGGCGGTCGACTCAAGGTGCTCGCCAGCATCGAAGACCCCGAGGTCATCGCGCGCATTCTCGCTTACCGGCGGGAGCGGGGGCAGGAGGATGCGCCGGTTGCGTCGCTCGGGCCGCGGGCACCGCCGTCGGGGAGGTCGGGAATGTTGTTCTGAATCGGGTTGCCGTCGCCGTGCTCGCTCCTGTGGGCGAGCGCGCGCGGGATGCTGCGCGCGATGACGCGGGGAACGACCATCGGCCGGGGCGCCGCGCGGAAACGATGGGTTGGCGAGCACTGTTGCGCCGCGTGGCGCGCGGATTCTCGCCGGCGTACCCCCGTGCACGGTCCGGCGCTACACTCGGCGCCAACAGAAAGGCCTTTTATTCGTGCTATCCGCGGAACTCGGTCTGCCGCATGAGATGGTGAACCGTCATCCATTTCCCGGCCCGGGACTCGGCGTTCGCATCCTCGGCCGCGTCAATCGTGAGGCGGCGGATCTTCTGCGCCGCGCCGATGCGATCTTCATCGACGAATTGCGCGCCCACGACCTCTATGATCGCGTTGCCCAGGCCATGGCGATATTCCTGCCGGTGCGCTCGGTCGCGGTGATGGGCGACGGGAGGCGCTATGACTGGGTGATTGCGCTGCGCGCGGTCGAGACCGTCGATTTCATGACCGCGCACTGGGCGCGGTTGCCCTACGACTTCCTCGATCACGTCGCGCGGCGCATCGTCAATGAAGTGCAGGGTGTTTCGCGGGTCGTCTACGACATTTCCGGCAAGCCGCCGGCGACGATCGAGTGGGAATAGCCGGCTACTTAAGGACGCCTTCCTCCCCCTCGAGCCGCGCCACGATCACGGCGCAGGTGGCATCCGCGAACACATTGACCGCGGTGCGCGCCATGTCGAGCAGCCGGTCCAGCACGAACAACACGCCGATCGCCTCGGCCGGCAGGCCGACGGCGGTCAGGATGATCGCGATCCCGACCAGCGAGGCGGCTGGAATGCTCGCGATGCCCATGGATGTGATCAGCGCCAGGATCACGACCGTGAACTGCACGCCGAAGCTCAGGTGCAGACCATAGGCCTGCGCGATGAACATCGCCGCAGCGCATTCGTACAGCGCGCTGCCCGCATGATTGATCGAGGTGCCGAGTGGCAGTACGAAGCTTGTGATCCGCTCCGACACGTGCGCACGCTTTTCCACGCATTCAAGGCTGAGGGGCAGGGTGGCGACCGATGAGGCGGTGGAGAATGCGGTGAGCAGCGCCGGACTCATCGCCGGAAACAGCGGCCACGGACTCAGGCGCCCCACGAATCGGATCAGGAGCGGCAGCGCGATGAAGGCGTAGATCGCGAGGCCCGCGATCACGCAGGCGCCGAACACGAGCATCGGTCCCGCCGCATCGAAGCCTGCCTTGGCCACCACGCGGGCCGTCAGCGCGAACACGCCGATGGGCGCGAGCCGCATGACGAACTCCGTCATGCGCATCATTACGCGGAAGATGCCCTGCCAGAAGTCGAGCAGCGTCTGCCGGTATGGCAGTTCGATGCGCGCCAGGAAGAAGCCGAACAGCACGCAGAAGAATACGACGCCCAACAGCTTCCCGGAGATCGTTGCCTCGACGATGTTCGACGGAACAATGCCAAGGAGCGTGTCGAAGGCGCTGGCTGACGCACGTTCCGTAACAGCCGCGGTGACAGTGCCCGTGTCCGCTTCCAGGGCCAGCATTTCGCGCGCCGGCTCGCCATCCACGATGCCCGGCATGACGAGATTGCTGATCGCGAGCGCGATCAGCACGGCGATCAGCGTCGTGATGACGTAGAACGACAGCGTCTTCAGGCCGAGCCGTCCGAGGTCGCGGCCGGATCCGAGGCTCGCGACGCCGGTGACGATCGACGCCATGACCAGCGGCACGATCAGCATCTTCAGCAGGTTGATGAAGAGCGTGCCGAGAAAATCGAAAATCCGCACGACTTCGACGCTGCCGATGCGGGTGTCGGGGCCGCACAGCCAGCCGATCAGCGCGCCGACCGCCATTGCGATCAGGATTGGCGCAACGGGGATTGCGCGTGCTGCAGGCGCTTGAGTCGTGGCCACCGGTTTCCCCCTCGTTCGCTGGTTCTGGTCTAATTGGTCAGGTGACCGATTGTCGGTGAGCGCCCGGCGTCACGCAATGCCGCGGTCGCCTGGAATCGGAGGAGAGCCTGGAGTGAATCGCGACACCGACTGGATGCGCCGCGCGCTTACGCTTGCTGCGCGCGCGGAGGCTGAAGGCGAAGTGCCTGTCGGTGCGCTGGTCGTGCGTGATGACCAGGTGCTGGGCGAGGGCTGGAATCAGCCAGTGGCGCTGCGCGACCCAACCGCCCATGCCGAGATACTTGCGCTTCGTGCGGCGGCGCAGAAGATCGGCGATTACCGTCTGGGTGGCGCGACGCTATACGTGACACTCGAGCCCTGCCCGATGTGCGCGGCGGCGGTCGCGCATGCGCGCATTGCGCGGCTCGTATTCGGTGCCTGGGATCCGCGTCAGGGGGCGGCCGGGAGCGCGTTCAATCTCCTCGCGCACGAAGCGATGAATCATCGCGTCGACGCGTTTGGCGGCGTGCTGTCGGAGGAATGCGGCGCATTGCTCAAGAGGTTTTTCGAGGCTCGCCGCTAGGTTTTGGGCTACTCGTCATCCACTCGAGAATCTGGAGATAAATCTGCACGTCGCGGACGAAGCCGACCGGCTCCCAGCCGCGCGCGTAGCCGCGCCTGGTCTGCACGAACCAGTGTTCCTGTGCGAGCAATGGCAGCTTCTCGCGCACTGCGGACCAGCTATCGGGGTCGCGGCCGGCGCTTTGCGCCAGGATTCGCGCGTCTTCAAGATGGCCAAAGCCGATGTTATAAGCCGCGAGTGTCAGCCAGGTCCGGTCCGGCTCCGCTATGCGATCGGGAATCGTGTCCTTGACCAGTGCCAGGTAGCGTGCACCGCCCAGGATACTGCTGTGAGGATCGGTGCGGTCAGCGACCCGGACGCGCTGGGCGGTCTCGGCCGTCAGCATCATGAGGCCGCGCACGCCGGTCGTTGATACTGCGGTCTCGTCCCAGCGGGATTCCTGGTAACCGATCGCCGCAAGCAGCCGCCAGTCGATGCCCGTATCCGTGCTCGCCTCCTCGAACCAGGCCTGGTACAGGGGTAGCCGCTCACGCACGGCGCTGACAAAGGCGGGGGCATCGACCTGCTGGAAACGCGCGAGTACGTGCTCGTTGCGCGAAAGAATTTCGGCGAGACGGCCGATTGCCTTGATTTCGGTGAAATGACGCTCGACCAGTCGCAGGAGGTCGGTGCTGCGCGGCGCCAGGGCCCAGGCAATGGCTTCGGATTCGGCCAGCTTGAATGCCGGGCGCAATTCCGGATGAAAGCGGCGTCCGAGCGTGAACTCGGTTGAATCGGCGATCGTCACGTCGGCTGCGCCGCTTGCGACACGCGCGAAAAGCTCCAGCTGGTCGGCGTCATCCACTTCGGTCCAGCGCAACCCCGGCAGCTCCTGCTTGAGTCTTGCGAGACTTGCGGCATGCGTCGAGTTGCGGATCACGATGATGCGCTTGCCGATCAGGTCGCGTGGCGACTCGGGCAGGGGATCCTGGACGCGATAGACAATGTGCTGGTCAATGTGCTGGTAGACGGGTCCGAACAGCGCCTGTACGTGACGCGGCTCGCCCGCGTAGATGCCGGCCGCGGCGATGTGGGCACGATTGCGCAGCACGTCCTCGAGAGCTGCCGCGCCCGACGCCGCGACGTGCAATTCGAGTTTCACGTCGAGTCGCTGCGCGAAACCGGCGGCGAGCTCGTATTCGGGTCCCTCCGGGCCGGAGGCTCCCTCGTAATAGGCCATCGGACTGTTGCGTGTAGCGA
>CAYYQQ010000161.1:0-4272 GCA_964473595.1 uncultured Steroidobacteraceae bacterium | reverse complement strand
ATTACGTCGCCGGTCGATTCGAAGATTCCGAACGCCTGTACCGGCAGTTGCTCGAACTTGAGCCGGGTTTTGTGTGGACTCACGCGTACCTCGCCAGAACGCTACTGGCTCAGGGCAAAGCGGAGGAGGCGCTTGCAACCGTGCAGCAGGAAGTTGACGAGGGGTGGCGACTGCTGCTCCTCCCGGTCGTCTTGCAGGCAGCCGGCCACAAGGCCGAGGCGGACGAGGCGCTGCAAGCGCAAATCGTGCAATGGGCAGACAGCGGTGCGTTTAATGTGGCCCAGACCTACGCGTATCGTGGCGATCACGATCTTGCACTCGAATGGCTCGAACGCGCATACAAGCAGAAGGACGTTGGCCTTGTCGAAATCTTAGGCGAGCCGCTGTTCAAGGGCATGGCTGATGACCCTCGCTACAAGGCATTCCTGCGCAAGATGAAGTTGCCGGAGTAGCGACGCTCTGACTCAACCGCTGGCGGTGCCGGAAATCACTTCACCACGCGGAGTTTCGGGCGGCTGCCGGAGTCGTCGGGACTGGGCGATGCGGGTGGCGGTGGAGTCGCGTCGGTCTCGTCCTGGAACAGCATGCCCTGGCCGGTTTCGCGCGCGTAGATGCCGAGCACCGCCGCGACCGGAACGCGAACCTGTTGCGGTACGCCGCCGAAGCGCGCGGCGAATTCAATCCAGTCGTTGCCGAGCTTCAGACCCTGGGTTGCCTGCCAGCCGACATTCAGCGTGATGCGGCCATCGCGCACGAAGGCCTTCGGAACTTCGGTGCCGGCGACGGCGGCGTCGACGACCAGGTGCGGTGTCTGGCCGTTGTCGGTCATCCACTCGTGCATCGCGCGCACCAGGTAGGGTCGCCGCGAGGTCTGCTGCGCGGCCATGAACTCAGGCCTTCACGTCCTTCCAGTATTCCTTCTTCAGGAAGTACGTGAAGGCCGTGAACATCAGCAGGTACAGGATCACCCAGACGCCCAGCGAGCGGCGCTGGGACTTGGCGGGCTCCGAGACGTACTCGAGAAAGGTGACCGTGTCGCGCACGAAGCCGTCGAAGTCCGCAGCAGTCATCTCACCGGGTGCGACGGGCTCGAGAGCGATCAGATGCTGCACCATCTTGCCGTCATCATCCGGCTTCGATTCGTAGCGTGGCTTCTGCCTGCCCTGCAGGCCGGCGAGGACATCTGGCATGGCCGTCTGCGGCAGAATGGCATTGTTCGCCCCGGTCGGCCGGGACGGGTCGTCATAGAAGGACTTCAGATAGGTGTAGACGTAATCGGCACTGCGGCTGCGCACGATCAGCGACAGGTCGGGCGGCGCGTTGCCGAACCATGCGCGCGCCTGCTCGGGCGGCATCGACGTCAACATCGCGTCGTAGATGCCCGTACCGGTGAACATCAGGTTTTGCTGCAGTTCGTCCTCGGTCAACGCGAGGTCCTTGGCAACCTGGCTGTAGCGCATGTACTTCGCGGAATGGCATCCGAGGCAGTAATTGACGAAATTGCGCGCGCCGCGTTGCAGCGACGCCAGGTTGCTGACGTCCGTGCCGGCATCCTGCAGCGGATAGCCGTGGCCGGCGGCGGCCGCGGCGAGCGGCCACCACAGCGCGACCAGCGTTCCCAGAATCCTCGCGGGCCTCACGACGTCACCCGCGACGGTTCGGGCTTGTGGCTGTCGATCCGCGAGTACCAGGGCATCAGCAGGAAAAACAGGAAGTAATAAGCCGTGCCGATCACGGACATCGCCTTGAAGGGCTGCTCGGGCGGCTTCATGCCGCAATAGCCGAGCATGATGAATGTCGCGGCGAACAGCATCAGCGCGACCTTGTAGATCGGGCCGCGGTAGCGGATTGACTTGACCGGTGCGCGGTCGAGCCAGGGCACGAAGAACAGCAGCACGATCGCCGCGAACATCACCAGTACGCCCCAGACCTGGGTGCCGGCGAAGGCCGGCACGGCGCGCAACATCGCGTAATAGGGGGTGAAGTACCAGACGGGGGCAATGTGCTCGGGTGTCAGCAGCGCATTGGCCGGCTCGAAGTTCGCCGCCTCCAGGAACAAGCCGCCCATTTCCGGCGCGAAGAACACGACCGCGGCGAACAGCACGAAAAAAACCGCGAGGCCGTAGATGTCCTTCACCGTGTAATAAGGGTGCATCGCGATGCCATCCAGCGGGCGGCCATCGCTCCCCTTGGTCTTCTTGATCTCGATGCCATCGGGGTTGTTGGACCCGACCTCATGCAACGCGAGGAGGTGCGCGACCACCAGGAAAATCAGCACCAGCGGCACCGCGACCACGTGCAGCGCAAAGAACCGGTTCAGCGTGATGTCTGAGATGAAGTAGTCGCCGCGAATCCACTGGACCAGCGCGTCGCCGATCCAGGGGAAGGAGCCGAACAGCGAGACGATAACCTGGGCGCCCCAGTAGGACATGTTGCCCCAGGGCAGCAGGTAGCCCATGAAGGCCTCTGCCATCAGTGCGACGTAGATCAGCATGCCGAAGATCCACAGCAGTTCACGCGGCTTGCGGTGCGAGCCGTACAGCAATGCGCGGAACATGTGCAGGTAGACGACGATGAAAAACGCCGATGCGCCCGTCGAGTGCATGTAGCGGATCAGCCAACCCCACTCGACGTCCCGCATGATGTACTCGACCGAGCCGAAGGCCTCGGTGTCCGAGGGCTTGTAGCTCATCGTCAGGAAGATGCCCGTGACGATCTGCAGCGCCAGCACGACCAGCGCAATTGAGCCGAAGTAGTACCAGAAGTTGAAATTCTTCGGAGCGTCGTACTCCGACATGTGCTCCTTCCAGAGCGCAGACATCGGGAAACGCTCGTTGATCCAGGCGCCAAGCGCCTGCAAGCGGCCACCCGTCGCTGCATCCGGCCGTTCCGGCGGCATCAGCCGAGCCTCGCCTCGTCGATTCCGATCAGGAGGTGCTGATCGTCGACGAAGGCGTACGGCGGAACCTCCAGATTGGTCGGTGCCGGCACGCCCTTGAACACCCGACCAGAGACGTCGAACTTGGAGCCGTGGCAGGGGCAGAAGAAACCGCCCGGCCAGTCCGCTTTGAGCACGCCGTCGTCGCTCGCGCCCGGACTGAAACGGTTCTGTGGCGCACAACCGAGGTGCGTGCACACACCCAGCACGACGAAATACTCGGGTTTGCGCGCCCGCTGGTCATTCTTTGCATACTCGGGCTGGTTGGATTGATCCGAGCGCGGGTCCGACAGCATGGCATCCATCGTGGCCAGTGACTCCAGCATGCCGGGTGTGCGCCTGACGACATAGACCGGCTTGCCGCGCCACACGATTTTCAGCATCGCGCCCGGTTCAAGCTTGCTGATGTCGATTTCGACCGGCGCGCCGAGCGCCTTGGCTCTCGCACTGGGCTTCCAGGAGGCCAGGAATGGCGCCGCCGCGAACGCGACACCGACCACACCGGTCAAAGTCGTTGCCACCGTCAGTAACTGCCGCCGGCCCCGGTCGATTGTTTCACTCATCGATTCAATTTTCGTTCGTTGCAGGGATTGACGCATTATACACGGCGATACATCTTCCAAATGGAGGCCGGTGCGCGTATGTCAAGGATTCCGGGCTGGTTGCGCTGGATATCACCGTGGGTCGCATTGGGGCTTGCGGTGGCACTCGCGGTTGTGCTGTTGAAGCCGGGGGCGAATGGCAATAAGCCGGCCGCGACCGTGTCCGCCACACCCGCGCAAGCCACAAAGGCAGACGCTGTGAAGGCCGATCCCGCGCCGGCACCTGCTCCGCAACTGCAGTTCGTGAGTTATGCCGACGCAGTGGACCGCTCGGCGCCGGCGGTCGTCAACATTTCGACCGAGCGCCGCGTCCTGGTGCCGAATGTCGGCACGCTGCCACCGGAATTCGGCCGGCTATTCGGCGATGTCTGGCCCGACTACCGCGAACGCGTGGAACGCAGCCTCGGCTCGGGCGTCATCTACGATGCGCGTGGCCACATCGTGACGAACTTCCACGTCATCGAGAATGCCACGCTCATCAATGTGCAGCTCAAGGACAACCGCGAAGCACCCGCCACGTTGGTCGGCGTGGATCGCGATACCGACCTCGCGGTCCTCAAGATCGACCTCACGAAGTTGCCGGTCATTCCGATTGGCCGTTCCGACCGGCTGCGCGTCGGCGAACCGGTGCTCGCGATCGGCAATCCGATCGGTCTCGGCCAGACCGTCACGCAGGGAATCATCAGCGCGACCGGCCGCGGCCGGCTAGGTGTCTCCACCTACGAGAATTTC
>CAYYQQ010000160.1:0-4286 GCA_964473595.1 uncultured Steroidobacteraceae bacterium | reverse complement strand
CCCGACTTTGACAGTTGGGCGACACATGGAGGGGTATAAGCGGCATCGGGGTTGAAGCAGAACAAGCACTTACGCGTGCGAGAGCGCGGTTCGGAGCGAAAACGCCTAGATACATGGATAGATGCTTGAGGGCTTCCGTAGACGCGTTTGTGCGAGTATCATTAGATACATGTACTTGCGTGAGTCGCGGCAGAAGCGCACCGATGGGTCGGTCCTGACCCACCTGCAGCTGGCCGAGAACGTCTGGGATTCAAGGAAGCAGCGCGCGCAGGTCAAGATCCTCTACAACTGCGGCCGCGCCGATGACGCGGCGAGCACCGAGCGCTTGCGACGCCTCGCGCGCAGCATCCTGCGCCGCTGCGCACCCGAGGAGATCGTGGCCCAGGATCCGTCGTGGCAGGTGATGAACGCCTGGCCGTACGGAGACCTGTATGTACTCGAGCAGCTGTGGCGGCGGCTTGGCATCGGCGAAGTGATTCACGAGGTCTGCGGCGCACGGAAGTTCGACTTCGACGTCGAGCGCGCGTTGTTCGCGATGGTCGCGAACCGCGCCTGTGCGCCGTCTTCCAAGCTCTACTGCTACGAGCAATGGCTGCAGGAAGAGGTGCATCTGGAGGGCGCGGCCCGTCTCGAGCTGCAGCACCTGTACCGGGCGATGGACTTCCTGGAAGCCCACAAGGACGCGATCGAGAAGGCGATCTACTTCCGCATGGCGGATCTGCTGAACCTCGACGTCGAGATCGTGTTCTACGACACCACCTCGCTGCACTTCGAGGTCGACGAGGAGGATCGCGGCCAGGGCGACCGGGACGAGGTGCACGGCAGTCTGGCCGCCGGCCGCAAGACCTACCGCGCGCTCCGGAAGCGCGGCCACTCGAAGAACGGCCGCTTCGATGCGCCGCAGATCGTGGTCGGGCTCGCCGTGACGCGTGATGGGTTCCCAGTCCGGCATTGGATCTTCCCCGGCAATACGGTCGATGTCACGACGGTCGAGCGGGTCAAGAAGGATCTGCAGGGCTGGCATTTGAGTCGCTGCGTGTTCGTCGGCGATGCCGGGATGGTGTCGAAGGCCAATCTCGAGACGCTCGCGCGGGGCGGCGGCAAATACATCCTGTGCATGCCGATCCACCGCGGCGGTGAAGTGGCCCAGGAAGTGATCTCCCGACCCGGTCGGTACCAGAAGGTCGCTGGCAACCTCGAGGTCAAGGAAGTCATCGTCGGTGATGGCGAGCGCCGTCGCCGCTACGTCGTCTGCTACAACCCGGAAGAAGCCGCGCGGCAGCAGCAGCACCGCGAGCAGGTGCTCAAGGAACTCGAGGCCGAGATCGATGGGTTGCGCACCCCGCGCGGCGCCTCCCACAGCAAACGGGTCTGCGACCTGCGTGCCTCGGGCCGCTACGGCCGGTATCTGCGTCTCACTCGCGGTGACGTCCCGCGCGTCAATCAGGCCGCGGTCGCGGAGGCCTCGCGCCTCGACGGCAAGTTCGTCGTGCACAGCAATGACGACAGCTTGAGCGCCGCCGATCTTGCACTCGGCTACAAGCAGCTACAGCGCGTCGAGATCGCGTGGCGCTCGTTGAAGAGCGGGCTGAAGCTGCGGCCGGTGTTTCACTGGGCGCCGCATCGCATCCATGCGCATGTCGCCTTGACGGTGCTTGCGTTGCTGCTCGAGCGCGTGGCCGAGCAGGCCTGTGGTGACACCTGGCGCAACATCAAGGACGATCTGCGCCGCATCAAGTTGGCTCAATTGTTGAGCCCGAACGGCACCATCTGGCAGGTCACCGAACCCGCTGCAGACGCCCTCAAGCGGCTGAAATCCTTGCAAATCCCCAAACCGCCACCGATCCTCCACCTGGCCTGAGCGCCTAGATACACGGCCCTTCTGCCGACCACGCGTATGTCGTTGTCGCGTCAGCGAATATCGCTTCCTCGTATCCAGGTGCTGTCAAAGTCGGGTCTAGGAGCGGCCCAGGAATCGCGTGACTCCCTTGAACGCGAGGCAGGCGCTGGCCGCGATGATGATCCAGGCGCCAAGGCCCAGGTCACCGATGCCCATTCCACCGGTACCCATCTGCTGGGCCATCTGGCCCATCATCTGGCCGTACTCGCCCATTGCTTCCATCGCCTTTTGCTGCTGGCGGTGTTGCTCCCACAGGGGATAGAACGCCATCAACGTGACGAGCAGCGGCCCCAGGAATGCGAGCGGCGCGAACTTCTGCTTCCAGAAATGCGGCACGACGATCGTCGCCGTGGCGAGCAGGACCAGGAAGACACCCTTGCCGGTACCCATCATGCCCATGTTGTCGCCGAGCAGGTTTGTCAGCTTGAAACTGATGCCGATCATGCCGCCTGCACTGATGACGCTCAGGAAGAGCGCTGCAATCAGGAACGCGCCGTTTGCGATGGCGACGTCCTTGCCGACATTCTCGAACACGGCCTTGGCGACTTTGCCGCCCTGTCCGGTCAGCGCCGCCATCTTCTCCTTGGCCAGGTCCGCTTCGTTCACGGGCGTCACGGAGGACAGCCGGCCATTCGTGACGACCACGTCAACGGTCAGGTTCGCTGCCGGCGCCGTGTTGCCCTGCCATTCACTGATGCTGAAGTCGTAGCGCTGCCCTTCGGCAGACACGACGCCCTTGTCACCGCTCCACATGAGGATCGTTCCGCGCATTTCTTCTCCCCTTCCGAATAGCTGTTATTGGCTTGTTTTGGCGGGCCCGGGTCGCCGCCCCCGGGCACTAAACCCGCCCGGGCCGGGCAAGGCAAGAAAGGCCGCAAATTGGGCCAGTGAGTGCCCCCTACCGCGACTAGACATCAAATGACCGGGCATTGGATCGCCGGGCGTCGGGCTGGCGTCGAACGTCTCGCAAACCTCGAATCCGATATGTCAAAGGCGCAGCCGCAGAAATCCTATGGCCCCTTGCACCTGGAGGATCGCGTTGTTTTCGTCCGCACTCCAGGTCCCGTCATGCGACAGCCACAACGTGCTTGTCGTGTTGCCGGCCTTCTCCAGCGCCTTCTGCAGCGCTTTTGATTGCTCGATCGGTACTTCCTGGCCACGCGTCGCGTGAATCAACATGACCGGACACTTGATGCCGGATGCGTGCAGCAGCGGAGAATTTGCCCTGACTTCGTCGCCCCGATACTCAGTCCATCGATCAATGTCTGCGGACTTGTCGGCGATGTATTTCTTCAATTCGGTAATCATCGATTCGAAATCGACCATCGCGGACTGCGTCACGACGGCCCGGTACAGGCTTGGATTTTCGATTGCGCTTTGAAGCGACGCATAGGCCGCAATTGATTCGCCGTAAATCGCAATCTTCCGACGGTCCGCAATTCCTGCCTCGATTGATTCATTGATGGCGTCGACGATGTCCTCGACTACTCTCCCGGTCCACTGACCATATCCGGCGCGCTCAAACTTGCGCCCATATCCGCGAACGCCACGGTAGTTGGGCTCCAGTACGCACCAACCCTGCGACGCGAATGACTGCGCCACGGGATTAAATCGCATGGAAGCACGAGTCCATGGACCTGCCGGGGCCATTACGACGAGCGCATGAGGGCTTGCAATTGGCGATTGCGGACAGGTCATGTAGACGCTGATTACTGCGCCATCGCGGGATGTCACATGCCGCACGGTCACGACGGCAAGCGTTGTGGGGTCGATCCAGGGTCGCTCGCTGATCACCAATTCCGCGTTGTGACTCTTAATGTCGTATACATGGTACTCACCAGGCAATCGCGGGCCCGTGACATGCAGTAATAGCGTTTCGTGGGAATCGTCGATGCCGACCACTTCGATACTGTTGCCTGGCCCAAAGTATTCCTCCAACCCTTTGTAATGCGCACTCAGTACCGGATCAGAAAATACCTGCCTGACTTGGTCATCGATGAAGTTCGCGGCAACAAATTCATGCCTAGCCACGAGTGCGGATTCGACGTCCAAGCCAGGCACTTGGGCCGGCGTTGAGACAATCTTCTGCGCCGCAAAGTCAAAGAGCTGGACACCATCCGTGTCTCCTTGGTCGCGTGGCGCACGCATGTAGACCTCGGTAGGCAGCCGTGCTTCCGCAATGTAGTGCTTGTCGTACCATTGCTCTTCGCCGTAATTGAAGGAACCAAGATATGCCCACGAAGCATCGCCGATTTCAGAACGCGTAAAGACATTGAAAACGCCGCGATACTTCAGGAAGTTGATTTTCAATACCGCCCGCCCGCCCCTGACAATCCAGCAGCAGGCTAGGTAATTGTCCTTCTCGAGCAACTCGGCGGCCGGGCGG
>CAYYQQ010000159.1:0-4310 GCA_964473595.1 uncultured Steroidobacteraceae bacterium | reverse complement strand
CCCTGCTGGATGTCCATGCGATAGACGCAGCCAACGGCGAGCGACGACAGCATGAGCGCTGCGGCGAGGCTTGCAAACTGACGCAACGGTCGCATGCTCAGGAATCCTGGGCGAAAATTCGGAAGGGGCATATCATAACGGAATCGCCGCGACTCGCGGCGATGGAGCGCAGCCGTGGAATCCAGCGATCTCCGCAAGGCCGGACTCAAGGTGACTCTGCCGCGTGTCAAGATCCTCGAGATCCTGGCGGGCAATCACGGCCGGCACCTGTCGGCCGAGGACATTTATCGCGTGCTCCTCGAGCAGAGCGATGACATCGGACTTGCGACTGTGTATCGCGTTCTGACCCAGTTCGAGGCGGCGGCGCTCGTCAAGCGTCATCACTTCGAGGGCGGAACCGCGGTGTTCGAGCTGAATGTAGGCGAGCACCATGACCACATCGTCTGCATGGACTGTGGCCGGGTCGAGGAGTTCCTGGATTGCGGCATCGAGCGCCGGCAACTGAATATTGCCAACGGGCTCGGCTTCGACATCGAGGAACACAACCTGGTCCTTTACGGCCGTTGCCGCCGCGAAGCGTGCCCGCACCGCGGCAAGCGAATCTGACCGATCAGCCCGCTGTTCGCAACATCTCGCGCGCATGCTCACGCGCCTTGCGCGTGATCTCGACGCCGCCCAGCATCCTGGCAAGTTCCTCGACGCGTTCTTCGGCGCCCAGCTTCGTCACCATCGTGCGGCTGGCGCGGCCGTCCGTCAGCTTGCTCACGCGCAGTTGGTGATGTGCCTGGCCCGCCACCTGCGCCAGATGCGTCACGCACAGAACCTGGCCCCGGTCGGCCAGCTCGCGCAGCTTGCGTCCGACGATTTCCGCGACGCCGCCACCGATTCCAGCATCAACTTCGTCGAAAATCATGCAGATCTCAGCCTTCCGATGGGCCGCGGCGACCTGCACGGCCAGGCTGATGCGCGACAACTCGCCGCCGGAAGCCACCTTGGCGACCGGCTTCACGGGCTGGCCCGGGTTGGCACTGACCAGGAATTCCAGGCGATCGATGCCGTCCTGCAGAGGCTCGGCCTCCGCGTTCGGCTCGACCGCAATCTCAAATCGCCCGCCCGGCATGCCGAGCTGGCGCATGAGGTTCGTCACCGCGCTGGCAAGGCGCTTCGCGGCTGAGCGCCTGGCAGCCGACAGCGCGCTTGCCGCGACGCGGTACAGTGTGAGGATTCCGGTGATGCGTTGTTCCAGGTCGCCGAGGGCGAGTTCGGACTGCTCGAGGGTCGCGAGCTGCCGCCGAAGGTCGTCGAGCTGCCCGGGCAGCTGCTCTGGTGGGACACGATGCTTGCGCGCGAGGTCCTCAACCGCCGCGACCCGCCGCTCGACGAACTCCTGGCGTGCCGGATCGGCATCCAGCGCCTCGAGATAAGCGCTGAGCGCGCCACCCGCTTCGCCAAGACCGATCACCGCCTCTTCCAGCATCCGCAATGGCCCGGCGAGCCGCGCGTCGAGCGCCGCTGCACCGCGAAGCAGGGTCACCGCGCGTGCAGTCAGCGCATGCGCATCCGCGCCGTCGCCATCGAAGGCGAGCACAACCGCAGTGCGTGCGGCCTCGGCGAGGCGACCGCGATTGGCGAGGCGCGAGCGCTCATCGAGCAGCCCCGCGACTTCGCCTTCAGCCAGATTGAGCGCCTCGAGCTCGCCCGCCTGGTAGCGCAGCAACTCGATGCGCGAGACGCGGTCCCGGGCCAGGGCGGCGAGCGCTTCGCGCTCATCGGTCAGGCGCCGCCATTCAGATGCAAGCGTGCGCACCGGATCGAGCAGGGTGCCATGGCCACCGTGCTCGTCCACGAGCTGGCGCTGCATCTCGCGGCGGACCAGCGACTGGAATTCCTGTTGTCCATGGATATCGATCAGACAGTCACCCAATTCGCGTACGGCCTGCGCGGGCAGCGTCTGACCATTGACGTACTGCCTGGAACGCCCGTCCAGGCCGATCACCCGGCGCAGAACGATTTCGCCACCGTCATCGGCCAGCGACTGTTCGTCGAGCCAGCACCGCACGCGCTGGTCGCCCTGCACGTCGAAGGTGGCCGTGATCTCGGCGCGTTCAGCGCCGTGGCGCAGCATTTCGGCGCTCGCGCGGCCGCCGATCGCGAGC
This sequence comes from uncultured Steroidobacteraceae bacterium, assembly GCA_964473595.1. Lineage (GTDB taxonomy): Bacteria > Pseudomonadota > Gammaproteobacteria > Steroidobacterales > Steroidobacteraceae > SCUD01. The sequence goes on along the minus strand of CAYYQQ010000159.1, from coordinate 2,154 downwards.
ATGACCGCATCGACGATGATCGACTTGCCGGCGCCGGTTTCGCCGGTCAAGGCTGTCAGACCCCCGGCCAACTCGAGTTCGACTGAATCGATGATCGCGAAGTCGCGGATCTGCAGATGGATCAGCAAGTCAGAAACCTCCGATTGACTCCCACATGCGGCGCGTTACTCGCGCGCGGCGGCGCGACAAGGCGCGAGCCGAAGTCCCATAGCAGGGACTATGGATGAGGCGAGCAACGAAATCGCGCCGTCGCTCGCGAGTAACCCGCAGGGACCGGGCGATTTTCGCCCCTGGCTGCGTCGCTCGTCGCTCATGTATCACGATACACATCGCTCCTCGCTTCTTGCCAGAAACGAAAATCGCACACGGGCGCGCCCATGCGGGAGTCAATCAGAGGTTCCTTAGGGCTCCACGCGGCCATAGCGCGCACTGCGGCCCCAATGCAGCTTAGAGCGAAGCAGCCGGAAGTAATCGTAGCCCGGCGGGTGCAGCAGGGTGATGCTGCTGGTCGCCGGTTCTATGACGAGACTTGAACTGGCATCCAGGTCGCCGAGCAGCGTGCCGTCACAGGTGACCTGTGCGCGGGTCGTGGATCGCTCGACGAGACGCACTTCCACCCGATTGCTGCGGCCGATGACAATCGGGCGGTCGTTCAGCGTGTGCGGCGAAATCGGCGCAATGACCACTGCATCGAGCGACGGATGGATGATCGGACCGCCGCAGGACAGCGCATAGGCGGTCGAGCCGGTCGAGCTCGCGATCACGAGTCCGTCGCCGCCATGGGTGTTGACGAACTGGCCGCCGATCCAGGTTTCCAATTCAACCATGCGGCCGGACTCGTGGCGCTGCACGACGACGTCATTCAAGGCGCAACGGACCGCGACCGGACCCTCGGCGCGCGTCAACCGGGCCTCGAGGAGATTCCGGACGTCCGTTTCGTAGCGTCCCTGAAGGACCGTGTCGAAGCTCTCGAGCATCTCGGCGGGCGACACATCGGTCAGGAATCCGAGGCGGCCGCGATTGATGCCGAGTAACGGAATATCGCGCCCGATGGCGAGTTGCGCCGCGAATAGCATCGTTCCGTCACCACCGATTGCGACGATCAGATCCGCATCCTTGACAAGCTCGTCGAAAGGCCTGCGCTCGACATCCTTGGGCAGGTCGCCCACAGGAATGCGCGCGTCGACCAGCACCACGAGACCGCGCGACCGCAGATGACGTGCCAGTACCGCCATCGAATCAGCCACGCGGGCGTCCTCGACCTTGCCAACCAGTGCGATCCGGGAGAAGCGTTTGTTCATCTGGTTTTGCGACCTTTTAGCATGCGCGAGCGCGCGTGGGCCAGACAACCGCCGCGCGGACGCATATGTTCCTTGACACTCGGCAAGGCCGATTGCTAGTTTTGGGGTTCCGGCTACCCAGTTTACTAATTTCCTTGTTTAACAAATAGTTATGATAGAACAGACGCGTGGCGTCGAGGAACCGCCGAATGACCGGGCGCAGCTGCTGCTGCGCACGCTGATTGAATGCTATATCCGTGAAGGCGAGCCCGTCGGATCGCGGACGCTGTCCCGGGAGTCGGGGCTCTCCTTGAGCGCCGCGACGATCAGAAATGTCATGGCGGACCTGGAGGAACACGGCTTCGTCAGTTCGCCGCATATCTCCGCCGGCCGTATTCCCACCGACAAGGGCTATCGCTTCTTCGTCAACACCTTGCTGCGCTTCCAGCAGCCCGGCCCGGCGGAAATCGCCGAACTGCGGCGCAAGCTGGAGTCGCGAGTCGGCGATACGAAGGCGCTCGTCACGGCCGCCTCGCAACTCGTCTCGGGCCTGACACATCTGGCGGGGGTCGTCACGGTGCCGCGCGAGACACACGAGTCGCTCTCGCAGATCGAATTCGTGGGGCTTTCGGGCAACCGCGTGCTGGCGATCCTGGTCGTCAACGGGCGCGAGGTGCAGAACCGCGTCCTGCAACTCGACCGGCATTTCCCGGCCGATGAACTCCGTCGCGCCGGTGCCTACCTGAATGACCAGTTCCGCGGCCAGGAACTCTCGGGCGTGCGCGCGCAGCTGGTCACGCAGCTTCAGGAGACGCGCGAGCAGATGAATCGCCTGATGATGGACGCGATCACGCTGGCGCAGCGTGCTTTCGCG
>CAYYQQ010000158.1:0-4339 GCA_964473595.1 uncultured Steroidobacteraceae bacterium | reverse complement strand
CGCGCCTCGAACAGCTTGCTGCGCGGCATGGCCCGCGGTTTCGCCCCGATGCGGGTTGGGCGGCCCTGGCCGCGTCACGCTGAAGCCTGTGATAGATTGCGCCGGCATGAAAGATTTCGCGCATGGACGATAAACCGGTCGAACTCGATGTTTTGCGTGGATTCAGCCCGCTCGACGGCCTGAAGCGGGAGAACCTGCACGCGCTCTCGCGCAAGACCCGGCTGCAGGAGCTCGACTCCGGCCGCGTGCTTTTTAAAGAAGGCGAATCCGACAAGCGCACGGTCTACCTGGTCAGCGGCGAGGTTGAATTGCGCAGCGCCGAGCGCACGGTCTCGACATTGCGCGCCGGGACGCCGGAGGCGCGCATCGCAATCGCGCCCGGGCAGCCGAGGCGCTTCACGGCACGGGCGCTTTCCGACGTGACCTTTATCGCCGTGGACAGTGACCTGCTCGACGTGCTGATCACCTGGGACCAGACCGGCAGCTATGAAGTCGGCGAAATCTCGGATGGCGGCGCCGGCAGTGCCGACGACTGGATGACGGTACTGCTGCAAACCAAGTCCTTCCACCGCATCCCGCCGGCCAATCTGCAGGCGCTGTTCATGCGCATGCAGCACGTGGCCTGCAAGGCCGGCGAGGTTGTCATCAAGCAGGGCGATGAAGGCGACTATTTCTACGTAATCACGAAGGGAAGCGCCGTGGTCACACGTGAGACGCCGATGAACCGCGCCGGCATCAAGCTCGCCGACCTCGGGATCGGCGAGTCCTTCGGCGAGGAGGCGTTGATCTCCGACGGCAAGCGCAATGCGACGATCACGATGCAAAGCGATGGCGCCCTGGTGCGCCTGGGCAAGGATGATTTTCGCGAGCTCCTGAATGAGCCACTGCTGCACGCGGTGGATCTCGAGCATGCGCGTGAAGTGGTCGCGCGCGGCGGCCGCTGGCTGGATGTACGGCTGCCGAGCGAGTACGACAGCTATCACATTGACGATGCGCTGAACGTACCCTTGTACTTCATCCGCCTCAAGGTACGGACGCTCGACCTCAAGACGCCCTATGTGGTCGTCTGCGACACCGGGCGGCGCAGTTCCGCCGCGGCGTTCCTGCTGAGCGAACGGGGTTTCGAGGCCTACTGCCTGCAGGACGGCCTGCTGGGAAACAAACTCGGGCCGGAATGAGGCGCGCCGCACTGTGCCGCGCCGCCTACATCGTGTGGGTCTGCTTGTCCCCGCCGAGCGCGCCAGCCAGGTAGGACTCGATCTTCTTCTGCGTCGTGCCGCGATCCTGCTCGCTGAACTGAACGCCGATGCCGGCGGTGCGCTTGCCTTGCGCGCCCTTCGGCGTCAGCCAGATCACGCGACCTGCGACCGGCAGCTTTTCCTCCTCGCCCATCAGGTTGAGGAGCATGAAGACCTCGTCGCCGATCCGGTAGTTGCTGTTGGTCGGGATGAACAGCCCGCCATTCTTCACGAATGGCATGTAGGCAAGGTACAGCGCGCTCTTGTCCTTGATGGTGAGCGTCAGCAGCCCCGGTTTGGTCGATGGTGCCCGCATCTTCAATCCACTGACTCCCTCACCCTGTCGGCGCCTTCGCCCACGAGCGCCGTGAACGAAATCAGCAACCCTTCGAACAGAAGCTGCGTGTTGAGCGCACCGCTCACCAGCAACCTCGCTTCACGCAGCCCGTCCAGCAGGCGATAGCCGGCCCTTATCATCGGTTCGCGTGCTGAAACCCGCAACCATGGTAAACGATTATTGTTAGCCAGATCACTAGACAGGGCCGCCTCGCGCAGCCGGCCAGTGAGCCAGGATTCGAGCCAGAACAGGCGCGCCTCGGGTTGATCACGGCTCCAGGTCGCTGCGGTCGCAAAGATGTCGAGCTGGCCTTTTTGCGCGGAATCCAGCGTCTCCTGCATCTTCGCGTCGATTTCCTGGAGGCCCGCATCCGCGTATTGCAACGCAAGGAATGGCGCGCCATTTGCAAGCGCAAGCAGGCGCTCCCAGCCGGCGTACGCCCGGTACCGCTCAAGCCAGGCCAGCGCCTCGCCTGCGGCCGGCAATGGCAAGCGCAAGCGCGCGCTGCGACTCACGATCGTGCGTGGCAGACGATCGCTGCGGCTGGCAGTCAGGATCAGGTAGGTGTTGTCAGAAGGCTCTTCAAGAGTCTTCAGCAAGGCATTGAATGAATTGATATTCATGGCATCGGCCGGATCGATGAGCGCCACCTTGCTACGGCCCCGGTAACTCTTGAGCGAGAAGCTCTCGGACAAGTCGCGGATCTGCTCGACGCGGATGACAGTAGCGTCCTCCTCGATGCCAACGCGGTAGAAATCCGGATGTGTGCCTGCCAGAAAGAGACGACAACCGGCGCATTCACGGCAGGACGCTTCGCCCTTCCTGTCACAGAGCAGGCGTGCGGCGAGCCAATGACCCAGCTCGGATTGTCCCGCTCCCGGCCGGCCCAGCAGCAACAGGGCATGCGGCAACCGGTCCTGGCTTCGCATCGCTGAGAGACGCTCGCGCAACGACGCGAGCCATTCGACGCCGGCGCGCGCAAGCATCGAGCCGACATCCGGTGCCGCCACGGTCTGCTCGCTTGCACGTTTCGAGCCCGCCACCTGTCTCACTCCGTGCCGGGCAGCCACGCGTCGAGTTCGCGCGCGACCGCCACCGCGACCTGCGGCTCATCGCCGCTCGCATCGATCAGGCGGACGCGAGCGGGCTCGCGCGCGGCGATGTCCAGGTAGCCGTGCCGTACGCGCTCGAAAAACCTTTCGCCCTCGGCCTCGAATCGATCCAGCGACAAGCCGCGCGCCGCAACCCGTGCGAGCGCGACCGCTGGCGGCGCGTCGAGCAACAAGGTCAGGTCCGGCGTCAGGCCCGGATGTGCGATGGCGGCGAGCTGGCGGATGGTGGGCTGCGCGACACCGTGGCCAGCACCCTGATAGGCCTCCGTGGCGTCGGTAAAGCGATCGCAGAGGACCCAGCGTCCGCGCGCCAGCGCCGGAGCGATCACGTCGGCGACATGGCTTGCTCGCGCGGCAAAGATCATCAAGAGCTCAGCCGTGACTCCGACTGGATGGTCACGCCGCTGCAACACCAGCGTGCGCAATGCCTCCGCGAGCGGCGTGCCACCAGGCTCGCGCGTCAGCAGCAGATCGATCCCGCGGCCCTGCAGGTAAAGCGCGGCTTGCGCGAGCTGCGTCGACTTGCCGACGCCCTCGATACCCTCGAATGTGATGAATCGGCCGCGCACCGGGTCAGCGTACCTGAAGGGCGCCGCCACGGCGCAGGTTAGCCAGGTGCCGCGCGACATTCGAGTTGTGCGCGACCAGCGATGTAGCGAAGTAATGCCGGCCATCGCCCTTGCCGGTCGCAACGAAATAAAGCGCCTCGGTCGCGGCCGGTCGTACCGCGGCTTCGAGCGCCGCGCGTCCGACCAACGCGATCGGTGTCGGCGGAAGACCCGCGCGCGTGTAGCTGTTGTAAGGCGTGTCGGTCTGCAGATCGCGGCGGTGCAGGTCGCCGTCGAAGGATTCGCCAATTCCGTAGATGACCGACGGATCCGTTTGCAGGCGCATACCGATGCGCAGGCGATTGACGAAGACACCGGCGATCAGAGGCCGTTCGTCGGGCGCCCCGGTTTCCTTCTCGACCAGCGAGGCCAGTTTCAGCGCCTCGTAAGGCGTGCTGAGCGGAAGCTTCGGCTGACGCTTCCTCCAGGCGGAGGCAAGTTCCTCCTCGAGCCGGGTCTGCGCCAGCTGCAGCAGTTCGCGGTCACTCGTCCCGCGCGGAAAGCGATAGGTGTCCGGGAAGAACAGTCCCTCCGGATGACGGCCCGCGAGACCCAGGCGCTTCATCACTTCGTCCTGCGACAGTCCGGCGAATTCGACGACCACGGCTGGATTCGCCTGCATAGCGGCCAGTGCCTGCCTGAAGGTCCAGCCTTCCGGGATGGTCAGAGTATGCAGCAGTACCGACCCGGTCACGAACTGCTGCAACAGACCGGCAGGCGTCGTGCCGGGCTGCAGCAGGTACTCGCCGGCCTTGATGCGGGTCGCGCCGCCGGTACGCTTCGCATGCCGGATCCAGACCGACGGCCGGTCCAGCCAACCCGCTTCTTCAAGCGACGCCGCGACCGCGGTCAGTGACGCGCCGGCCGCGAGCTCGAAAACGACCGGCTGCTGCAATGCCGGGAGTGGTGTCGAAAGCCAGGATTCCTCGAGCTGACGCAGGCCGAGCCAGCTGACCACGATCAGGATCAGCACGAGCGCAATGCGAAGGCGCAGGCGCTTCATTCCTGTCCCGCGAGCCATGCGTTGAACCGCGCTGCATGGGG
>CAYYQQ010000157.1:0-4440 GCA_964473595.1 uncultured Steroidobacteraceae bacterium | reverse complement strand
CTCGACGAGGACCACTACGGGCTCGAGAAGGTCAAGGAACGCATCGTCGAGTACCTGGCCGTGCAGCAGCGCGTCAAGCGGCTCAAGGGCCCGATTCTGTGTCTGGTCGGTCCGCCTGGCGTCGGCAAGACCTCGCTCGGCAAGTCGATCGCGCGCGCGACGAATCGCAATTTCGTGCGCATGAGCCTCGGCGGCGTGCGTGACGAGGCCGAGATCCGCGGCCACCGCCGCACCTATATCGGCTCGCTGCCTGGCAAGGTGCTGCAGAACATGGCGCGCACCGGCGTGCGCAATCCGCTGTTCCTGTTCGACGAAGTCGACAAGATGTCGATGGACTTCCGCGGCGATCCGTCATCGGCGCTGCTCGAAGTGCTGGACCCCGAGCAGAATTCTTCGTTCGCTGATCACTATCTCGAGGTCGATTTCGACCTGTCCGAGGTCATGTTCGTCTGCACCGCGAACACACTGAATATTCCCGCGCCGCTGCTGGATCGCATGGAAGTGATCCGGTTGCCCGGCTACACCGAAGATGAGAAACAGAACATCGCGCGCCGCTACCTGCTGCCAAAGCAGATCACGCAGAACGGGCTCAAGGACGGCGAACTCGATGTCGACGATCCGGCGATCCTCGACATCATCCGCCACTACACGCGCGAGGCGGGTGTCCGCAATGTCGAGCGCGAGACGGCCAAGATCTGCCGCAAGTCAGTCAAGCGACTAATGCTCGATCCGGCCCTGAAGCGGATTTCGGTGACGCAGGAGAATCTAAACGAGTTCCTGGGCGTGCGCCGCTTCCGTTACGGCAAGGCCGAGGAGGCCAACCGCGTCGGCCAGGTCACCGGACTCGCCTGGACCGAGGTCGGCGGTGAGTTGCTGACCATCGAGGCGGCCATCGTTCCCGGCAAGGGCAAGCTGCTGTTCACGGGCCAGCTCGGCGAAGTGATGCAGGAATCCATCCAGGCGGCGATGACCGTCGTGCGCAGCCGCGCGGATATGCTGGGTGTCGAGGGCGACTACTACCAGAAGGTGGATGTGCACGTGCACGTGCCCGAGGGCGCGACGCCCAAGGACGGTCCGAGTGCCGGCATCGGCATGTGCACCGCGCTCGTTTCGGCACTGACGAAGATTCCGGTGCACGCGAATGTCGCGATGACCGGCGAGATCACGCTGCGTGGTGAGGTGCTGCCGATCGGCGGACTGAAAGAAAAGTTGCTGGCCGCGCAGCGCGGCGGCATCGAGACGGTGCTGATCCCGAGCGAGAACGAAAAGGATCTCGTCGAGATTCCCGCCAACATCAAGGACAAGCTCGACATCCGTCCGGTCAAGTGGATCGACGAAGTGTTCGAGATCGCGATGGAAAGGAGCCCGATTGTCGCGGTCGCGACCGCTGCTGCGCCGGTGCCGAATGAAGCGCCGAAAGAACCTGAGCGGCGTGGCGGACGGCGCGTTGTAAAGCCGCTGCAACCGCACTGAGAGAGCCGGCTGCGCGCTTGGCACCGTGGGGTCGATGCCGTATAGTCTCGCGCCTCCCAGGGGGCCGGATTCCGGTCCACCGGGGTGCTTAGCTCAGCTGGTAGAGCGTCGCCCTTACAAGGCGAAGGTCGCAGGTTCGAAACCTGCAGCACCCACCACTGACCTGGAGCGGTAGTTCAGTTGGTTAGAATACCGGCCTGTCACGCCGGGGGTCGCGGGTTCGAGTCCCGTCCGCTCCGCCACCATCCGCGTTAAGGGTCGTTCTTCGGAAGAAGAGCGACCCTTTTTCGTTCACGGGCACGGCGTCCCCGTCGCGGACAGCCGGGCCATTGGTTGCAGATGCGTCGTTTCTTGCGAACCATCGGGCGCGATCTACGGGTCGCTGGTCTATTCCAGCGCGAAGACATCCGCGGATGCAAATGGACGAGTCGCGGGGGCCAAATCCCAACCATGCTAACCTAGCGCCCCCGAAACGGCCGGCCGACATCGGCACCGCAAGAAAATCATGCTGCAGACCATTCACGACAAACTGAGAGGCGCTTTTGCCGTCTTCATCCTGGGCGCGCTCGGCGTCGTATTCATTTTCTGGGGCGTAGAGGTCAAGGTCGGAAGCTTTACCAAGGCGCAGGGCGTCGAAGTCAACGGCAAGGAAGTGGACATCAAGGGCGTGCGCAGTCAGTACCAGGATGATTTGTCGCGCTCCCAGGCGGCTTTTGGCGCAGCCGGTGTCCCCGAAGAGTTTCGCACGCAACTGCAGACCCGCGCACTCGAGCAGGCTGTGCGCAGCGAATTGGTGCGCCAACGCACGCGGAAACTGCGCTTTGCGGCAAGCGACAAGCAGGTACTCGATGCCATCCAGCAGATCCCCGCATTCCAGGTTGACGGCAAGTTCTCGTCCGATGCCTATCACGCGGCGCTGCGCTCGGCGGCGCTGCGGCCCGAACAGTTCGAGGCGGACCAGCGCGAATTCGCCATCGCGCGGCAACTCGATCGCGGAATCTCGAGTTCGACATTCGTGCTGCCGGGCGAAATCGACCGGCGCGTCGCATTGCTCAATGAGACGCGCGAGATCGCCTGGGTGATCATTCCGGCCGCGGAATTCCTCGGGGCGGCAGCGCCCGACGAGGCGGCGCTCAAGGCCTACTACGACGGCCACCAGTCGCTCTACATGACCGAGGAGCAAGCGGCGATCGAGTACATCGAGCTCAATATCGAGTCGCTCGCGTCGGGGGCCACGATCAGCGAGGAGCAGCTGCACGAGTATTATGAGAGCAACAAGGAACGCTATTCGACAGCCGGCCGGCGCCATGCACGCCACATCCTGATTGCGATCAAGGACGATGAAGCGGCGGCCGAGGCCCGTGCCAAGTCAGTCTACGAGCGCGCCCGCGCGGGTGAAGAGTTCGCCGCACTCGCGCGTGAATTCTCCGACGATGCCGGATCTGCAAGTGCCGGTGGCGACCTGGGCTGGGCGCTGCGCAGCGATTTTGTCGGCGCCTTCGGCGACGCCGTGTGGGCCATGAAGCCCGGCCAGATACGTGAACCGGTGCGCAGCGAGTTTGGCTGGCACGTGATCCGCCTCGAGGAAGCCGAGACCGACACGACGAAGTCGTTCGAGGACGTCAGGGCGCAGATCGAGCCGGAACTGCGGCGCGCCGAGGTCGAGAAGCTGTTCGGTGACCAGCAGGAAATGCTCGATACGCTCGCATTCGAGTCGGCCGGCAATCTTGCCGAGGTTGCCGCGAAACTGAATCTGCCGATCAGGCGCGTCGAGCGATTCACACGTGCGGGTGGTGGGGAGCTCGGCGCCAAGCCGGCTCTGGTCGAGGCTGTATTTGCGCCGGAAGTGCTGTCGGGCAGTGAGTTGCGCACTGTCGAGCTTGGGGAGGGTCGCGTGGTCGCGGTGCGCATTACTGCCCATGATCCGGCTCGTGCACGCCCGTTCGTCGAGGTCCGCGATCAGGTCGTGGCAGCGACCCGCCTGGAAACAGCGCAGCGTCTTGCGACGGAAAAGGCTGCGGCAGTCGCGACTGAATTGTCCGGCGGCAGCGATTGGGCGGTCGCGACCAGACCCTGGCGATCAGGGGTCCCGGAGACGCCGGGCTACCAGCCGAGACTGGTGCGCCGTGACGAAGCGCTGGTGCCCGTGGAGATCACCCGTGAGGCATTCCGCGCCGCGCGTCCAGAGGGGCGGGCAAGATTCGGCACCGCGCAACTCGGCGCCGGTGACGCCGTGGTCTGGATGGTGAGCGCTGTTCGGACCGGCACGCTTGCGACACTCTCGCCGAGCGAGCGCCAGCAAGTGTTGAAAGCTGCGCGTGAGCGCTCGAACGTCGCGGACGCGTCTGTTTATATCAACGCGATGCGTGCGGCGGCCGAAGTCGACGTCAACCCGCAACTGTTCGACTGAGCGCAGAGCCCGGCCGTTTTGGCAGCGCCGGCGGGCGCGTTGCAAGTCGGGCCCCGAGTGAGCGAATAAAGATCGGCTGAGCGAACGAGGGCGCCCGACTTGCAACGCGCCCGCCGACCCTTCCCGCATTTCCGAGCCCCACGTCGACATGACCCTGCGCATTGACGCCGACTCGGTGATGGGTAATTGGCCCGGGCGGACCCCCGAGTGAGCTCGTAAGTTCCGGCTGAGCGAACTCGGCGGTCCGCCCGGGCCCGAATCCCCGTCACGAAGTAGGCACTACTCCGGGAAGTACATGCCGACGTGGCTATAGCCTGAGTCGACGTAGAGGGTTTCTCCGGTGATCCCGGCCGCCAGGTCGGAGCAGAGGAAGGCCGCCACGTTGCCGACGTCCTCGATCGTGACATTGCGCTTGAGCGGTGCCACCTGTTCGACGTGGTGAAGCATCTTGCGGAAGCCCGGAATGCCGGCGGCCGCGAGTGTCTTGATCGGGCCGGCCGAAATCGCATTGACGCGGATGCCCCTGGGGCCCAGGTCGGCGGCCAGGAATCGCACAT
>CAYYQQ010000156.1:0-4479 GCA_964473595.1 uncultured Steroidobacteraceae bacterium | reverse complement strand
ACGGATGGCGTCAAGATGAGCATCAACCCGTTCGACGAGATCGCGCTCGAAGAGGCGCTGCGTATCAAGGAGCGCGGCGAAGCCGACGAAGTCGTCGTCATCAGCCTCGGAACGGACGACACGCAACAGCAGCTGCGCACGGCGCTCGCGATGGGCGCCGATCGCGCGATACTCGTCAGGACGGATCTCGCCGTTGAGCCACCGGTGGTCGCCCGCGTGATGCAGAAGCTCGTTGAACGCGAGAATCCAATCATCGTGATCCTCGGCAAGCAGGCCATCGACGACGACTGCAACCAGGTCGGCCAGATGCTCGCCGCGCTTTGGGATCGCCCGCAGGCGACATCCGCCTCGAAGATCGAGATCAAGGGCCAGACGGCGCGAGTGACGCGCGAAGTCGACGCCGGCCTTGAGACCATCGAAATTGACCTGCCGGCCGTCTTCACGACCGACCTGCGTCTCAACGTGCCGCGCTACGTCAAGCTGCCCGACATCATGAAGGCGAAAAAGAAGCCGCTGGACGTGACCGATCTGGCGGCACTCGGCGTCGAGGCGACACAACGCCTCAAGGTGCTCAGGTACGAGCCGCCGCCGCAGCGCCAGAAAGGCATCATGGTCAAGGACGCTGCCGAGCTCGTCGCGGCATTGCGCCAGAAAGGACTGGTCTGATGAATCGCATACTGATCGTTGCCGAGCACGAGGCCGACAAACTCAATGCGGCGGTTGCCAAATGCGTCAGTTGCGCGGCCAGCATGCCGGATGCGGAGATCACTATCGCCGTGCTCGCAGCAAACGGCGCCGCCGTCGCGCGGGCGGCGGCCGCCATCGCGGGCGTCGCTCGTGTGCTGCTCGTGGATCATCCTGCCAATGAGCCCGCACTCGCCGCCGTACTGGCACCGCAGGTTGCGCATCTCGCAGCGGGCCACAGCCATGTGTTCGGACCGTCCACGACCTTCGGCAAGGACCTGATGCCGCGTGTCGCCGCGCTCCTCGACGCGGCGCAGGTGAGCGACGTCATGACCGTCGAATCCGCCCAGCGCTTCCGCAGACCGGTCTACGCCGGCAACGCGATCGTGACCGTCGAAGCGGCCCCAGGTCATCAAATCGTCGCGACCGTGCGTGTCGCGTCGTATCAGCCGGCCAGCACGGGCGGCAGCGCTGTGATCGAGGCGGTCAGCCTCGACATCCCGTTGCCCACCCACACGCGTTTCGTGTCGGTGACCGCTGCCCGGAACGACCGCCCCGACCTGCAGACGGCCTCACGCGTCGTTTCGGGTGGGCGGGCACTTGGCAGCGCCGCGAATTTTGCCTTGATCCAGCGCCTTGCCGACCGCATTGGCGCGGCGGTCGGCGCTTCGCGGGCGGCGGTGGACGCCGGCTACGCGCCGAACGAGCTGCAGGTCGGGCAGACCGGCAAGATCATCGCACCCGAGCTATACATAGCCATCGGGATCAGTGGCGCCATCCAGCACCTGACGGGCATCAAGGATGCACGCACGATTGTCGCCATCAACAAGGACGCCGAGGCCCCAATTTTCGAGGTCGCGGACTATGGCCTGGTGGGCGACCTGTTCAGCCTGATCCCTGAAATCGAGAGAAATCTATAGCCGAATACAGCAGCCACAGCGACAGGCCGGTGATCACCAGCCAGGTTCCGGCTGTGCCATAGAACCGGCCAAAGGTCCGTCCCGGGCTGCGCGACAGCCCCCAGGCATGCAACAGCCGGCTCGCCATCAGCACGATGCCCGCCAGATGCACGGCGGGCGCCGGCATCTGCGTCAAGTCCGACAGCACGAGCAGCACGACGGCGAGCGGCACGTATTCCGCGAAGTTGGCCTGCACGCGCACGGCCTGCTGCATGCCCTCCTCGGTGCCGACACCCAGCCGCACGCGATAACGCCGGCGCGCGAGCACCACGTTGACCGACAGGGCGATCAGCAGCAGCCCGAACAGGCCCGCGTAGAAGATGGATGGATCCAGGAACATCACGCCAGTTGTCCGAGAACGTACTCGGCACTCGACACCTTGAACTCGCCCGGTGCTTCGACATGCACCTGCTTTGCGATGCCGTCCTCGATGACGAGCGCAAAGCGCTGGCCGCGCATACCCATGCCGAAGCCGCGCGCATCGAGCTCGAGACCCAGCGCGCGGGAATAATCGCCATTGCCGTCGGCGGCCATGACGATCGCATCGCCGACCCCGGCAGACTTGCCCCAGGCATTCATCACGAACACGTCGTTGACCGCAAGGCAAACCAGCTTGCCAACACCCTTGGCGCGCAACGCGCCGGCCTGCTGGACGAATCCCGGCAGGTGCTTGGCATTGCAGGTCGGTGTGAATGCGCCGGGTACGGAGAACAGCACCACGCGGCCTTTGCCGAGTAGTTCCTCCGCGGCGACATTCATCGGCCCTTCCTTGCCCATCACCTTCAACTTGCCTTCCGGGATACGGTCGCCTGTCTTGATCGTCATTTCGTCCTCACCTCTGGAATGATCGTGGCGCCGTGCGCGCGATGGGTGCGCCGGCCCCGGGGAATGGTCCTGCCTTTACCGGCATGACGAGCCGGTCTCATGACTGCGGAATCAGGCGGTGGTCGAACTCCACAGGTCTGCGACACCGCGAATCTTTTCGTTGGCAGCTGCAGCCGCCTGGAACGCATTCTTCGCCTCGGACGGCTTCTTGCTTTCGACGAGCGCGATGCCGAGCAGCATGTTGAGGTTATCGGGCCGGCGCAGCTTGCCTTCGTCGATGCCGCGCTTGCCGGCTTCAACTGCCTTTGCGTAATTCTTCAGCGTGAAATACACAATCGCAAGCTTGGCTTCAGCCTCACCGTTCTTGGTTGCCAGTGTTTCGCGTTCGAGCTGCGCCAGGCCCGCTTTCAGCCGCTCAATCTGCGACTTGGCGTCCGCCAGCAGCCGGTTGTTGCGGTCGTCCTTCTTGATCGCACCGCTCGCCATGCCCTTTTCGAGCATCGTGACCGCCTCGCCCGGACTTGCCAGGTCGAGCGCCACCTCGGCGTACTTCGCGTAATGTTCCGTCGACAGCAGCCCACGCGACGAGCCAAGGCGGTACACATTAACCATCACGACCGAATCTTTTTTCGACTCCAACTCGTAGGCGCTGGCCAATTGCTTGAAGACACTGGCTTTCGGCGCAACGGCCATCAGCCGATGCAATGTCTGGACCCGCTTGGCGTCGTTCTTGGTCTCGAAGTACGCCGAGTTGAGTGCCTCGAGCAGCTTGCCGATGGTCGCCGCCGGCTTGCCGGCCTTTTGCGCTGCAGCGACCGCCTTTTCCAGCGTGGTCGTGGCCGAGCGAAAATCGCGCAATGCGATCTGTGAGTTCCCCAACAGGATCAGGTCGTCGGCAGTTGCGGAGCCCTGCGTTTCGATCAGCTTGTTGAACGCAGCAACCGCACCGCGATAGTCGCCAGTCACATATAGCGTTGTTGCCTTGAGGCGCAGCTTGCGGATCAGGTCGGCGCCGGTGACGCGGCCCGTCGCCAGGCGCTCATCGACGGTCTGCAGGACCAGTTTGTAGTCCTTTGCGCTGCTCGCGGCATAAATCAGGTATTCGTTGACTGCCTGCTCCTCCTGCGGGGACAGCGGAAGGGGGCCCTTGACCTTGGCCTCTTTCAGCACACGGATTGCCTCGCTGAAATTGCCTTTGTTGCCGGCTTCCTGTGCAGCCTTGACCCGGTCCGCCGTTTCCTTGTGCCAGCCACCGGCCTGCGCCTGCGCGACTGCCTCCGATGGCAGCGTAAACGCGGCGATACCCGCCAGCGGAATTGCGAGCACGGTCGCCAGCAAACTGGTGCGAAGATTCGGCATCTTGAGCATCACTCCTCTCCTGCTTCAACCGCCTGCCGGGGTCGATTCCTGGCGTCCCAAAAGGCTCAGCCAGAGGCCTGCGATCCGCACCATGTACGCATTCGCACCCACACCGCCAGCCGCCGCCTCGAACGCCGCCTTGGCCTCATCGCGCCGGCCCAGATCCATGAGCGCCGCGCCCAGCAACAGATTGGCGTCATCGAGCCGCGCGACACCGCCCTTGGTGATGCCGAGGCGGATCATCTCGACGGCCTTTTCATAGTCGCCCGTGCTGTAGTAACCGAGGCCGACCTTGACGGCGACCTCGCCTTTCGGGTTCTTGGCTGCGGCTGTCGATTCGCCTGGCAGGCTCTTGCGATCGAGTTCAATGGCAGCCCTGGCTTCCTGCAAGGATGCCTGATTGCTGCCGGCGCTGGGCACGATTCCCTCCTTCATGCCGCGCTCGAGCCCCCTGGCCGCCTCACCGGGACTACCGGCCACCAAGGCGGTATCGGCATAGCCCAGGTAGCCGCCCACCGTCGCCAGTCCACCCTTGGGATCCGCCACCGCCACGCGATAGGCATTCAACATAACCGTGCGGTCGTCCTTGGTTTCGGCCTGGTAGACCGCGACGATGCGGCTGTAGTACTCCTTGTTCGGATAGTACCCGGCC
>CAYYQQ010000155.1:0-4597 GCA_964473595.1 uncultured Steroidobacteraceae bacterium | reverse complement strand
TCGTTTAGCATCATCGTTCTAAACTAGGTGTCAACGAAACCGGTAGCAGCCCACTACGGTGGCCCCGTTTCCTGGAATCACCGCGATACCCACATGTTCGAAACCCTCAAGCGTGTCCTTGAGGCCCGTGGCGCGGGCTCGAAGGCGGTGGTCTGGGCGCACAACTCCCATGTGGGCGACGCCGCAGCAACCGAGATGGGAGCACGCGGAGAAATCAACATCGGCCAGCTTTGTCGCGAGGAGCTGGGGAGCGCGGTCTACTCCATTGGCTTCGGCACCGACCATGGCACGGTGGCGGCGGCGAGCGACTGGGGCGCGGCGATGGAGATCAAGGAAGTCCGCCCCTCGATCCTGCGCAGCTACGAACAGCTCTGCCACTCAACGCGCATACCGCGGTTTCTGGTCGGACTGCGCGCTGAAGGGGAATTGCGCAACGCGCTGCTGGAGGCACAGCTCGAGCGAGCGATCGGTGTCATCTACCGCCCCGAGACCGAGCTCGCAAGTCATTACTTCATGGCGCATCTGCCACGGCAATTCGACGAGTACATCTGGTTCGATGAAACACGGGCCGTGCAACCGCTCGAGAGCCAGGAAGTGGCGGGCATGCCCGAGACTTATCCTTACGGTCTCTGAGGCCAACAGTGGATCTGCGCGCGCGAAACCATCTGGCCCAGCAATTGATGGACGAGTTCGCCGTCGCCACTGGTCTCACAGGAGCGGCGCCGCCGCGCCGCTACCTCTGGACTGATGCCTTCGCTGTCTGCAACTTCCTCGGACTGTATCGCGAGAGCAGCGATGCTCACGATCTGGACCTCGCGCTCCGACTCGTCGATCAGGTACATCTCATCCTGGGGCACCATCGCCAGGACGACTCACGCCAGGGTTGGATCAGCGGCCTTGCAGAAGAGGAGGGCGAACGTCACCCCACCTGCGGTGGTCTGCGAATCGGCAAGGAACTCCCGGAACGGCGAACCAACGAGTCGTTTGACGCTCGCGTGGAATGGGATCGCGATGGCCAGTACTTTCATTATCTGACCCAGTGGATGCATGCCTTGCATCGCGTTGGCCAGGAGATGGGCCAGCCGGTGTTTCATCAATGGGCTGTCGAGCTCGCGAAAACGGCGCATGCGCGCTTCACGCGGTCCGACGCTCCAGTCGGACAGCAACGCATGGTCTGGAAAATGAGCGTCGACCTCCGAAGGGTGCTGATACCGTCCATGGGGCAACACGATCCGCTCGATGCCTTGCTCGCGTACCTCGAGCTCCAGACCGGCACGATTCTCGATAGCGAGATCCGCGAAGCCCGCGCGCTTTGCGCACATGCTCAATGGGAGACCGACGACCCGCTGGGGATCGGCGCACTGCTGACCGGCATCTTTCGCCTGGCCAACCTGATCACACGCTATCAGGCCCCCGAGGCCACACTCCTGGCGAAGCTCGTCGTGGCAGCCCGGGTCAGTCTCGACGCATACACGCACAGCGACGCCCTGGCCGCACCTGTTGAGTCCCGGCTCGCCTTTCGGGAACTTGGACTGGCCATCGGCCTGCATGCGCTCGACCGGTTCGTGCAATCATCGATATTGGGTGAAGGAGTGAACGAGGCGCTCGAGGCGTTTTCGTGCCACCGGCCTCTGACCTCCCGCATCGACGGCTTCTGGAGCGCTCCAGCGCACCGACAGAGCCATTCCTGGAATGCTCACCGCGATATCAATGCCGTCATGCTCGCTACGAGTCTGTCGCCGGGCGGTTATCTGGGAAGCTGATTACGAGGCGATCGGCGTATCCGACAGAGAGGGGAGTAAAGGCTTTGAAATACAGCGGCTGTTGTACTCACCTATCCATATGTTATTTAACATAATATACATTATGCGAACTATTAGTTCGATCTTGCTGCGGCCTCGGTAGCGGCCTTTTCAGCGGCATCCTCAACAGTGCGCCCGCTCGCCAGCGCCGCGATCCTCCCCGCGTAACGCCGCACCTCCTCCCAGTCGGTGAATTCGACCGTGGCTTGCGGATCGGTCGGTCCCCCAGTCATCCACATGATCAACCGGGTGACATTGCGATCGACAGCTCCGTAGCGCGGATAGTCCAGGTTTCCGGCGAACACACCAACCAGCTGCGGCTTCCAGGGAGTCCTGGCGAGGAGCTTCTTCACGTAAGGGTTGGTTTCCGGCGTGTTCTTGTCCGGTTTTCGCGCGACGAGGTTGACCGAGAAGAACCCGCTCGGCTTCGACTGGAGCAGGGCCTGATTCGCGCGAATGAAGTCAATAACCGCTGGGTTGTGCTTGCCATTTCGGACGCTCGCGCCGATGACGATCACATCGTAGCGGGCCGGATTCGCGCCGCCGCCCAGCAGTGGCACGACTTCGACGCTCTGCCCCTTGCCCGTGAGTTCCGCCTGCAGGGTCTCGCAGATTTTGCGTGTGTATCCGTAAGAGCTGTAGTACGCCAGCAGGATATTTGCCATGGTGTTCATACCTGCCACAACCACAGTATCGCACCACCTGCGACCGACGCCGCCCTGAACAGCGCCCTTTTCCGATCGGCATGCGATCATCCGCCCTGATGGACATCAAGCCCCCACCCGCCCGAATGGTTTCAAACTGGGGCGTGACCTTTCTGGTTGTGCTCGTCCTGCTGGTCGAGTTCCTGTTGTGGGGCGACGCGCTCGAATACCGCCGCGCCCTCCTCCTCTCCCAGCCCTGGCGTTTGATCACGGGACACTTCACGCACTTGTCGCTGCTGCACGCAATGGTCAATTGCGTCGCGCTGATCCTGCTGACCAAGCTTTTTGCAGACCGGATGCGTGCCTGGGAACAATGGGCCGTGCTTCTTGGCGCGCCCTTGGGTATTTCGCTGGTGTTCTGGATCGCAATGCCGGGGCTGATCTGGTACCGGGGTCTGTCTGGTGACCTGCACGCGCTCTACTTCGCGGGCTGCGTGCTTTGGCTCCTGACCTCGAGCGGCCGCGACCGGTGGCTGCCAATCGCGGCCCTCGCCGGCGGCGCGATCAAGGTGCTACTCGAGCAGCCCTGGAGCGGTGAAACATTTCCCTGGCTAAGCTGGCTAGGCGCGCCCGTCGTGCCTCAGGCGCATTTGATCGGCGCGTTCATTGGCGCAGGGGCGGGCCTTTGGATCGCCGCCCGCCGCAAGAAGCAGCAAGCCCAGTAGGCCAGGCAGCTCGAGTGTCACCGGTTTCTCCCTACTGGACGCCGTCCACCAGCACAAAGCTGGCCTCGGATGCACTTTGCCGCAATGCCTTTGGCAGCCGGTACATCTCCGAGCTCCACCACTCTTTAGCGCGTTCGTAGCTCGGAAACTCGAGGATCACCACACGGTTCGGCGCCATCTCGCCTTCCAGCGCCTCTGCCTTGCCGGCGCGCGCCAGAAATCGGCCACCATGGGCGGCAATCGAGATCGGGCTTTGCTTGACGTATTCCTTGTACTTCTCCGGGTCCAGGACTTTTACGTTTGCAATGACATACGCGCTCATGGGTTGCTCCCGCTTGCTGATGAGTCGGTGGCCAGCGCGTCGAGCACGAGGCGCGTCATGTCGTCCAGGCCCGTTTCACGCTGCGCGGGACTCATGCTGCTCGACCGGTCGAGCTGGTCGCTGATCGTGAGAACCGCAAGCGCCTCGACGCCGAGCTCGGAAGCCACGCCGTAGAGGCCCGCCGTTTCCATTTCGATCGCCAGGAATCCGAGCCGGGTCAGTGAATCCCTCAGTTCTGCGTCCGGGTGGTAGAACTGGTCACTCGAAAACACATTGCCAACGTGCACTGTCTGCCCGCGGTCGCGGGCCGTTTGCGTGACCCGCTCAAGCAGCGGCCAGCTGGCCGTCGCGGGGAAGTCGTAATCGCGAAAGCGGATGCGGTTGACCCGCGAGTCGGTACCGGCGCCGAGCGCAACCACGATGCTTCCCAGTTCGAGTTCGGGCGCGATGGCGCCACAGGTGCCGAGGCGCACGAATCGCTTCACACCATAATTTCGGGCCAGTTCCGTCGCGTAGATCAGCGTGGAGGGAATGCCCATGCCGGTTCCCATGACCGACAGGCGCTGCCCTCGCCAAGCGCCGGTGAATCCCAACATGTTTCGCACATTGCTGACTTCGATCGCGTCGTCAAGCAATGTTGTTGCAATGTGCCGGGCACGACAGGGATCGCCCGGCAGCAGAACCGTGTCGGCAAAGGCGCCGGGATCGGCGTTGATATGCGCGGAACTCATCAGTAACAGCTGCGACGCAGGATTTCAATTTTCAGGGCAAGCGCCGCGTGCGGCAGTTTCACTTCTGCCGGGGCATGCAGGCAGAACTCGGGGGTGGGACCCAGCGTCATGCGCCTGCCCCAGAGACAGCAGCCGCGCGCGATGAACGGTTCCAGGGATTCATCGAACTCCGCGTATTTCATTCCGGCAGGCTTCGACAGCCAGTAGGCGAAGGCAGGCTCAATTGGTGCACCCGATCGAAGGCCGTAGAGTCCGGCCGTCCCATTTGCAGCCATGCCGGCGATGCGATCGTGCACGGCCTGCCGCGCATGGGCTACCGCGGCCTCATTCAGTACATCGAGCGCCGCCGAATCCTCGAGCAGGTGCCAGTCCT
>CAYYQQ010000154.1:0-4603 GCA_964473595.1 uncultured Steroidobacteraceae bacterium | reverse complement strand
AATTGACCATGGCCATGTACAGGCGCCAGGCGTCGGATACCTGCGCCTCGATGTCAGCGTTGGTCGAGAACGCCGTGGCAAGGTAAGCAATGTGTTCGAGGCCGTCGCAGAGCCGGGCGTATTCGACGAAATCGGTCGAGTTGGCGAGCCGGGTCTCGCCATTGCGGTGGTCCATGATCTTTAGCCCGCTCGAGCCGGGCACGTAGTGCACGTTGTATCCGCCAATCTCCGCATGCGGCCGTCCATCGCGGTCATAAAGCGTGAAGGACTTCGGCGCGCTGGCAATGGCGCGATCGACGACCTCAGGCGGGAACAACACACGATCGCCACCAGCGTCAGTCTTCAGCCCGTGATCGAGCAGGCGCTGGCGCAATTTGGGGCCACATATTTCCATGCCGACCTCGGCCATGATCCGTTTCGCCTCAGCGAGGATCCTGCCAATGAGCTCGTCACTCAGAATGTTGAGGGTCGGTCTCATGAAGCTTCTCCCTTGCGGCGCGCCACGTAATCGGTGAGCGCCTCCTCAATGGCCGGGTCCATCGGTGGTCGTTGGTAGTCGGCCAGCAGTTGTTTCCAGATGCGATTCGCCCGCCGCGCGGCGTCCAGGCCGCCGGCTTCTTGCCAGGACTCGAAGTTCTGGCGGCTGGACAGCATCGGGATGTAGAACGCGGTCTCGAATCGGGCGAGCGTATGGGCCGTGCCGAAGTGGTGGCCGCCGGGCTCGACACTGGCGATGGAGTCGAGTGCGAGCTCATCGGCGTTGACTTCAATGGGCCGCAGGAACTCGGCCATCATCTGCAGCATTTCAGCGTCGGTGATCAGTTTCTCGAAGGACGCCGTGAGCCCGCTCTCAAGCCAGCCCGCGGCGTGATAAACGAGATTGGCGTGTCCCATGATCGCGCCCCACAAGGACATCCCGCTCTCATAGGCCGCTTGCGCATCAACGCAGTTGGATGTGGTCGCGTTGCTCGAACGCAGTGGCAGCCCCAGCCGGCGCGCGATCTGGCCGCTGGCCATCGCAGCCTTGGTGTATTCAGGGGTTCCCAGCGCCGGCGCGCCACTCTGCATGTCCACGTTCGAGGCAAACGAGCCGTAGATGATTTTGGCGCCCGGCTTTACCACCTGCGCCAGGGTGGCTACCGCCAGTACCTCGGCAGTCTGTTGCGCGAGTGTGCCGGCAATCGTGACCGGGCTCATGGAGCCGGCGAGCGTGAAGGGCGTGATGCAGCAGACCTGACCGGCGGCGGCGAGTTCGAGCACGGCCTCAGTCATCGGAATGTCGAGCTGCAGCGGCGAATTCGTGTTGACGATCGCCATCACCGCCGGATCCCGCGCCAGTTCCTCGCGGCTGACGCCGAGCGCCATGCAGGTCATCTCGATGCAGTCGACGGTGCGCTGCCGGCCAAGTGCATAGGCCTGGCAGTTCTTGTCGAGCAGGGTGAACTGGGCGAGATATAGATCAAGGTGGCGCGTCTCGGGAGGCAGGTCCATCGCCTCGAAGGCGCCGCCTCCCTCCTGGTGAAGGATGTTCAGGCTCTGGATGAGGCGCATGTAGTCGCAAAGTTCAGCGTGGGTGCCGGGACGCCGGCCGCGGTCGAGATCGCTGCAGAACGCCGGTCCACCCACCGCGCCGAAGACGACGCCATTGCCGCCGATGCGCAGGTCGCGGGCGCGGTTGCGGGCGCGCAGCGTGAACTCCGCAGGCGCGAGCGCGAGCCTTTCCAGCACCAGCCCGCGATCGAAGCGCACCATCCTGGTTGCCTCGTCGCATTCTGCTCCGGCCGCCCGCATTAATTGGCGACTGCTGTCCTCCAGGAACCGCATGCCGCAAGTTTCGAGTATGGTCAGGGCCGCATCGATGATCGTCTCGACATGGTCAGCGCTCAGGACCTCGATGGGCGCGTAGGGATTGGTCAGCTGGCCAAACGGCAGCTGCCGCACCGCCGATGCCACGCGTCGCGCCTTTCCAATACGTCGGGTCATTGCGCTTCCGTCAGCCGCCGCGCTGCAGGTCTGCCAGGAATTGACGGCGCCAGTCTTCCGACTCCTTGACCTTGTTGAAACAGAACAGGTGAAATCCGGCGATCCCGATCTCCGGTTCCGCCAGATGCGGTGCGAGCTCGCGCAGGAACGCGTCGGGGCGATAGACTTTCGGCCCGAACAACCGCCTGACGAGCCGGCTGCGATCGCGCAGGAGACGCAGCGAGGCGCCGACGCCGATACGCAGCGATGCGGCAAGGAGCGCCGCGCGGTCGAACACTCCGGGCAGGCCAATCCAGGCAGGCATGGTGACGCCGCTGGCGCGAATCATGCGAAGCCACGTAGCGAGTGCCGCAGCGTCGAAGCACATCTGGGTGACCAGGTAGGTCGCGTAGGGTTGCTTGGCAACGAGCTCCCGCAGCAGCGATTCGGAGTCGACGGCCGGATGGCCCTCGGGGTGGGCGGCAACGCCGATGTGCTGCAGCCGGTGGTCGAATTCAGCGATGTCGCGCAATAACTGCAGGGCGGTTGCGTATTTTCCCAATGGCCGCGGCGAATCGCCGCCCGGGACGAAAATGCTCTCCACGCCTGAATCACCGAGCCGGCGCATGATTTCCCGCAAATGGTCGTGGTCGCGCACCATCTTTGCGGCGATGTGCGACACGACGCGAAAACCGCGCCCGACCAGGCGTTCGCTGAGATCCAGGGTCACATCGACGCCACGGACAGGCGAGCAAGTGACCGCCACGTAGGAACCCGGCTCAAGGACGTCGAGCCGCTGCTCGACGCTGGGGCTCGGGAAGATCTCCATGTAGGTTGCATGCACGGCACGCGCCAGTGCGGCGAGTACAAGCCCCTGTTTTGCATCGGGTTGTTGTGACATGAGATCATCCGGCATGGCATGCTGAAGGCGCCCGCAGGGCGCACCACCCGACAAGTTAAACGATCGTTCAACAAGAAATCAAGATGGGTGGAAATTCCCGGTGCCGATGGCAACGGATCACCAGTCGACGACGTCGTCGGCAACCGCCTTGCGGCTACTTCATCTAGCTGATGATGTAATCGACGGCGGCCCTGACGTCCTCTTCTGTCTTGGCGCCACCCTTGGGCGGCATCATCTTCGTACCCTTCATGACCGATGCCGTCAGGTCATCGGCACCCCGCTTGACCAGCGGCGCCCATGCCGCCTTGTCGCCGGTCTTCGGTGCCATCGCCGCATGGCAGCCCGCGCAAGACTTATCCCACACTGCCTTGCCGTCTGCCGCGGTCGCCGCTCCCGTTGCCAGCGACATCGCCAGCGCGCTTTCGACCCACCCGCCGCGCGAAGCCGCGTAGAGAAGAACGACCGCGACGCAGAGCCCACCGCCCAGCAGCGCGAGCCAGAGCACCATGTGCCGCGTTTCACGGTATAGCAGCGTCTGCTGTGGCTTCAGCGTGGCGAGGGCGTGGCCGATGCGGCCGAGTTCCGTGCGTGCGCCGGTCGCGGTGATCTCGGCCGTGCCATGGCCGCGAACAACGAGCGTTCCGGAATGCACGTGACTGTCTGCCAGCGCCGTTGCCTGCGCCACGTCAACGCTCGCTGGCGCAGCGCGCTTCGGCACGGACAGGGATTCGCCCGTCAGCAGCGACTCATCGACCTCCAGGTCGATCGATTCGCGCAGTACTCCGTCGGCCGGTACCCGATCACCTTCGCCCAGCAGCACGATATCGCCCTGCACGACGTCGCGACCCGCGATGCGCAGCATTTCGCCGTCACGCAGGACCGCGGCGCGCGGACTCGAGAGGTCGCGCAGTGCGTCCAGCGCGCGCTCCGCACGGCGCTCCTGCGAGACCGTGATGACGACGACGGCGAGCAGTGGGGACGCGAGAATCAGCGCCTCGCGCAGCTCTCCCAGCAGCACGTACAGGGCCACGGCCACGCTCAGCAGCACGAACATGGGTTCGGCCACCACGTGCAGCAGCCCATCGAACAGGCGGTGCCCGCCCGCTGCCGGGAGCTCGTTCGGGCCGTCAGCCTGAAGCCGGCTCGCAGCCTCTGCGCTTGTCAGACCAGGGCGTCCTGGCATGTTGCGGTCGGGCCTCACGCATTAACCGCCGCTGTAGCCTGCTGCCGGCATGAAGGTGAAGATGCCGACGCCGAGCACGAACCACAACACAGCGAAGATCAGGCCGTAGCCGAAGATCGTGCGGAAATCGACGCGCGCGATGCTTGCTGCGATCACGATCCAGAACGGCGAAATCAGGTTACCCATCTGGTCACCGACACCGAGCGCGAGCAGGCTCTGCTGCGCCGAGACGCCCATGGTTGCAGCGGCCTGCGAGGTCACGAAGCCCTGGATGATCCACTGCCCGCCGCTGGACGGCACGAAAATGGCGACGACTGTTCCTGCGATGGCGGTCAGCAGCGGGAAGGTCGCCGGCGTCGAAATTTCGGCGAAAAACCGGGCGAGGGTTTCGCCAACGTTCGTGTATTGCAGAACCCCGGCGACGCCACCGTAGATCTGATACAGCACGAGAATCGGCCAGCAGCACTGCACGGTCGCGCGCAGTGCCTGCGAGAACTCGGCGAGATTTCGCTGCAGCAGCAGTACCACGAACAGCAATGCCGTCACCATCGAATTGA
>CAYYQQ010000153.1:0-4645 GCA_964473595.1 uncultured Steroidobacteraceae bacterium | reverse complement strand
GGCCGCGACGGAATCGAATCGCACGCGTTCCCTAGCCGGAGACCGGCGGCCGGCGTAGCAGCATGCGTAGCAATCCCGCGATGCGGTCACGCAGGTCGCGGCGGTCGACGATCATGTCGATAGCTCCGTGCTCGAGCAGGAACTCGCTGCGCTGGAAGCCCTCGGGCAGGGTCTCGCGGACCGTTTGCTGGATCACCCGCGGGCCCGCAAATCCGATTAGCGCACGGGGCTCGGCGATGTTGACGTCGCCGAGCATGGCCAGACTTGCGGAAACTCCGCCGGTGGTCGGGTCGGTCTGCACCGACACGAATGGCAGGCCGTGCCGCGCCAGTGCTGCAAGCGAGGCGCTGGTCTTGGCCATCTGCAGCAGCGACAGCAGGCCTTCCTGCATGCGCGCTCCACCGCTCGCCGAAAAACAAACGACGGGCATGCGGTGCTGGATGGCGTATTCGACACCGCGCACGAAACGCTCGCCGACCACCGAACCCATCGATCCGCCCATGAACGAAAACTCGAAAGCGCAGGCGACGACCTCGATGCCTTCAAGCGTGCCGGCCATCACCACGAGTGCGTCGCCTTCGCCGATCGTCTTCTGCGCCGCCGCCAGGCGGTCGCGGTAACGCTTGCTGTCGCGGAAGCGCAGCGGGTCCTCGGGCATCACGTCGGCGCCAATCTCGCTGCCAGTGTCTGGGTCCAGGAACCGCGTCAGGCGGTCGCGCGCGCCGACCCGCAGGTGGTGGGCACACTTCGGGCAGACCTGGAGACTGCGCTCGACTTCGGGCCGGTACAGCACCGAGTCGCAGGCCGGGCACTTCATCCACAGGCCTTCCGGGACGGAGCGCGTGCGCCGCTCTGTCTTGATCCGCGACGGGATGATCTTCTCGAACCAGGTCACGTCGGTCCCCGCTGACTCTGGCCGGCGATCATAGCCCATGGCGGAAGTTGGACAAATTCGGGTATCCCCAGGTCCTCTGCATAGCGCACGCGGGCCAGGTACAGGCCGTGGGCGGGCGCCGTGATGCCGGCGCGCGCACGGTCGCGGCTCGCCAGCGCCTCGGCAACCCACGCAGGCTTCTGTTCGCCCGTTCCGACTGGGTGCAGCGTTCCCACGATGTTGCGGACCATGTGGTGCAGGAATGCATTGGCCGTGACCTCAATGGTCACCAGCGGCCCGTCGGCAGCGACGCTGATCGTGTGAATGCGGCGCCGGGGCGTCTTCGATTGGCATTCGGCCGCACGGAAAGCCGAGAAGTCATGCTCGCCGACCAGCTGCTGAGCGGCCTCGTGCATCGTCGCTGCGTCAAGCTCGGTCCGGACCCACCAGACGCGCTCGCGCAGCAGGGCGGGTCGCGTGGCGCGCTGCAGGATGCAGTATCGATAGCTGCGCGCCTGTGCCGAATGCCGGGCGTGAAACTGGGCGTCAACCTCGACCGCCCAGAGCATCGCGATTTCTGGCGGTAGCTCGCCATTGGCGCCGAGTACCCAGCCGCGCATCGGGCGGTCGGATATGGTATCGAAATGCGCGACCTGGCCGATCGCATGAACCGCCGCATCCGTGCGGCCGGCGCAGGTGGTCGCGACGGGATGATTGGCAACGCTTCCAAGCGCGCGCTGGACGTGGTCCTGAATCGTCGGCAGACCGGGCTGCAACTGCCAGCCGGCAAAGCGCGCGCCGTCGTACTCCAGACCGACGGCGAGGCGTCGCCGCGCCGCGCTCACGCTCCCGGCAGCGAGTCGATCAGCCGGCGTGCTTCCTGCTTCTGCGAGGCACTACCCTCGGCCAACACTTCCTGAAGGATATTACGGGCACCGTCAGGGTCGCCCATGTCCATATAGGCACGCGCCAGGTCGAGCTTGGTGCCCACTTCACTCATCGTGACGGGCTCCAGGTCGGACAACTGCGGTAGCTGTTCCGACGACAGGCGGGCGGCGGCGGCAGCAAGCGCATCGGCATCGTCCGAGGCACTACCGACATCCAGGTCGATGCCAGACACATCGCTGACCTCCAGCGTCGCCATCAACGCAGTGCGATCCAGATCCGACATTCGCGAAATGCCGGTGGCGTCGGTCCGAGCCGGGGTAATCGGCATCACACGCGTACTCTCGTCTTGCGGCGCGATGCGCATCGTCTCGTCAGCCTGCGTGGGCTGAGCCGTGGCGTCATCCTGCGAGTCGGCCAGGTCGTCGAAATCGCCGATATCAATGCCCAGGTCGTCGATCGCCATCTCCGCCGTTACATCCGGGGATATTTCACCGGAGAAGTCGTGGCCACGGACACGTTCACTGACCGTGTCGTTGCCGCGCTCGCGCAGCGCCGGTGTCTCGACCGTCGGAATTTCCGAAGACGGCAATTCGAGGGTCGGCATCTCGACCGTGCCGGGACCCTCGCGCGGGAAGATTTGCTGCGTCGTGCCGAGGACCTTCGGACCTTCATCCAGGTTGAACTCGGGGACTTCGCGTTCGGCGGTGATCGACTGGCTGTCGCTGGCGGCCAGCATCTGACCGAGGTCGAGGTCGATGGCTTCTTCCCCGGCGGGCGCTGACAGCAGATCGAAGTCAACCCGATCCTGGCCGCCTTCCAGGCTGACATCGACAGCGGCCGACTGCACGCCGCCGGCAAACAGCGCTTCGTCGGGCGCGAGCTGCCGGCCCATGATGACGATGCGGTCCCAGTCACCGCCGGACCCGATGGATTTGCGCAGGTCACGCGCGACCGCGAGGAATGCCTCCGAGTTACCGGCCACGAAATGAATCTCGGCGAGTTTCAGCTTGAGGTCACTGCGGTCAGGCGACTGCTTGAGCGCCATCTTGACCAGGTCGCAGGCCTGGTCATACAGGCCGTAGGCCATGTGGAAATCGGCTTCGGCAAGCGGGTCGGCCTGATCGAGATCCAGCACCGCCTCGGTGCTAATCGTCTCATCCGGACTGACCGCCGGCGCGGCTTCCCGCATCGGGCGCTCGATCGGGCGCTCAATCGGACGCGCCCGTTCCTCGACGACAATATCTTTCTCATCGACCCGCCCGAGTTCTTCGGTTTCACGCTCACCCAGGGCCAGTGCGCGCAGGCGCATCGTCTCTGTGGGAACCGGCGCCTCCGCTGGAACCTCGAAGCGCTTCAGCGCGTCGTCGACATCCTGTTCGCGCCGACGACGGACATAGCCGTAGCCAAGCCCACCGCCCAGCACCAGCGCCGCAGCGCCAAGCAGGAACAGCCAGTTATCCGTCAGGCTGTCGAGGAATGACGGCCCCTCCACTTCCGGAGCCGGCTTGGGCTTCGGCTTGGCAGCCACTGCGGGTTCCTTGGCTTCTTCGGCCGGAGGAACCGCAACACCCGTGTCGTCTTCCGGCGCAACCACCGTCTCGTCCGGCGCCGGTTTCTCTGGTTCGGCCGGAACGGCCGCTTCGGGCGCCTTGGTTTGGGCCAGCTTGCTCTGCAGCTCGGCAAGTTCCTGACTCTTGATTTCCAGCAGGCGGCGCTGCTCCTGGATTTCATGCTCGAGCGCATCGACCTGTGACTTGACCAAGCCGTCGGCGACTGGTTCGACGGTGCCCGTGTCGGCGACACCCTCGGTCGGTGTTACCAGACGCAGGCGTCCGCGGTCTGCGGCACCGCCGCCGCTGGTGCGCCAAGCAGTAACCTGCCGGCTGACTTCGGTGGCGGCCTCGCCGGCCCCGATCGCAGAGAGTTCGTCGGTAGTCGGCACGCGCAGCACCGCACCGGCAAGAAGTACATTGATGTTGCCCTGGAAAGCTGCCGGATTGGCGCGGAACAGCCCGATCACCATCCGTTGCGTGGTCGAACGATCGCCCGCTACCAGCGACCTGGCGATCTCGTACAGCGTATCGCCCCTTTGTACCCGATATGCCGACGGGCTCTGCGCCGACGGGCTTTCAGCCGACAGCCCGGGTTCAGCAGCAGCCGGCTCGCTGCCGGCCCCCGCTGCGGGCACTGCAGCAGGCGCTGCAGCGGGCGCTGCAGCGACTCGTGCCGGTGGGGACTCGGCTCGCGGTGCGTCTATCGCGACGGGTACGGCTTGATCGTCTTGCGGCGCGAAAACCGGCGGATCGAGCAGCACCGTGTACTCGCGCAACAATCGGCCGCGCGGCCAGCTGACATCGATGAGAAAAGACACGAATGGCTCGGCAATGGCGTCCCGCGAGCGAACCAGCAGCACGCTACGGCCATCCTGGCCGCGCCCGACACTGAATTGGAGGGTATCCAGATACGCCGGCCGATCCAGGCCGTAACGCTGGAACAGCTCGCGCGACGCGAGCTGTGCCTGCAGGGCACCCAGTTCTTCCGGTGTCGCCGCGACCAGGTCGATCTCGGCCGACAACGGCTGATTGAGTGCCGAATTCAGGCGGATTTCGCCCAGACCGAGGGCCAGGGCCACCGCTGGCGCGAGCAGAATCGCCAAAACGAGGACGCGCAGTTTCCAGCTCATCGTGACTCCCCAAGGCCGTCAAAGCCGTTCAGGCTCCGGCCGTGAGTTTGTGAAATGGGTGTGATATCGATCACAAGTCCCTGATCCTTTGGACTATAGCTTACACGTCGGATTTACCAAAATCTTGCCCCGCGTCACGCAATTTCCGGCCCGCGAACCAGCCTGCAAAGGCAGGCGCAATGCTTTGATTCGCGGGGACT
>CAYYQQ010000152.1:0-4712 GCA_964473595.1 uncultured Steroidobacteraceae bacterium | reverse complement strand
AGCACTACCTTGACATGGTAGGGGTCACAGGTTCGATCCCTGTCGCGCCCACCAACCGGTTCGCCGTCGGCTCAGGAACTCGATGACGAGCAAGCTGCGGCGATCCAGCCAGAAAGCTCGCGCGTCACAACGAGCTTCTGCACCTCAGCCGATGCGCCCGATAACAACGCTGCGGCTTCGGCCAGTGCCTGCTCGCGGGTCGCCCGTCCGGCGGGATCAGATTCCTGGGCGAGCGCGCTCGCGTACAAGGCTTCCGCGTATTCCAGCCGGAAGTCCGTGCCGATCGCGCCGGCCTTCTTCTCGCGACCATAGTATTCCAATGCCGGTGCCAGTCCGGTCCGCGCCTCCGCGCCGCGTCACTGCTTCGCAATGGAGTGGGCAAGAAGCACGCGCCGCTGGAACATGTCCTTGAGAGGATCGTCACCGGACGAACCCGAAATGGGCGGCATGGCCATGCGGCGGCGCGCCGCAGCTTCCGCCTCGGCATAGCGACCCAGCCGCAGGGTAGCGCCGAGTCTAGCGGGATTTAAAGCATCAGGCCGGCCGATCAAATACGGAAGTGGTGATCCGGGGATTGGCAAGAAATCCGCCTCAGGTTCCGCGGTTCCGGCCCGGTGGCCGTGGCAGACCTCGAGGGTCGTCCCATTGACGGCGATGGCGATGGCGCTGCGGGCGGCGATGCGGTGGTGCGATTCCGGGTAGCAGGGGATGTGCCATGAAGTGGGTGGGAAACGGATGTCTCGCGCTGCTGCTGCTGGCGAGCGCCCTGGCCCGGGCGGAACCCTACCTTGCGGTGCGCGAGGGATTTCAATGCGGCCAGTGCCACGTGGATCCTGCGGGCGGGGGGCTGCGTAACCCCGCGGGCATTATCTATGGACAGACGCAGCTGCCGGCGCGCCGGGAACGCTCGTCGGAGGCACTCTGGACCGGCACGGTTGGCTCGATGCTGCAGCTCGGTGGCGACCTGCGCGGTAGCGCCCGTTTCACGGACGCTCCCGGGCAGGACAGCAGCTGGAAATTCGAGCTGGACGAATTGCGCGTGTACGCCAGTGTGTCGCTGTTGCCGCAGCGGCTGGAGCTCTATGTGGACGAGCGCATCGCCCCCGACGGCGCGAGCAACCGGCAGGCCTACCTGAAGTACACCACCGCCAGCGGCAAGTGGTATGCCAAGGCGGGTCAGTTTTTCCTGCCCTACGGCTGGCGCATCGAGGATGACGGCGCGTTCATTCGCCAGATCACAGGCATCAATTTTGACACTCCCGACGAGGGCGTCGAAGTGGGCTGGCAGCGGTCCCGGTGGTCGGCTCAGCTCAGTCTCACCAATGGCGCGGCCGGCGGGGCCGAAACTGACAATGGCAAACAGATGAGTGGACGGCTGGAATACCTCAGCGGTATCTGGCGCCTGGGCGCCAGCGCCAGCTACAACGATTCCGATGCCGGCGACCGTGCTCTGCAGGGTCTGTTCGGCGGCTTGCGCACCGGCCCCGTGAGCTGGCTCGCCGAGGCCGATTACATCGTGGACCAGGGCACGCCCACGGGGCGGCGCGAGGCGTGGGTCGGCCTGCTGGAGGCGAACTGGCTGATCCGCAAGGGCCAGAATCTGAAGCTGACCACGGAGTTCTACGACCCGGATCAGGATGTGGCCGAGGACGAGCAGAATCGCTTCAGCCTGGTCTGGGAGTACACGCCCATGGAGTTCATCCAGCTTCGGGCCGGCGCCCGCGCCTACGACGGCATCCCGCAGAATTCATTGCAGAACCGGACCGAAGCGTTCCTGGAACTGCATGGCTATTTCTGACGCGCGCTCAGACCCGCGTCAGACCATCTTCGTTCATCACCTGCGCCAGCCGCAGGCCCTGCAGCACCAGGTCCGGCACCAGCTGATCGAACAGCGCGCTGTCTTCGTACAGTGACGCGAAGCCGCCGGTTGCAAGCACCAGCGGGCGCTTGCCGTCGAACTCCTCGTCGACCACCCGGCCGATGATCGTCTGCAATGCGCCCAGGTGGCCATAGAACAGGCCGGACTGAATGCTGGTGGCCGTAGTGCGGCCGAGCGCCATTTCGACCCTGACGATTTCGACCGCGCTGAGTTTTGACGCGCCCGAGTAGAGCGCCTGCATGGACATGCGCAGCCCGGGCAGGATCACTCCACCCTTGTACAGTCGCCCGCGCCCAATCGCGCACAGGGTCGTGGCCGTACCCATGTCGATGATCAGCAGGTCCTGATCCGGGAACATGTGGGTTGCGGCAATCGCGTTGGCGATGCGGTCGGCGCCCACCTCGAGGGGATTCTGGTAAGCGATCTTGAGGCCGGTGCGTACCCCGGCCTGGAGTATGAACGGGGCGATATCGAAATATTTGCGGCAGCTCGCGCTGATCGTATAGACGACTTCCGGCACCACGCTGCACATGGCGATTCGCTCGATGCTCGCCGGGTCCACGCCGTTTTCGCGTAGTACGCTGCGAAAGAACAGGCCATGCTCGTCGGACGACGCTCCGGACTTGGAAGACTGGCGAAACGTCATGCGCAGCTCATCGCCGGCGAAGACACCGCCAAAAATATGGCTGTTGCCGATATCGAGGCAAAGCATCACGAGGCTTGCTCCTTGATGACGATATTGTCGATCAGTCGGGTGCCGCCGAGTCGCACCGCAGCCAGCCGCCGTCCCTTGAAGTCCTCGACATAGTCCACGTCGAAGCCCAGCTGCTGCAGGCGCGTCTGCGCGCTTTCAGTGTCCGTGGACTCGCGCAGCACTTGATGAAGGGAGGGTGCCAGCCGGCGCTGTGCCGCATCCAGGTTCTGGTTGCGCGAAGACATAGCCAGCCCGTCGGGCTCGCGCACGATGGGACAGGCGACGACATCCACGTCCATGAAGAATGCCTGCGTCATGCCGCGCACCAGCAAGAGTTGCTGGTAGTCCTTCTCGCCAAAATAGACCCGCGTGGGCTGCACGATATTCAGCAGCTTCATCACCACGGTCAGCACCCCGTCGAAATGCCCTGGCCGGTGCGCGCCGCACAGCCGAACGCTGAGCTCGGACTCGCTGATCCGATAATGGAAACCGTCGGGGTAGATCTCGTCGCAGGAAGGAACAAACACCGCATCCACTCCGGCGTCCTGAAGCAGGGCCAGGTCGAGCTCGGTCTTCCTTGGGTAGCGATCGAGATCATCCGCCTGGTCGAACTGGGTCGGGTTGACAAAGATGCTGACGATGGTTGCGGCGTTCTCCCGCTGGCTGCGCTGCACCAGCGACAAATGTCCGGCATGCAGCGCGCCCATCGTCGGCACCAGACCGAGCGTGCACTCGCCAAGCGCGTCTTGCAGCGCAAGCCAGTCGGCATTTGTCCGGCACAGCTTCATCCGGCGTAACGCTCCTCGCGGGCGGGAAAGGATCCTGCGCGGACATCACGGGCGTACTGATTGAATGCATCCAGCCATAGCTGGTTGCCGTCCAGGTATTGCCGCACGAACTTTGGCTTGAAATCAGGATTCAGCCCGAGCAAGTCGTGCATCACCAGCACCTGGCCGTCGGTGTCCGCGCCTGCGCCGATGCCGATGGTGGGTATGCGGAGCTCAGCGGTGATTTCCGCAGCCAGGGATTCGGGCACGCACTCCAGCACCAGCGCGAAACACCCGGCCTGCTGGCAGTCCCGCGACTCGGCCTTGAGGCGCGTCCGGTCCGGCTGGTTGCCGCCTTGCACGTGGAATCCACCGAGTTGGTGCACCGACTGCGGGGTCAGGCCGATGTGGCCCATTACCGGCACCCCGGATTGCACGATGTGGCGGATCGACTCCTCATTGCCGGCGATGCCCTCCAGCTTGACCGCCTGCGCCCCGGCGCGCATCAGTTCGGCAACTGCCTGCATGGTCTCGGACAGCGACTTGCGGTAGGAGAGGAACGGCAGGTCGGCGACCAGAAACTTGTCCGGTGCGCCGCGGCGCACCGCCGCGACGTGGTGAGCCATCATGGCCGTGTCGATCGGCAGCGTCGTATCGAATCCGTGCATTACCATCGCCGCGCTGTCGCCGACCAGGATGATGTCGACATCCGACTGGCTGATGATGCGGGCCGAGGTGTAGTCATAGCAGGTCACCATCACGATCTTTTCGTGGCCTGCCTTGCGCTCAGGAAGTTTCAGGATGTTCATGCTGCCGCCTCTGCGTGGAATTCGAGGAATGCCCGGTACAGATGCTGCAACCCGTCGCCCGCCAGTGCGGCGAGGTTGCGCTCGATAGTCGCTTTGTCGCCGCGGCTAAGCGGACCGGTCAATGCCGATCCGCGGGCCGCGATGAAATTTTCCGTCACCTGACGCAGGTATGGATCCAGCGTCTCGGCGGGCAGACCGATGCTGCCGAAGCGTGTGACCACGGCTTGCCAGAGGATCTGGCTGAAATTGCCGGCCATTACGCACAGCGCGTGGTACTGCGCCTTGTGCGCGGGTGCAATCTCAAAATGCGGGTTGGGAAGGCCTGGCAGCAGCTCGTCGAAGCGATGGCCGCGCTCCACGATAAATGGCATCTGCCGGTATCGGTCCAGCTCGTACAGATCGTTGCTGAATGTCATCAGCGGATGGGCGCCCGCAATGCCGGGGAAGCTCAGCGCACCGGCGCAGTGCACCAGTTTTTTCTGCTGCAGGAATGGGTAACGCCTGATGACATCCGGGATCGCTGCATCGGGTACCAGCAACAGCACATGGCTCGCGGGTTCGAT
>CAYYQQ010000151.1:0-4778 GCA_964473595.1 uncultured Steroidobacteraceae bacterium | reverse complement strand
CCGAATCCGCCGACGCCTGCCAAGACCTCGGCGCGGAGTGTGCGGGCGACGTGGGGCTTGATCCTTTCGACCAACGCCTCGCCGGCATCAATATCGACGCCGGCATCCCGGTATGTCAGCGGTGGGCGTGGCGTCATCGGTCCGGATCGGGCTCTGCAGGGAAGGGCCCGTATGCCGGGCAGTGTACTATTGTAATGATGAACCCGACGCGACGTTGGCTCGCTGCACTGGCAATTGCCGCACTCGCGCCGCATGCCAATGCGGCATCCCTTGGCGACATGTACACCGTGACGGTGCCGGTCACGGGCCAGGGCGAGTCCGCTCAGCAAGCCGCATTTCGCGAGGCGATGCGCGACATCCTGATCCGCGCGACCGGCCGCCGCGATGCCGCTGATCTCGAAAGCCTGACGCCACTGATCGCCCAGGCCGGCAGGCATGTGGTGAGCTTCCGGCGCGCAGCAGGCAGCCAGCTTGCCGTCACCTTCGACGGTTCGACGATCGAAAATTCGATCGACGCCGCCGGCCTGCCATTCTGGGGGCCGGACCGACCGTTGACACTGGTCTGGCTCGCAGTCGATCGCGGCGGCCGGCGCAGTCTCGCCGGTTCCGCGACCGGCGGCGATGAGAAAGAGCGCGTCGAGCGGGTCGCCGCGCGCCGCGGTATACCGCTGGCCTGGCCGGGTGCCGGCGATGATCTCGTTCGCGGCCTGCAGCAGGCCTGGTCCGGCGACCATGAGCCGCTGGTGAATGCGGCGCGTCGTTATGGCGCGGATGGAGTGCTGATCGGGCGCGCGGTGGCGACGGCTGCCGGCCAGCACACCGTCGAGTGGACCTTTTCGTCGGCCGGTCTGTCCGCCCAAACAAGAGGTGACCTGGAATCCGGCCCGGATTTTGCCGCCGACCGTTACGCGGCCGCCTACGCGTCACGCAATGCCGGCCAGCGTGTCGAACAACTGGTGACGGTCACGGGCATCGACACACTCGAAGCCTATGCCGCGGCATTACGTGCACTGGGACGCCTGCCGCTTGTGCGCGGCGTCGCAGTCAATGAGGTGACGCCGGATGCTGTGTCATTTGCCCTGACTGTTCGCGGAGATCCGGATGCATTGCGCCAGGCGATCCGGCGCGAGGCCCGGCTGGTCCCGGTCGATGAGTCGCGAATGATCTTCGCGTTGGCGCCATGAGTCTGGCCACGGTTCCGAATGTGCTTTGCCTGCTGCGCATGGCGCTCGCGGTGCCGATCGTCTGGCTGCTTGCCGAAGGCCAGTATGGGATGACATTGACCCTGTTCGGCATCGCCGGGGTGTCGGACATTCTCGACGGTTATCTTGCGAAGACATTCAACTGGGCCACTGAACTCGGCAAGGTGCTTGACCCGGTGGCGGACAAGCTGCTGCTGGTCAGTGTATTCATCACTCTGACCTGGCTCGGACTGATTCCTTTGTGGCTCGCCGCGGTCGCGGTCGCACGCGACGTGATCATCGGAGTTGGCGCCTGGGTGTACAAGGAGATGTTTGGCCCGCTGGAAGGCCGCCCGACCATGCCGAGCAAGCTCAATACGCTGGTCCAGTTGCTGTTCGTCATCGGAGTCGTCGGGCGCGCGGCCTATCCCGCCGTTCCGGAGTGGCTGATCGTCGCGCTGGGCGCCCTCGTGTTGGCGACCACGATCGTCAGCGGTGTGGATTACGTCGTTACCTACGTGCGCAAGGCGATTGCGGTCAGTCGCGCGCGCCGCGCCACCGTGTGACCGCATGCGGCAGCTGCCACTTGGCGTCCAGCTCGGCGTTTCAATGCGCTTTGAAACCTACCATGAAGGCACGAATGGCGCGATCGTGGCCGGTCTCACGCAGCTCGTGCGCGAGGCCGGCCATGCGCCGCTATGGGTTCTCGGGTCACCTGGTGTTGGCAAGACTCATCTGCTGCAGGCCAGTTGCGCCCTCGCCGGGCAGCGCGGCCTGACCTCCGCCTATCTGCCGCTGGCCTCGTCGAAGGATCTGGTTCCCGGCCTGCTCGCCGGTCTGGAGCAGGTCGACTTTGTCGCACTCGACGATGTCGACGCAATCGCAGGCCAACCCGCCTGGGAGCAGGCCTTGTTCACACTCTACAACGAACTGCTGGAGCTGGGCGGTCGACTCGCCTGCGCTGCGCAACTGCCACCGGCTGGCGTCGCCTTCGCGCTGCCGGACCTCGCTTCGCGATTGTCGGCCTGCGTCGTCCACCGCCTGCAGCCGCTCGCGGAACGCGATCAGGGTCTTGCCTTGCGGCGCCGCGCCGCGCACCGGGGTCTCGAGTTGCCGGACGAAACCCTTTCGTACCTGACACGCAGGGCCCCGCGCAACTTTGCTGCGCTGTGCCGATTGCTGGATGAACTCGATACCGAAGCGCTGGCTGCGCAGCGGCGGCTGACCGTGCCATTCGTGCGGCAGGTCCTCGAGCGCGCTGACTAACTACTGTAAACGCGGACTGACGCGCAATGCGGCGATGATGGTTGCGAATGCCGCGAGTATCAGCGCAAGTGTCCGTATCGCAGGCATGCGGGCCGGCGCATTGACGAGAATCTCGGTCAGCGCAAGTGCAAGCGCTGGTGCCAATGTCAGCGGCGACCACTGCAGGGTCCGGCGTCGTCCGTCGATCAGCCCGGGCAGGGGCAGGAAAAGCGGCAGCAACGCGAGTGCGGTCGTGGTCAGGCCGATGCCGGCCGCGGCGAATGGCCAGGCAACAATGGAAGCGACCAGCAGCGCCCACATGCCGATTGCCAGCCAGCGCACGCGCGCCGCACGCTCAGCTGTGGTCACGCGGGCGCGGCGAGCCGCACTGCGATTTCAGCTACGCGCCGGCCGAGAGCCTGGGCGAGTTGCCGCTCCGCGTCGGTCAGCGCCGGCCGGGTTCCATCTGGAGCCACCCGGCTCGCGCCATAAGGCGTGCCACCGCCAGTCGTCGATGACAATGCGGGCTCAGTGAATGGCAGACCCACGATCAGCATGCCGTGATGCAGCAGCGGAAGCAGCATGGACAAGGGTGTCGTTTCCTGGCCGCCGTGCATCGTGCTGCCCGAAGTAAATGCGCCGGCCGGCTTGCCAGCGAGCACGCCCGTTAACCAGAGACTCGAGGTTCCATCGAAGAAAGCCATCAGCGGTGCAGCCATGTTGCCGAAGCGCACCGGGCTGCCGAGCAGCAGGCCCGCGCATTCGCGCAGATCGTCGTGACTCGCATAGGGCGCCCCATCCTGCGGCACGGCTGCCGGATTCGACGGTCGACCCGGTGCGGAGAGTGGCGGCACGGTGCGCAGCCGGGCCCTGGCACCTGCGACTGCGTCCACTCCGCGCGCAACCTGGCGCGCGAGCTCCGCGGTCGTGCCCTGGCGCGAATAAAACAACACGAGGATATCGGTCATTCGGTCATGCCTGTGCTAGAATTTAATAAAGGTTCTTAGACACTTACAGACAGTTCAGCCAGTGAATTCTAGCTCCGTTCTGGACGCTGCGCGGCGCATCCGGGTCAAGGGACACGTGCAGGGAGTGTACTTCCGCGCGAGTACCGCGGAGCACGCACGCACGCTTTCGCTGCGCGGCCATGCGTGCAATGAGCCGGATGGCAGCGTATTGGTGCTGGCGGCGGGCCCAGTCGCGGCACTCGATCGACTCGTCGAATGGCTGCGTACCGGCCCACCGATGGCGCGTGTCACAGCCATTGCTGTCGAGATCATCGATCCGGCGACGATGGAATGGCCAACAGGATTCTCGACGCGCTGAGGTTCCTAACGTTGCCAGCGCGACTGCAGCCTGCTCAACACGAGGTCCGGATAGGTCCGTCGTCCGAGGCTGCCGTTGTAGCGGGCGAGCGCGCGCCGGTAATCGCCGCGTTCGCGCTCCAGGTAGTAGGCGAGGATGCTGCTGCCCATGCGGATGTTCATTTCGATATCCAGCAGGTCGCGCGTCGTGAGGCCGAGTTCGCGAGGCCAGAACGGCATGACCTGCATCATGCCGACCGCGCCTGCCGAAGAAACGGCGAACGGATTGAACGAACTCTCGACATCGATCACCGCCAGCACGAGTTGCGGCCGGTCGCGCAACATCGACTGCTTGCTTGTCTCGCAATGCACAGCGCGCAGGATCCGTTGCGCTGCCGCGCCGATGTCGTCGCCGAGTCGTAAGTCCGCGGGTTTCTGGCGCAGACGAAGCTCGACCCGCGGCTGCATCACCGCGTACCAGACGACATCGTCGTACTTGTCGTCAAAACAGGGCTTGTTGCTGATCGCCGCAGCGATGACCTGGCGCAAGCCGGGATCGCGCTGGCCGTCTGCCAGTGCGGGCAGCGTGATCGCCATGCCGGCGAACACGAGCGGTGCCAGGAATGCAATCCGGGCCATGGCAGACTGGTTTTTCAGCGTTCCGCCTCGAGCCGTGAGGCGATGAACTCCACGGCCTGCGGCATCGGAATCTCCTCGTTCCCGGTCGCGCGCCGGTGCCGGTATTCGAGGCGGCCCGCATCAAGCCCGCGCTCGGAGATGACGACGCGATGCGGAATGCCGGCCAGTTCTGCGTCGGCGAACTTGACGCCGGGACGCGCGTCGCGGTCATCGAGCAGCACCTCGATGCCGGCTTTCGCAAGGTCCCTGTAAAGCAGTTCGCTGGCGTCGCGCACGCGCTCCGACTTCGCCCAGTTAAGCGCAACTAGGATTACCTGAAACGGCGCCAGCGGAGCGGGCCAGACGATGCCGTGTTCGTCGTGATTCTGCTCGATAGCGGCTGCCACGATGCGCGTGACACCGATCCCGT
>CAYYQQ010000150.1:0-4841 GCA_964473595.1 uncultured Steroidobacteraceae bacterium | reverse complement strand
CGACCTTCTCGAATGGCGGCTTCTGGATCGCGCCGATGAGACCGGCGAGATCGAGCGCGTTGCCCTTGCTCCAGGCGGCATCGACGATGGTTGACAGGAGAATATGCTCGCGGCTCTTCAAAGGATCCGCAGTGATGCCGACGAGACCGAGGAGCCCGGACACTGTGGCCGAGATGCGATCACGCGTTCCTGCCGGGTCGCTGCCTGCCAAGGCGCTGCCAGTCGCAGGCGGTGCGAAGGAGCGAAGGATCGACAGCGGCAGGCCGGCGGTGCTGCCGGGCGTGTAAATCGCGATGTCCACGGAGTCGCGGAATTTCCGGATGCGTTCACCGTCCTCGCCCCATTCGGCGAGGCCCTTCTGCCAGGTTTCGGCGGTCCTTGCGGCCAATTCATCCGGTGAAATACCCTTGCGTGCCGCTTCACCGCTATCGATCCAGGGCCGAAACTCGGACGGTGTCAGGTCGGGAAACGTCAACATCAAATTTGCAATGTCGCCCTTGGGGTCGACCACGAGCGCAAGGATGCCGTCGAGTGCGGCTTCCTCCAGCAGGCTGATGCAAAGGCCCGTCTTGCCGCTACCGGTCATGCCGACACAGACCGCGTGCGTGGTCAGGTCGCGGGAG
Source organism: uncultured Steroidobacteraceae bacterium (assembly GCA_964473595.1). GTDB lineage: Bacteria > Pseudomonadota > Gammaproteobacteria > Steroidobacterales > Steroidobacteraceae > SCUD01. The sequence goes on along the minus strand of CAYYQQ010000150.1, from coordinate 4,218 downwards.
TCGTACATCAGGGGTTCTGCGGAGAGCGTATCCGCCTTCGGGTCGTACTCGCGACCGATGTAGAACGCGCCCAGCTTCTCGAAGTCGCTCATCGGATTCTCCGGCGCGCTCAGTACCGTGGCAGCCGCACGGCCTTGAATGCTGCCTCGACCGCCGCGGCATCCGGTGCGCGCAGCGCCTGGTCGACCAGCTTGCGTGTCAGGTGCGGCGCAAACAATTTCATGAAATCGTACATGTAGCCGCGCAGCAGGCGGCCGCGGCGCACGCCGATCCAGGTGAGGTGCTCCGGGAACAGGTGCGAACCGTCGATGGCGACCAGGTCCGGGTCCTCGTCTTCGTCGAGCGACATGCAGGCGACGATGCCGACACCGAGCCCGAGCCGCACATAGGTCTTGATGACATCGGAATCCCGCGCGGTCAGCGCCACATTGAGCGGCAGGCCGGCGCGATCAAAAAGTTCCGGCAGCGATGAGTGCCCCGCAAAGCTGAACACGTAAGTGACGACCGGATGCTCGCTGACCTGGCGCAGCGTCGGTTGCCCGACGGACGCGAGTGGATGGCCGCGCGGCACGACGATGTCGCGGTGCCAGCGATAGCAGGGCATCAATGCAAGACCGGCGAACAGCTCCTGGGATCCGGTCGCGATCGCGAAGTCCACGCGGTCCGCGGCGGCGAGGTCGGCGATCTGCTCGGAGGTGCCCTGGTGCAGATGCAGCTTGACCTCCGGATACTGCGCGCGGAAGCGCTTGATGATGGACGGCAGCACGTAGCGCGCCTGCGTGTGAGTGGTCGCAATGGACATCGCGCCGCGCTTCTCGTCCTGGAAGTCGGCCGACAGGCGCCGGATATTCTCGGTCTCCTCCAGGACGCGAATTGCGCGCTCGACGACCTTCTCGCCGGCCGGCGTGATGCGCGTGAGGTTCCGCCCCTCACGTTCGAATACCTGGAAGCCGAGCTCGTCTTCGAACAGCTTGATCTGCTTGCTGACGCCGGGCTGCGAGGTATGCAATGCCCTCGCGGCGGCCGTGATATTGAGGCCGTTCTGCACGATCGCGGCAAGGTAGCGGAGCTGGTGGAGCTTCATGTAGGGCCCGGAGTGTCTCTTGCGGATTATACGCATCGGCCACAAGTCTCGGCCGCCGGCCGGAGAACCGTGGTATTTTCGGTTGGTCATGACTCCCGATGTCAGGCCATTCCTGCACCAGCCCACATCCACGTGGAGCTATGTCGTCAGCGATCGCGAATCGCGGGCCGCGGCAGTCATCGACCCGGCGCTCGACTTCGACATCCACTCGGGGCGCTGCTGGACCGCTACGGCGGATGAAATCGTCGCCTATGCGCAGCGGGAAAGCCTGGTGGTCGAATGGATCCTCGAGACACACGCCCATGCGGATCACCTGAGTGCGGCGCCGCACCTCAAGTCGATGCTCGGCGGGCGCATTGCAATCGGCGAGGGGATCCGCGAGGTGCAACAGACATTTCGCGACTTGTTCAATCTGGGTCCGGCATTTCCGGTCGACGGCCGGCAGTTCGACCGGCTGCTGAGGGATGGCGAGGAATTCCGTCTCGGCTCCCTCGGGCTGCGCGCGATCTCGACGCCGGGCCATACGAGCGACAGCCTGAGCTACCTGATCGGCGATACGGTATTCGTCGGCGATACGATTTTCATGCCGGATAGCGGCACGGCGCGCTGCGACTTTCCGGGTGGTAACGCCACCCTGCTGCACGCGTCCATCCGTCGACTCTATGAGTTGCCACTGCAAACGCGGGTCTTCGTCTGCCATGACTATGGACCCGGCGGACGGGAGCTTCGTTGCGAGACGACGATCGCCGCGGAACGCGCTGGCAACATCCACCTGCGGGATGGCGTAACGGAAGCCGAATTCGTCGCATTGCGGACCCAGCGCGACGCCGGGCTCGCCGTGCCAAAGCTCCTGTACCCGTCCGTGCAGGCCAATATCCGGGCTGGCCAGCTGCCGGAGCCGGAGGCAAATGGCCGCCGGTATATGAAATTGCCCCTGACCTGCCCCGCGGCTTGACGCACCCAGCGGCTTGATGCACCCCCGGCTTGACCTGCCTCGCGCTTGACCTGCCTCGCGCCTTGACCTACGGACCGGCATCAGCCGATACTGGCCTCGTGACTCACGCGAATTCAATGACCGCCGATCTTGGCTGGTGGCGCCGCTCCAGGGAGTAGGCGCTGGTCGCGTAGAACTTTTTCGTTATCAAGTTTGAACCAGGGCCCATCTCCGCACATACCGGGGGTGGGTTTTTTGCATGCCTATGAGCTTGCCATTCGACATTGCCGCAGATCTCGACACGCCGGTTTCGGCTTACCTGAAACTGCGGCCATTCCGTCCGCGCTTCCTGCTGGAGAGCGTCGAAGGCGGCGTGCGCCTCGCACGCTACTCGTTCATTGGTTTCGGCGATTGCCTCGAAGTCAGGCTCGACGGCCAGGGACTCGCCGTCAATGGCAGCCGACTGCCGCGGCCCGCGGGCCGGGATGACTTGCTCGCGGCATTGCGCGATGCGCTTGCGCGTGCACCGCGGCCGCGGCCGGACAATCACGACCTGCCGCTGGCCGGCGGTCTCGTCGGTTTTTCGTCGTACGACCTCGTGCGCTATTTCGAGTCGCTGCCGCGTCCTGCCCGCAATGGCCTGACAGTGCCGGAAGCCTGTTACGTCGCGCCGAAATCGCTGCTCGTCTTCGATCACCTGACGCGCGGCGTGACACTCCTGCATGACGGCGATGAGGCTGAGCGACAATCGCTCAAGCGCGAGATCATTGCGGCACTCTCCGGTCCGATGCCGAAGGCGGCTCGCCGCTTCCATTACGCCCCGGCCATTGCGAGCCTCGGTCGTGACGAATTCGTCAACGCGGTCGCGCGCACGCAGGCGCATATCGTTGCCGGCGATGTCTATCAGCTGGTGTTGTCGGTTCGCTTCGACGGCGAGTGCGAACTCGACCCATTCGAGGCCTATCGCGCGCTCAGGCTGCTCAATCCCTCGCCATACATGTATTACTGCGAAGCCGGCGGCGTGACTGTTGTCGGCTCATCGCCGGAAGCGCTGGTGCGCCTGAATGGCAGACGCGCGCAGTTGCGCCCCATCGCGGGCACCCTGCCGCGCGGCGCCGATGCAGCCGAAGACGATGCGCACGCGGCCCGCCTGCTCGCCGACCCGAAGGAGAACGCCGAGCACGTGATGCTGGTGGACCTCGCGCGCAATGACCTTGGGCGCGTCGCCTCCGCAGGCTCGGTGCGCGTCGATCCTTACCGGCTGATCGAGCGCTACAGCCATGTTATGCACATCGTGAGCGGCGTCTCCGGGGAGCTCGCGCCCGGACGCGACGCCTTCGACCTGTTCGCGGCGGCGTTTCCTGCCGGTACGCTGGTCGGCGCCCCGAAGGTGCGCGCGATGCAGATCATCGATGAACTCGAGCCGGTCGGTCGTGGGCTTTACGGCGGCACGGTCGGATACTTCGGCAAGGGCGGGGACATGGACCAGGCCATCACGATCCGCACATTGGTATTCGCAGACGGTCGCTACAGTTACCAGGCCGGCGCCGGCATCGTCGCCGACAGCGTTCCCGAGCGCGAGCACGATGAGGTCATCGCAAAAAGTGCCGTGCTCCGGCGCGCGCTCGAACTCGCGGAGGGCGGCCTGTGAAACCGCGGCTGCTGCTGATCGACAACTACGACTCCTTCACCTACAACCTGGTGCAGGCGTTCCTGGTGCTGGGCGCCGATGTGCTGGTGCACCGCAATGACCAGATCACGGTGGAGGAAGCGCTGGCATTCGCGCCGACGCACCTGTGCGTGTCGCCGGGTCCCGGCACTCCCGCGGATGCAGGCATATCGATGCGCATGATCGAGACATTTGCCGATCGCGTGCCGGTATTCGGCGTCTGCCTTGGTCACCAGGCACTGGTCGAAGTATTCGGGGGCCGCGTCGTGCGCGCCGCGCGGCTGATGCATGGCAAGACATCGCCGGTGCTGCACGATGGCCGCGGACTTTTCACGGGACTGCCGAATCCATTCGAGGCCGGGCGTTATCACTCGTTGATCGCCGAGCGCGACCAAATCCCCGCGGAACTCGAGGTCACGGCCTGGACCGCGGAAGGCGAGGTCATGGGCGTGCGGCACCGTTTTCTTCCGGTCGAAGGCGTGCAATTCCACCCGGAGAGCATCCTGACGCCCGAAGGCCCGCGATTGATGG
>CAYYQQ010000149.1:0-4851 GCA_964473595.1 uncultured Steroidobacteraceae bacterium | reverse complement strand
TGCCGCTCGCTTGGCATCACGGTGCCCCAGTTGACGGTTCTCGGCACGGTTGCGCGGACGGCTCCTGCAACTCAATTGCTCGATGGGCAGGCCTGGTCACCGCACATCGCTGTCCGCCGCCGCGCGGATGGCGGTTACACGGTTGCGCATGGCAGCTCGTCTACACACTCACTGACTCCAGCGACATTCCGGTTTGCAACCAAGTTCATTCCGGCCTTCGTGCAGGGCCACAAGTCGCTGCGCATCCGATTCGGGCTCGAGTTCTTCAAGGCGATGGCTGAGCCCAACCACTGGGATCTCGATGCACCCTCCCCGTTCGAGCGAGAAAGAGTGCTCAACCCGGCACCGGAGCCGCGCGTTGTGCAGCAAATGCGCGATGCGCTAAAGCGCTGGTTTCCGGAGATCGCCGATGCGCCATTCGTTGAATCCTGGGGTGGCATGATCGAGACTTCACCCGACGTCCTGCCAATCATCTCGGGCGTCGAGGGATTCGAGGGATTCTTCATAGCGACGGGTTTCAGCGGCCATGGGTTCGGCATCGGCCCCGGTGCCGGTAAACTGATCGCCGACATGGTCCGGGGCGCGGCGGATCCGGTTGAACTGGCTGCATTTCGCCTCACCCGTTTCTTCGACGGATCGCCCATTCGCCCGGGTCCCGACTTGTGACACCTGAAAAACAGCACGACGTCGTCGTCATCGGCGGCGGACACAATGGGCTGACGGCTGCGTTCTACCTGGCCCGCGCCGGGCTCAAGATACTCGTGCTCGAACGGCGGGAAATTCTCGGTGGCTGTTGTGTCACCGAGGAGATCGACCCGGTTCTGGCTCCCGGTTGCCGGGTTTCAACAGCTTCGTACATGGCGAGCATGCTGCGTCCCGAGATCATCCGGGATCTGGAGCTTGCCCGGCACGGATTGCACATGGTCGCGGCGGAGCCGACCGTCCAGGTAGTGACGCCGGATGGCGCGGTGCTCCCGTGGTGGAGCGATCGCGAGCGCATGCGGGAGTTCCTGCTCCGGTTCGCCCCGGCGGATTGCGAGCGGTTCCTGTCGCTCGGAGAGCGCCTTGGTGGCCTCGCCCGCCACTTCGAGCCGCTTTTCATGCAGGCGCCTCCGGACCTGCAGCGGGGTGGCGTGGCGGGCCTGTGCGAGCTGTTGCGCTTCGCGTTCAGGTTCCGCCGCATGCGCGGACGAGAGATCAGCGATCTGATCGCCTTCGCGACCGGCAGTCTGGGAGAATTTCTCGACCGTTCGCTCGAGTCCCCGCATCTCAAGTCGCTGGTGTTGGCCAACAGCCTTTATGGCAAGCACGGCGGTCCTTACGATCCCGGCACCCTCTTCGGCCTGCTGTTCCATTTGCTGGGCGGCGGGGAGCAGGCGAAACAGGGATTCGTCGGCCATGTGATGGGTGGCATGGGCGCTATCACCCAGGCGATGGCCGCGGCATGCGCTGCCCGCGGCGTGGAGTTCCGGACGAATGCCGCCGTGCAGCAGATTCTGGTGCGCGATGGCCGCGCAAACGCCGTGCTGCTCGAAGACGGCTCTGAGATCTCCGCCCGCATCATTGTCTCGAATGCCGATCCCAAGCGCACGTTTCTCGGGCTCGTGCCGGATGGAGAACTCGACCCGGAATTCCTCTCTGCGGTGCGCGGCATCAAGATGGATGGGCCCTGCGCCAAGTTCAACCTGGTGCTCGCTGAGGAGCCGCGGCTCAACGGTATCGATCCGGACGCGGACGCATTGCAGAGGGCGCAATTCACGCTTGTTCCATGGCTTGATGGTGCACAACGGTGCTACGAGCTGGCGCGGCAGGGAAAAATTTCCGAGCAGCTCTGGATCGACTGTCTCGTGCCTTCTCTCATCGACCCGTCGCTGGCGACACCCGGCCGTCACGTGATGACCTGCTTCGTGCAATACCTGCCCTACCGCTTCAGCGATTCCAGCTGGCGCGTGGAACGGGATAGCCTGCACCGGCAACTCCTGCGGCAGATCGGGGCGTCCGTGCCCGCAGTAAATCAGTCATTGATCGCCAGCCGCCTGTACACGCCGCTTGATCTGGAGTCGGTATTCGGAATCACCGAGGGCAACATCTTTCATGGCGACCTGCGACTGGATCAACTCTTCTTCATGCGCCCGGTGCCGGCGTATGCGCGCTACGCGACACCACTGCGCGCCCTGTATCTTTGCGGTGCCGGCACGCATCCCGGCGGCGGCGTGACAGGCGCGCCGGGGTATAACGCCGCGCACCGGATTCTCGGCGACCTGCGCCGCGACCGCGATCTGCGAATGAGTGGAGGCTAGGGTCGAATACATGCCACAAGGTTTAATCGCCGACCGGCAGAAGTTGCACCCAACCCCATACCTTTTCCGCTGGCAACGGTGCCGGGCAGGAGCACAACAAGCAGACCAACTAGACACGCGTTAGCGGCGTGCGTCGGCGGCGTTATGTCCAACAGAGTTGCATATCGTTTATCGATGTGTATAATATCGTTTTACGATATCCCCGGAGCCCCGCCCCATGACCCGAACCAGCACTCAAGCGCTTGCCGTCGCCCGGCCAGTCATCCAGAGCCTGATCGTCCTCAACATCCTCTATGCCCTTGTCATCGCGGGGTTGCTGGGCTGGAGCTTTTTCATCCAAGGCTGGCCGCAACGCCCGCTCGGCTTCGACATGGTGCACGCGCACCCGATGGCGGGGCTCGGACTCCGCGCGATCGTCGTCGTCGGCCTGGTCGGCGCGGCGATCGTGCACACGATCCTGCAGCGGCTGCTGGCGATCGTCGATACGGTGCGCGTCGGCGACCCTTTCATCCTCGAGAACGCCCGGCGCCTGAACGCGATCGCGTGGCGCGTGCTGGCGCTTGAAGGGCTGCGGCTGGTCGTCGCGGCGATCGCGGCGGTGGTGTGGGAACCGGGGAGGATCGACGCGTTCTCGTTCGCGCCGTGGCTGGCAGTGCTGCTGCTGTTCGTGCTCGCCGGCGTGTTCGCGCACGGCGCGCGCATGCGCGCCGACCTCGAAGGCACGGTGTGACATGGCAATCCTTGTCCGCCTCGACGATAAGCTGTACGAGCGGCGCATGACGCTGACGGAACTCGCCACGCGCGTCGACATCACCGTCGCCAACCTGTCGATCCTCAAGACCGGCAAGGCGAAGGCGATCCGCTTCTCCACGCTCGAGGCGATCTGCGTTGCGCTCGGCTGCCAGCCCGGTGACCTGCTCGAGTTTCGCCGGGAGGATCAGGAGGATGACGCGGTGCCTGTGGACGCAAGCGAGGGAACCCACGGATGATCGTCATCACCTGGATCCACATTGTCGTCGGCATGTTCGCACTGCTGTCCGGCGCGGAAGCGTTCGCCGCGCGCAAGGGAGACAGGATGCACGTTTCGGCCGGCACCTGGTTCTGCGCGTCGATGTTCGTTCTAGGCGTCACCGCATTGATCTTGGAGCCGTTCAAGTCGCCACCGGAGTCCCCGGTCGGCGGAATCATGGTCTGCTACTTTGTCGCTACCGCGTGGATGGCCGCGCGCCGGCGAAGTGGCACGGCGGGCAGGTTCGAGAAGATCGCTTGCGCGCTCGTGCTGACGATGGCGGCCGCCATCATCGGTCGCGGTTTCGAGGTCTACCTCGCTGCGCCCGGACAGTTCCCCGAGCCGCCCGGCCCGGGCGCCCTTTTTACCCTGGGGGCCGTGTGCCTCCTCGCCGGCCTGCTGGACTTGAAGTTCATCCTTCGCGGCAAGCTGTCCGCCACGCAGAGAATCACGCGCCACCTGTGGCGGATGTGCTTTGCCTTCTTCATTGCCACGGGTTCCTTCTTCCTCGGGCAGCAGGACGTCTTGCCGAAGGCGTTGCGCGGCTCCCCCTTCCTTTTCGTCCTGGCGTTTGCGCCGTTCGCTTTGATGCTCTTCTGGCTCGCGCGCGTCCGTTTCTCCGGAAGCAGCCAGCTGAAACAGTACCCATTCCTGCACGCTGAGGACTGACCATGACCTTGATGAAACCCGACAAAACCCTGACCATCACGTCGCTGCTGGCCATCGTCCTGATGACGTTCCACCTGAGCGACGACGTCGTCCGCGGGTTCGAGCCGGGCGGACTCAAGAACCTGACCGGCATCGCGATCCTTGCCGTCTGGCTCGCCGCCACGCTGCTGCTCGTCGGACGTCGCTCGGGCTACATCGTCCTCCTGCTTGGATCGCTCCTGGCCACCGGCGTGCCGATCCTCCACCTGTCGGGGAAAGGCGTCGGCGGCGCGATCGCAGCGTCCCCCGGCGGCTACTTCTTCATCTGGACGCTGTTTGCACTCGGCGTGACCGGGACCTACTCGCTGATCCTCTCGGCGCGCGGATTATGGCGCCTGCGACGCGGTCCGCCCGCCGCGTGACGGGGTCACGGGAAGCATAGGGTCAGGATCAATTCTTCAGGGCCGAGCACTGAGCTTTCTGGGCGTACTCGAACAAAGATTCCGAAAAGGAGCTGACATGAGAAAGCCCGCAGTTGAAATTTCGCCCCGCGCTCTGGCAAGAGCCGGTGGCGTGCTGTACCTGATCATGATCGTCGTGGGCATCTTCGACGAGGCGTTCGTCAAGGGCAGAATCGTCGTGCCGGGGGATGCAACGGCTACAGCCGCCAACCTCAGTTTGATGGAGTCTCTGTGGCGCTTCGGCATCGCTGGCGAGATGCTCATGTGCATGTGCACCGTCGTCCTGGCACTGATCCTCTATGTCTTGCTGAGACCGGTCAGCAGGGATCTTGCTTTGCTGGCGACATTCTTCGGTCTGATAGCGACCGCGGTGGAAGCCGCCTACTCGTACAGCTGATCGAGGCCTTGGTTTCGCTGGGGAATGCCGGATTTT
>CAYYQQ010000148.1:0-5023 GCA_964473595.1 uncultured Steroidobacteraceae bacterium | reverse complement strand
CCCGCGCTTCGGATCGCGCATGCGCGGCCAGGGGCCCTGGGCCGATCTGTTGCGCCGGCGCTTCGAAACGGCCTGTCGCCGCCACGGCCTCGAGCATGGCCGTGCCGAGCCGCTGGAAACCGCGCTATTCCGCCCGCCAGGTCGCGCGCCAGGTCAGATGGAACTGTGGTAATCGCAGCGTATACTTGGGTCGAATCGCCCGGGCAGGATCAGGAGTTGTCTCATGCCGTGCCTGAAAAACAGGTCGTTGCTGGCTGCCGGCGCAGGCGTGGCAATCATGCTGCTGCTACCCGGCTGCATGACCGCAAGACTCGAGGAGACCCGCAACACGGCCACGGCAATCACATCGACCGAAGCGGTCGTGCTGCTGGCAAAACCGCATGTCGAGGGCATCAGTGCCGAAGACGATTTTATGGATTGCGTCGGCGACAAGATGGCCAAGTCGGATGGCATCGAGGTGCGGCCCAATGATGCATTCGTCGACTCGATGTTTCCCTGGCTCGAGCCATCGACGGCGCCGCAGCGCCCCGAGGGAGTGACGAAGCTCCTGTCGCGTGACGTCGTGGCCCAGCGTGTCACCGAGAGCGGCGTGCGCTACATCATCTGGGTCGACGGCACGACGCGCGAGACGGACAGCGGCGGTAGCATCACCTGCACCATTGGTCCTGCCGGCGGCGGTTGCCTCGGTTTCGGCTGGTGGGAAAAGGAATCCGACTACCAGGCCGTGGTCTGGGATCTCACGACCGCGAGCACCGCGGGTTCGGTGTCGACCAATGTGACGGGCACCTCGGTGCTGGTCGGCGTGCTGATTCCGCTGCCGTTCATCGCGCGTGTGCAGGGCACTGCCTGCAGTCGCCTGGCTACCGAGCTGGGCGCGTTCCTCCACGGCGAGGACCCTTCCGCGGTTGGAGCGGGAAGCTGATCGCTGTTCCTGCGCCGTAGCCGGTGAACCAACGGGCGGGGCGGCCCTCAAAGTTTCACGGACTGACCCAACGCCGGCCCTGGCTTCCGTGGGCGTCCGGCTGGGAGATGGATATGACTCCGAAACGGCTCTTGCGTGGCCTGGCCATTGCCGCGGCGTTCGGCATGCTTGTCGGCTGCCAAGACACAATGTCGCGACCAGACTCGGGCGCTTCTGCGCCTGCTGGCGGCGGTTCGAGCGGCGGATCGTCCGGCGGCGGATCGTCCGGCGGCGGATCGTCCGGTGGCGGATCGTCCGGCGGCGGTACGTCCAGCGGATCGTCTGGCGGTGGCTCCAGCAGTGGCGGCGATGCCGCCCTGCCGATGCCCGGCAGCGAAAACGGCGCAGCCGGTGGATCGACCAAGGGCAAGGATTCCAGTTCAGGCAGCGGCGCCGGAACGGATGCGGAAAGTGGCGGCAAGGCCGGAAGCAGCGGCGGTTCAGCGGGCGGCAGCACTGGCACCGCTGGTACCGCTGGCGCTGCGGGGCAGGCGGGTAAACAGCCCTGCGTGACCGACAATCCTGACCCTGCGAATGACGATCCCGCGAAAGACTGTGCCGGCAGTTCCGGCTCGAACACGGCGGCCGGTGGCGAACAGAGTGCAGGCGGCGGTGGCGGTGCCACAGCGGCTGGCGGACAGGCGAACAATTCCGGCGGTGCCGGGGCGTCCGGCGGACAGTCGAATTCTACGGGCGGCAGCGCCGGGCAGGGCCCGGCGGCCGGCGGCGGCGGCTCGGACCGGCGCGAGGAAATCAATCGGCGGCTCGAAGAAACCTTCGGTGTGTTTGACGAGACCGTGCGCGATACGCAGGCCGCGATTGCCAAGGACCGCGCCGACCAGCAGGGCAAGGGCGCTGGTGAGCCCGGTCCAGGCGAAGGTGGCAGCGCAGATGGCAGTTCCGGCACGGGCGGCGATGAGGCTGACGGCAGCGGGCCCAAATCGCCCGGTGGGCTCGAATCCGTGGGTCGTGGCGGGGAGAGCAAGGGCGAGGGCGAGGGCGACGGCAATGGAACAGCCGATGAGCAGCAGGCCAGCACGCAAGGTGGCGTGGGCGGCTCTGCCGGCGGTGGCGGAGGCAGTGGCCCCAAATCGATCCCCGCGGACATTCCGGATGGTGCGGACGATGACATCGTCGCGCGGCAGATACGCGAAGCCGCCATGAAGGAAACGGACCCTGAGCTGCGCGCAGCGCTCTGGGAAGAATACCGGCGCTACAAGAAAGGACGCTGATGAAAGCGCTATGGATCGCATCGGCGGCAGCCATCGTGGCCGTGACGGGCTGCGTCAAGGAAACGCGGCCGCTGCCAGTCTTGCAGGCGACACAGGCCACAACGGAAATTCCGGCGGAGCAACTGCTCGATGTCGGCGTGCACATCTTCAGTCCCAGCATACCCAAGGAAGTGGAGGACGATGCGGATCTCGCGGACAAGACGCGCATCTATCCGGATATCCGCAAGGCCGAGGCACGTTATTTCGCGATGCAGCTGCGCGACACGTTGGAGGGCACCGGCCAATGGGGAACGGCACGCGTCGTGCCGGCGACAGTCGTTTCATTCGACCTGACGGTGGATGGACGCATCATCGAATCCTCTGGCACGACGCTGAAGCTCGCCGTGACGGCGACCGATGCGACAGGCCGCGCATGGATCGCCAACAAGGAATATGAGGGCCTCGCCGACACCCGTGTCTACAAGGACGGCTATAGCGCCGGACGCGATCCATTCGAGAATGTCTATGTCGCGATCGCCGACGACCTGCTTGCAGCGAGGAAGACCAGGTCAAGCGCGGACCTTGCCAACATCCGTCGCGTCAGCGAATTGCGCTTCGCCGCCGACTTCGCACCGGTGGCCTTCAGCCAATACCTGGCAAAGAACGCAAAGACCGGCCAGTACCGCGTACTGCGGTTGCCGGCGGATGACGATCTGCTGCTGCAGCGCGTCCGCCAGATCCGCGAGCGCGACTACAGCATGATCGACACGGTTAGCGAGAACTACGCGGCGTTCAGTGAAAAACTCGAGGAGCCGTACACGAGCTGGCGGCGCTATACCTACGACGAGATCGTCGCCGAGGAGAAGCTCAAGGCGCAGGCGCGCACTCGCATGGCGCTGGGTGTGGCAGCGGTCGCCGCGGCGATCTTCGTGCCCAGTAATTGCAGCAGCGATACCTGCCAGCGGGCCACGGATGCCGCGCGCTACGGCGCGGCAGCAGGCGGTGTCGCAGCCGTCGTCAGTGGCTATCGCAAGCACGAGGAATCCAAGATGCATGTGGAGTCGCTGAAGGAAATTTCCGGCTCGTTCCAGTCCGAGGCTGCGCCGCTCGTAGTCGATGTCGAGGGGCGTACGCTGCGCCTGACGGGCACGGCAGAGGAGCAATACGCGGAATGGCGCCGGCTGCTGCATGAACTGTACCGCGAGGAAACCGGGCTGGTGCCGACTGCGCCGGCCGTGGACGCGACCACGCCGGGAGCGCAGGCGGGCGGCGCGGGCTGACCCAGGATGACGGAACTGACTCCCGGGCTCGAACTCGGCGCCCGGTTTGTGCTGATTCGCCAACTGGGCAGTGGCGGAACCTCCGAGGTGTGGCTCGCGAATGACGCCACGCGCGGCGAGCAGGTCGCGCTCAAGATCTTTGACCAGGCAGATCCCGGACTCTCCACGCGCCTCGCAGTCGAGCTTGCGCGCGTGCAGTCGCTCGGCACCGATCATGCGGTTCCGATCCACGATGTGCTGCAGGCCGAAGGCCGCTCGCTGGTCGTCATGGAATATCAGCAAGGCGGCGATCTCGGCCAGTTCCGCGGCCGGTCCTTCGAGAGCTGGGAACAGGCGGCGGACGATGTCATCGGGGCGCTCGTGGCCGCGCACGCGCAGAATCTGATCCACCGCGATCTCAAGTGCAGCAATGTGCTGCTGGACGCCGCAGGACACGCACGTCTTTCAGATTTCGGCCTCGCGGCGCTTGTAGGCGGACCCGCAGCGCCGGGCGGCTCGCCGTACAACGCGAGCCCGCAGCAGTTGCGCGGCGATCCGGCGGCGCCGGCCGACGATCTCTATGCGCTGGGCGCCATGCTCTACGAGCTGATCGCCGGCCACCCTCCCTACTACCCCGAATTCACCCGCGAGCGCGTGCTGTATGAACCGGTGCCGCCGCTGTTGCCACGTGGCACGGTGCCGGTTGGTGTGTGCGAGCTGGCGTTGCGGCTGCTGGCAAAATCGCCGCAGGAGCGGCCCGCAAGCCTGCCTGAATTGCGTAATCGGCTCACGGCGCCGGACGAAGATGAGGTCGGCCTGATCGAAGCGCATGCGCTCGGCGCGACACCGGCGCCGACGCGCAGCCCTGGCCGCCGCTGGCTGCCCGCGGTGTACCTTGCGTCGGCCGCAGCGGTGGTGGCCATTTTCGTCTGGCTGCCGAAGTATCTTGCCGCACACGACACCGGCATCGTGCAGGTGGCCCGTAAAGACGCCGAGGCACAGAGCCGCGAGCGCAAGGCCGTAGAGCAGAAGACCGCGGACACCGCGACGCAGAAAGCCGCCGCGGAAAAAGCCCGCGCCGGTTTCGACCAAGCCTTTGCGGCGCTCGATGCGCATGCGACGGCAAGCTGGGCGACCGACGTATTCGCCGGGGCCCGTGTCCAGGGCGGGCAGGCCGCGCAGAGTTACGCAGTCGGCGATTACGCCGCTGCGCAGAAGGCCTGGGAATCGGCGGCCGTGAATCTGGCCCGCCTCGAGAAAGAACGGCCCGGCGCGCTGCAGAAGGCGTTGGATCGCGGCAAGGCGGCGCTCGCGCAGGGGAAGACCACGGAAGCTCGCGCGGCATTCGAATCCGCGCTCGCGATCGAGCCCGGCCATGCGGCCGCTCGCGCAGGTATCGAGCGGGCGGCGCGGCTGGATCAGGCCTTCGCGCTTGTGGATGCCGCGGTCGCGCAGGAACACGCGGGCAGGCTCGCGGAGGCCGAGCAGGGATTCAGGAAGGCGCTCGCACGCGATGCGGCGGCGCCGGGGGCAGCCGAGGGACTCGCACGGCTTGCGGCCCGCAAGTCGGACGAGGCCTTTGCTGCGGCGAT
>CAYYQQ010000147.1:0-5084 GCA_964473595.1 uncultured Steroidobacteraceae bacterium | reverse complement strand
ATCCAGTTTCATTCGGTGTCCCCCGGCGATAGTTTACAGGTCGCTAGAGCCTGAGACCCCCGTCGACTTCGATGACGCGGCCGTTCACAAAGTCATTCTCGGCGATATAGACCGCGGTCGAGGCGATCTCCCCGGGATCACCGAGCCGATGCAATGGCACGGCCTCTGTGACCCGCGCAACGAGCTCGGGTTTCATGGCCGCGAGGATGTCGGTCGCGCAGAAACCGGGCGCGATGGCGGCGCTGCGGATGCCATGGCGTGCCAGTTCCTTGGCCCAGACCACCGTCATCGCGGCGACGCCCGCCTTGGCGGCCGAGTAGTTGGTCTGCCCGGCATTTCCTTCGCGCGAGATCGAAGAGACATTGATGATCAGCCCGCCATTGCCGAGACGGATCATGCGTTCAGCGGCTTCACGAGCGCACAGGAAAACGCCCGTCAGATTGACGTTCAGCACGGCGTTCCACTGTGCGAGCGACATCTTGGATGTGATTTCCCGGTCTTTCGCCTTGACCAGCAAAGCGTCGCGCGTGATGCCCGCATTGTTGATCAGCACGTCCAACCGCCCGAAGCCGGCTACCACCGCATCGAGACTCGCGATGACCTGCGATTCATCGACGACGTCGGTCTGGTAGGACGCTGCGCGCACGCCAAGCGCCTTGCATTGCGCGCAGGTTTCCTTGAGATCCGCCGCATTGATGTCGAGCACGGCGACCTGGGCGCCTTTGGCGGCGAAGGCGAGCGCCATGGCCCGGCCGAGTCCGCGGCCACCGCCGGTAATGGCAACTACTTTGTCGGAAAGCTGCATGAATCCCTTTACTGCACCTGCGAACAAAAATGCAGACAATGCAATGGGGACAACACGTTAGCGCGTATTGCGCCGCAAAACAACCGATCGGTCAGACAGACTCTATGTCAAACAGGACAGTGTCGGCATCGACCAGTTCTCCAGCCCGTGCATGCACCTGGGCAATCCGGCCTGCGCGGCCTGCCTTGATCGCGTGCTGCATCTTCATGCCTTCGACGACTGCGAGCACATCACCGCGCGCAACGGTGTCGCCGGCCTTGACGCGAAGCTCCACTACGCGGCCCGGCAATGACGATGCGGGATGCGCGTCCGAATCTTCGACACTTCGATCGAATGGCCAGGCCGCGGCCAGCGTGATCTCGTCCGTCTGCGCACCGATGATCTGCAACTGTGGGCCGTGACGGATCAATTCGATTTCGCGCGGGCCAAAGCCTGCATCGACGCGGTATCGACCATCGCCGTCCGGCAGAACACTCCCGACCAGGGACGCATTGGGCAGCGTGATCCCGACTTGCCCGGCCTGCCGCGACGCGTGCAATTGCAGGAATGCCGGTATTCGCAGGCCGAGCGTCTGCCGGCCGGATGCCGTCAGGCGCCAGGCGTCGCCGCGGGCCCAGGGCGAACCGGTGTCGCCGCAATCAGCCGTCTCGCCGGCTGCGTCCAGCGCGAGATTTGCCGCGAGTATCAGCGACTCAGGCGCCGGCGGGGCGGGGCGCGTCAGCGCCTCAATTTCGCGATCGACGAATTCCGTGTCCACGTCACCCGCCGCAAATTGCGGATGCATCGCGATCTCGCGCAGCAGCGACAGGTTGGTTGCGACCCCGAAGATCGCCGTGCGAGCCAGGCGCTGCTTGAGCGTTGCGAGCGCAGCGCCGCGATCGGGGCCGCTCGCGATCACTTTCGCGATCATCGGGTCGTAGTAGACGGTGACGGCGTCGCCCTCCTCGACGCCGCGGTCGATGCGCCAATGCGCATCCTCGGGCGGGCAGGCAAAGCGTTCGATTTTTCCTGTGGATGGCAGGAAACCGCGGCGCGGGTCTTCGCTGTAGATGCGTGCCTCGACCGCATGGCCCTGCTGGCGCAATTGATCCTGCGCCAGCGGCAGGCGCTCGCCCGATGCCACGAGCAACTGCCATTCGACGAGATCGAGACCGGTCACCGCCTCGGTCACTGGATGCTCGACCTGCAGGCGTGTGTTCATCTCCATGAAATAGAACTCGCCGTCGGCGCTGACAATGAATTCGACGGTGCCTGCATTGACGTAACCGGCCGCTTTCGCTGCGCGCACGGCAGCCGTGGTCATTGCCGCGCGTGTCTTCGCGTCGATGAATGGCGAGGGCGATTCCTCGATGATCTTCTGGTAGCGGCGCTGGACCGAGCATTCGCGCTCGAAGAGATGCAGGCAACTACCATGGCTGTCGCCGAAGACCTGTACCTCGATGTGCCGCGGCCGCTCGAGAAAGCGTTCGAGCATCAGCCGTCCGTCGCCGAAGGCGCTTTCGGCTTCCCCGCACGCGCCCCGGATCGCTTCCGGGAGTTCGGCGGCATGGCGCACCACACGCATGCCCTTGCCGCCACCGCCTGCGACCGCTTTGACGAGCAGCGGAAAGCCGACACGCTCCGCCTCGCGCTTCAGGACGCTTTCGGTCTGGTCATCACCCATGTAGCCCGGCACTACGGCCACGCCGGCCTTGGAAACGATGGTCTTGGCTTCATGCTTCAGACCCATCGCGCGGATCGCGCAGGCGGGCGGTCCGACAAAGCGGATGCCGGCCGATTCACAGGCCTCGGCGAATGCCGCGTTTTCCGAAAGGAAACCATAGCCGGGGTGGATCGCATCCGCGCGGCTCTCGCGCGCGGCGCGGATCACGGCATCGGCGTCAAGATAAGACTCGCGCGCCGGCGCCGGGCCGATGCACACCGCCTCGTCCGCCATCCGCACGTGCAGCGCGCCGCGATCCGCCTCCGAATACACGGCGATCGAATGAATTCCGAGCCTGCGGCAGGTCCGCATGATGCGCCACGCGATTTCGCCGCGATTCGCGATCAGGAGCCGGCGCAACATCAGTCAGGATCGCGCCACTTTGCCGGGCGCTTCTCGAGGAAGGCCGAAAGTCCTTCACGGCCTTCGTCGCTGCCGCGAATTCGCGCGATCCAGTGCGCCAGTTCATTCTGCAAGGTCACATCGCTGGCATCGGTACGGCAGGTCACGCGGCGCAGCAGTGCCTTGATCTCGACCTGCGCATGGGGTCCGCCTGCCAGCAATGCGTCGACCAGCTTGCCCGCGGCTTCCGGCAGGGCCGCATCGCCGACGATCTCGTGAACGAGCCCGATGCGCTCAGCAGTCGCGGCATCCATGACTTCACCGCTCAGCATGTAGCGCCCGGCCTGCCGGACGCCGATCGCGCGAATCACGTAGGGGGAAATCATGGCGGGGATCAGCCCGAGCCTGACTTCGCTGAGCGCAAAACGCGCAGAGCTGCCGGCGATTGCGATGTCACAGGCGGAGATGAGCCCGATCGCGCCGCCGAAGGCCGCGCCATTGACGATGGCGATGGTCGGCTGCGGCATGCGTTCGAGTCGATCGAGCAGTGCCACGAAGCGCCGCGCATCCGCCACATTCTGCCCGGGCGCGGCCGCTCCCGCCGCGCGCATTTCGGCGATGTCCGCGCCCGCGCAGAAGGCGCTGCCGCTGCCGGTCAGCAGGACCGCGCGCAGATCGCGCTCGGCGGCGAGATTTGTCAATGCTTCCGTGAGCTCGCCGATCAATTGCGCGCAGAGCGCATTGCGTTCGGCCGGTCGGTCGAGGACCAGGGTTGCAGTGCCGCGCGGGTCGCGCTCGATTCGAAGCATCGCCATCACATCCGGAATATGCCGTAGGACTCGGGTGCCGGTGCCGGCCCGCATGCCACGACCGACAGCGCAAGGCCGAGCACGCGGCGCGTGTCCAGCGGATCGATGACGCCGTCGTCCCACAACCGCGCGGTCGCGTAGTAGGGATTGCCCTGGCGCTCGTACTGGTCGCGGATGCTGTCGACGAATTTCTGCTGCTCGGCCTCGGGCCAGCTGCCGCCGCGCACTTCGACGCCATCACGGCGCACGGTCGCGAGCACGCTCGCCGCCTGCTCGCCGCCCATTACCGAGATGCGGGCGTTCGGCCAGGTCCACAGGAAGCGTCCACCATAGGCGCGGCCGCACATCGCGTAATTTCCGGCGCCGAAGGAACCGCCGATCACGACGGTCAGCTTGGGGACCGTCGAGCAGGCGACCGCCGTGACCATCTTCGCGCCGTCGCGCGCGATGCCCGCATTCTCATAACGCTTTCCGACCATGAATCCCGTGATGTTCTGCAGGAACAGCAATGGTACGCGGCGGCGGTTCGCGAGCTGCACGAAATGCGCGCCCTTCAGCGCCGACTCCGAAAACAATATTCCGTTGTTCGCGAGGATCGCTACGGGAAAACCCCAGATATTCGCGAAGCCGCAGACCAGCGTCTTGCCATAGAGCGCCTTGAACTCGTGGAACTCCGAGCCGTCCACGATGCGTGCGATGACTTCGCGCACATCGTAGGGCTGGCGCAGATCGCGCGGCAGGATGCCGTAGAGCTGGTCAGCCGGATAGGCCGGCTCCACCGCAGCACCGCTTTCGAGCCAGGGTGATGGCCGATAGTTGAGCGATGCGACGATTTCGCGCGCCATCGCGAGTGCGTGTGCGTCATTGTCGGCCAGGTGGTCGACGACACCGGAGGTGCGCGCATGAACGTCGCCACCACCGAGCGATTCGGCGTCGACGACTTCGCCGGTGGCCGCTTTTACGAGCGGCGGGCCGCCGAGAAAGATCGTGCCCTGGTTGCGCACGATGATGGACTCATCGCACATCGCCGGCACATAGGCGCCGCCCGCGGTGCAGGACCCCATGACGACCGCGACCTGCGGGATGCCGGCCGCCGACAGGCGCGCCTGGTTGTAGAAAATCCGCCCGAAATGCTCGCGATCCGGGAACACCTCGTCCTGCAGTGGCAGGAAGGCACCGCCGGAATCGACGAGATACACGCAGGGCAGCCGGTTCTCGAGTGCGATCTCCTGCGCGCGCAGGTGCTTCTTGACCGTGATCGGATAATAAGTGCCGCCCTTGACCGTCGCATCATTCGCGACCACCAGCAACTCACGATCATGGATGCGGCCAATACCGGCCACGAGACCCGCGGCTGGTGCCTCGTCGCCGTACATGCCGCCGGCCGCGAGCGGCGCGATTTCGAGAAACGGGCTGCCTGGATCCA
>CAYYQQ010000146.1:0-5295 GCA_964473595.1 uncultured Steroidobacteraceae bacterium | reverse complement strand
CATGCGCTGATGCGCCTGCACACGGCGCTGCACGTGATGTCCTGCGTCGTCATCGCACCGGTGACCGGCGGCAACATTGCGCCCGACAAGGCACGGCTCGACTTCGACATCGACATGACGTTGCTCGACGCGGCGAAGATAGAAAGCGGAACGAATGAGCTCGTCGCGCGCGGCGTGGACACTGAGACCGTCTGGATCACGGACGCCGAACTCGACGCGCAACCGGAACTCGTCAAGACGATGAGTGTTCAGCCGCCACGCGGCGCGGGGCGGATTCGGCTGCTGCGCATCCCGGGTATCGATCTGCAACCCTGCGGTGGCACGCATGTGAAGAACATCGCCGAGATCGGCGCCATCCGCGTGACCAGGATCCGCAACGAGGGCAGGCGCAACAAGCGCGTGGAGATCGCGCTGCTCTCATAAAGGGGACGCAACCCTTTACCCCGTCAATCGGTAAAGGGATGCGCCCCCTTTGTTACCTCATTGCAGTACGATGGCGCAGGACGGCCAGAAACTGCGGCCGAACCATCAAACATTACAAAGGGGACATCGTGAATATTCTAAAATCAGCTGCACTTATTGCAGTGGGTCTGATCGCGCTTGCGGGCTGCAAACCTGCTGCGCAGGACACCGCGGCAGAAATGACCGCGATCCAGGAAATCAACAAGGCCTGGGGTGACAATTACAACGCGGGCGATGCAGACGCCATTGCCAACCTGTATGCGGAAGACGCGTTGCTAATGCCGCCAGGCACGCCGGCGGCCAACGGCCACGACGCGATTCGTGAATTTTTCGCGGACGACACCGCCGCCGCCAAGGCTGCCGGCGTGACATACAGTGTCTCGTCGGATGCAGATGCCATTCATGTTTCAGGCGACATGGCCTCGCAGAATGGCAACTACACCGTCACCGATGCCTCCGGTGCGACGCTTGACGCCGGCAAGTACCTGTCAGTCTTCCAGAAGAAAGACGGGAAATGGTCCCTGCTCCGTGACATCTGGAACTCGGACAACGCGCCAGCTGCGGCTACAGCGCCTGCGAGCGAACCCGCTGCCGCACCAGCAGCCTGACCTCCCGCATTCAGTCAATGCAGGCAAAGGCCCCCTGACGGGGGCCTTTTCTTTTCAGAACTTCCAGACAAAACCGGCTGAAGGAATCAGCGGCAGCGAATCCTGGACCTGGACATCGAGGATGGCGGGATCGAACTCGCCCTCGATCTGGTATTCGACGCAGCATTCATTGCTGCGCTTCAACAGGTTATTGATCTCGACGAAGGCCGTCAGCTCGCCGGCTGTCCCAAGATCGAAGCGCCGCGCGATGCGCATATCAATGCTTGCAAAATCGGAGAGGCGCAATGCATTACGCTCGCCGACCGCGACCAGCGGGAATGGCTCGAGCGTCGCGAGTTCGAGCTCGGTCGTGCGCCAGCCCGTATGCCAGGCGGCCGCAACGGACGCTTCCCAGCTGGCGCCGCGCCAACTCAGGCCGCCGCTGGCATAATTGCGCTGATCCCAGCGCCTGTGAAGGCGCTCGCCATCCACGCGGTCGTACACTTGCGACGCGCTGAAGCTGAGCCAGCCGGAGAGCGCGCCGGCATCGTAATTCAGCGAGACCTCGGCGCCTTCCGCCTCTGCGGAGTCCGGTGCGATCCGGATGCGGTCGGGCTTCAATTCCGGCAGCACGACCAGCGTGTTCATCAGCAGTTCGTAGCGCGGCAACGGGTTCTCGTATTCCTTGCGGTAGCCCTCCACCCGCAATTTCAGGGCCGGCGTCAGGTCGTGCTCGATGCTTGCCACCAGATGCGTTGCCCGTTGTGCCGGAGAGAAATTTTCCTCGCCGTCCGACGCATGCAGTTCATTGATGCCCTGGGCCTGGAAAAAGCGGCCCCAGGAAAAGTGCAGTCGCGTGTCTTCGCGGGGGCGCCACATCAGCACCGCACGTGGACTCGTCTGCGATCCATCCTGCGCAAGTGTCTCGCGGTCCCAGCGCAATCCAAGATCCGTGGTCAGTGTATTCGTGAACTCGAAGCGCCAGTTCACGTAGGCGCCGGCCTGGTGGCCTGAAGGGCGCACCAGAATTGAACGCGAGCGCGAGGGTGTCGTGGGCGCGCCCGGTGTGAGGAACAACAGTTCGAAGTCGACATTGTCCGTGTAGCGGTAGGCGCCGCTCATCTGCCGCCACTCTGCGCCCGCCTGTAGCACCGAGCGTGCGCCTGGCCGCCACCAGCCATCGGCCTGGATCGAGTTGATGATGAAGTCGCGCTCATCCGTCAGCGAGCCGGCCGCGATGCCGGGGAGATCGGTAATGCCGGAGCGATCGCTACCCAGTTCCGTGCGCGCGATGAGCATCCGGCCGCCGAATCCGTCGGGCGCACCGAAGTCCATGCGCACCCAGTAGTAAGCGTCACGGTACTCGGCCCGGGCGTTTTCCTCCTGGTCAGTGTCGGAAGCGACGATCTGATCCACGAATGAAAGAGCGTTGGCGGATATCGCGAACTGCTCGTTGATACGCCAGCCGCTATGTGCATAAAGGTCGTGGTAGTCCGGCTCGCCGATTGACTGGTTCGCGAGATTGAAGAACAGGCTCATGTTGCTGCGCCGCGCAGCCACCGCCCAGTCACCGGCGCCGTCGTTCCAGGAACCGTCAGCCGAGACGCCCGCGGTGAACAGGGAGAACACGGCCTGGCCGTGGAACTCCCGCTCCGGCAAACGCGGCGCGATTTCCACGACACCGCTGCTGCGATCGCCGAAAGTCACGGGGAAGCCACCCGTGTAAACACGGATGTCGCTGACGATACCCGGATCGATCGCACTGAAGATGCCGTAGAAATCCTTGAAGTGGAACGGGTCGTACAAGCGCAGGTCGTCAAAGCGCACCAGCGTTTCCTCGTCGGTGCCGCCGCGCAGGTGGACGCGGCTGGAGTAATCCTGGCGTGCGACACCCGGCAGGCGCGACACCGCACGCAAAGGGTCTTCGCCGATTTCTGGCAGCATCTCGAGGTCGTCGGCACTGAATACCGCCGACGACAGCGGTGCATCGCCTCCGAACAGGTAAGTGCTGGCGCTGACGACCACCACGTCGAGCGGCGTCGGTGCGGGACGGTTCGGCGCCCCGGGCGCGGCCTGCCGTGGCGCACGCTGAATCTCACGCACCAGCATCAGCGCACCATCGGGCCCGTCGGCGACAGTGATCCCATGCGGCGCGAGTATTTCGGTGAGCAGCGCGCGCGGCTCGGTAGCCGTCGGCTCGCGCTCGACGCGCATCCAGGGTTTCACGAGATCGCTGCTGTAGAAGATCGCAGTCCCGCGCTCGCGCAGCTGTTCGAGCGCCTGCTCAACCGTCTGTCCCTGGTATGCCGCGGCCGAAGCGACACCCGACAGGCAGGCCAGCAGCAGCGTCCAATCTCTCACGGCTATGCTTATAGCTCGGTGCGGGTACGTATCTCCATTGTATCGCCGACCAGCGCGTATTCGAGATCGGTGGTCGCCAGCATCACGTCGAGCGCGGCCAACGGCGCGAGATGCCGGATGTTGCCGTGCAGGATCACCGCGGCCGCGCGCGCCTCAACGACCGTGGATTCGTAGTGCAACCGCCGGCCCGTTTCGCGCGCAACCCAGGTGAGCAATGCGGATGCGGGCTGGCCGTCGATATCCGGTGCCGGGGCGATGGTCTCGGCCCATTGCCATGCCATGTCGGTCGCCGCGATCGGCGAGCGCGTGACGCCGCCCAGCACATCGATCTCGAGCTGCTCGCCCGCCGAACCGGCGAGCAACTGCCCGGCCCGGTCAATTTCCACGCGTCCCTCGCGTACCCGTAGCCGCAGGACTCCGTCGGCGACGCGCAGCTCGAACTGCGTGCCGACATCGCGCGCGGTGCCCACGGGAGTTTCGATCTGGTATCCCGCACCGACGCTGCCGGCGTTGTCCAGGTACAAGGTGCCGGATCGCAGCAGGATCCGCCGCGGCCCATCCATCTGCACTTCGGTCGCGGCCGCAAGGCGCAGCGACGCACCGCCGTCGAGCGCGAGCGCCACGCTGCCGCCGGCCAGCGTGCGCAATCTCGTGCCTTTTGTAAGCGCATCGCCTGCACTGGTCATCGGCTTCCAATCTCCATGGGTCGCGAGCTCCGCGGAACCGATGACGCGCGCCACCGTTGCGACCTGTAATTTCGTGGAGGTCGCATTCCAAGGAAGCAACAGCGCGATCGCGAGCGCGGCAACACCTGCAGCGGCGGCCAGGAGCATCCAGGTCCGTCCGCGGCGCTTCGCGACCTTCTCTCGAAACGCCGCAGTCGCCGCTGTGAGCACCTGTTGGTAGGCATCCTCGGGCGGCTCCGTACGACGGCCCGCCGCCCGTATCAGCGATGCGACGATATCGGGGCCGTTCTGGCGATCCTGCGGTTCGTGTTCCATGTTCCTACCCCGGGTTCCGGCCCAGCGATCCTGTCAACTCGTCCGACGCGCCGGCGAGATCCGTGATGGCGGCGCGAAATGCGACCCTTGCCCTCGTCAGCAGCGATTCCGCCGCTTTCGGTCCGAGCTCGAGGCGCCGCGCGATTTCCTCGACCGACTCTCCGTCCAGGTATTTCCACTCGAGAACTTCGCCGTAGTGCCCCGGCAACGCATCCAGGGTCGCCTCGACGACGCGGTGGACCTGCTGGCGCCAGACACCGGTATCCGGTTCGTCATCGGTGGGCGCCGCGAGGGCCTCGAGTATCGCGCGCACGTTGGGCTGGTCTTCCAGCAGTACGACGCGCTCTGCACCCCTCTGGCGCCGGCGATAGTGATCTGCGATCACGTTGCGGCAGATCTGACAGAACCAGGTATAGAGCGCCGCCTCGCCGCGATAGCTGTCGAGACGCTCGATGGCATTGCAGAAGGTCTGCTGCACGATGTCGCGCGCGAGTTCCTGGTCCCGGTCCAGCCGCGTGAGCGCAAAGCGGTACAGCCGCGGGAAAAAGCGGTCGAACAACTCCCGGAAAGCGGCCTCGTCACCGGCCAGGATCCGGCGCGCCACAGCCCGGTCGACATGAACCAGGTCAGCCATAGTTTGTTGGACGTCAGCCGGCGGCAAATCCTTCTGCGCGAAGGATTATTTCGTGCCGGATATTCAATTACAGGCAAGCCCTGGATTACACAAGAACGAGGAGCGTCTTATGTCGAGTAAAGGGGACGCAACCCTTTACTTTAAAGGGTTGCGTCCCCTTTATAAGTCCCCTTTATAAGTCAATCTTCGAGGCGGCGGTCTTTCCAGTTCCACCACTTCAACAGTTCCTGCTGCGGCTCGGGCGTGCGTG
>CAYYQQ010000145.1:0-5353 GCA_964473595.1 uncultured Steroidobacteraceae bacterium | reverse complement strand
TTTGTTTCCTGCTGCGCAGCTTTCGAGGGGTCGGATTGCGGCGCTGGCGACGACCCGTATTGCGCCCGCGCGGATGCGGGCAACGCAGCGGCAAGCACCGCCGTCGAAACCGCCGCGATGATCCACAGCGCGCTGTAACTCTGACCCTTCATCGTCCACCACCTTGGATCGCCGTCCGGCAGGCTGCCCTGCGAGGGCGCGTTTATAACCCATAACCCGCCCGGCTGTCTTGCCGTCGCCCTTTCAAGTGGACTGCGGCCGTAGCACCGGGTTCCGGCGCCTGAAACATATCCCGCGGTTCAGGCCGTGTTCAGCAGCTTCTCCCGCCAAAAAACAGGGCCCGCCGTGGCGGGCCCCGTGATGTCAACCGGGCTGCGCCGACGGCGCGCTCATTCGCCCTTGGGCCGTTCCGCGATGAAACCCACCTTGCGCATGCCGCCACGCTGCAGGACGAACAAGGTATCGGCAATGTACTCATAGCGCGCCCGCTTGTCGGCGCGGATATGGACCTCCGGCTGCGGGTCCTTGACGGCCTCCTGGAGCACGTAATTCAACAGCGAATTCCTGTCGACCCCGTTGTCGTTCCAGTAGATTTTGCCGTCGAAATCGATCGAGAGATTGATGTTCTCCGGCTTGGTCTCGGTCGGCCGGTTGACCTCTGTGGGCAGGTCGATCTTCACGGCGTGGATCATCACCGGAACCGTGATGATCATGATGATCAGCAGCACCAGCATGACATCGACGAGCGGAATGACATTCGGCTCGACCATCGGATCTTCTGCGTCCTTGCCAACCGAAATAGCCATCGGCTACTTCCCGGCGACCCGCGAACCCGCCAGCAATGCAGACAGGACGTCGTGCGCGAAATAATTCGCACGTTCCATCAGGCCCTTGTTACCACGCAGCAGGCCATTGAAGCCGAGCACCGCCGGCACCGCGACCGCGAGGCCCATCGCCGTCATGATCAGCGCCTCGCCGATCGGGCCGGCGACCTTGTCGAGTGACGCCTGTCCCGCGATCGAGATGCTGATCAGCGCGTGGTAGATGCCCCACACCGTGCCGAACAGGCCCACGAACGGCGACGTTGCGCCGACCGACGCGAGCACGACCATGCCATCCTGCAGGCTCGACTGCAGCATGCTGGTGCGCTTGTCGATATGCGACTGCACCCAGGTGTTGATATCGATCCCGCTGGAGACGTCGCGTGCCGTGCTCTTACGGTGATGATCAGCGGCCTGCAGGCCATCCTGTGCGATGTCGCGGAAGGGATTGATCTTGCCTTGCAGCTTGGAGATGCCTTCCAGCATCGTCCCGGCCGAGAAAAAGTTCTTCTCGGCCTCGACCGCGACCTTTCTGAGCGTGCGTTGGTCCAGCCACTTGTTGATCATGACGAGCCATGACCAAAGCGACATCGTGATGAGGATGACGAACACGCCCTTGCCGACATAGTCGCTCTGGGTCCAGAGCGCCTGGATGCCATAGGGGTTATCGGTCATTCCGGTTTCAGCTGCCATTCTGCAGTACCTCTAACAGTTACTAGTTTTCCGGATTCTCGCGCCCGACCCACTCAGTGTCGCTGCTTCCCGGTCCCTGACGATTACCGCTGCGTCACTCCAGCTTGAATACGATTGGTAGCGTGGCCTGCGCCTCGACGGGCTGGCCATCGCGCTTGCCCGGATCGAATGGCAACCTGCGGATCACGCATTCGGCAGCGCCGTCGAGCCTCACGAATCCGCTGCTCTGCGAGACGCGCATTGCGCCTGCCTTGCCGACCGCATCGATCGTGATGGTCACGACCACGCGGCCCTCCTCGCTCATGCGGCGGGACGCCGATGGATAGCAGGCATTGATTGCGGCGGAAATGCGGTCGCCCTTCGCCTTGATCCTCGGCGGTGTGATCTGGACCTGGCGCGCCGGCGCGGTCTGCGCACGCTGAGGCGCCGCTTCGCTGACGCGGGCCGTGATCGCCGTGGACGGACCTTCGAATAACGGCAGGTCGATCAGCGGCGGCGGCACGGTCGGCGGCGGCACATCGACTGGCGGCGGCGGTGGCGGCTCTTCCATGTCCTCCGGCGGCGGCGGCGGTGGCGGCAGATCCATGATCGAAAGGTCCTGGACCAGCTGCATGCCGGCCCGGATCAGCCCTGCTTTCAAAGCCGAGTAGAAACCGAAATGCAGGACGATGATCGCGACAAATACTGCCGTCCGACGCGATGCCCCCGCCGAATACATATTCGCCATACCAGATCCCGCCCACCCCTCGTTTTCTTGCCGGTCTCACAGACCCGAAATTTGGGTCACTGTCCCGCCAAAATTCTTAGTCGACGGATAATTCCATACGCCAGATATCCGGCAAGGCCACCTTAACGGCTGGCCGATGCGACTGCAAGCGTCGGCCCTGCTCTGAATTGCACAGCCATCTTCGCGGGCCGCAATCGGGTCACGTCGGACCCAGGCTGCCGGTACCTGCGGCCTTGCCTTCCCGCATCACGATGACGGCCACCCCGGTCAGGGTCATCACGCCGCCGATGACCATGCGCCAATCCAGTACGTCGCCGAGAAAGAGGACTGCAAAGGCGACGCTGAACACCGGGCCCAGTACCGTGAGGGGGGCGACGCTCGACACCGGATAGCGGTGCACCAATGCAAAATAGGCTGTGTGCGCAAAGAGACTGGCGGCCAGCGCCGAGTAAAGCACTGCGCCCGCACCAATCAGGTCGATCTTGCGCAGACTTTCGATCTGCCCGTCCTCCAGCCAGAGCGACAGCATCAGGAAGACCGGCAGGCTTCCCCAGGAAAGCCAGGCTTGCAGCTCGAGGGCATTCAGGTCCCGGACCCTCTTGATCGCGACCAGCCCGATCGCCCCGATAAAAGCGCCGAGCACAATGAGGGCAAGGCCCTGCCAGGACTCGATGACATCGGGATTGAAGCCAAGCACGACGACGCCCGCGAATGACAAGGCGATGCCGAGCGAGCGCCGCCAGTGGATGCGCTCGCCTAGCACGGCCACCGACAGGATCGTCGCGAATGGGATACCGAGCTGCCCGGCGATCGCGACCGAGGACATGTTTCCCGAGAGCGCCACACCCGTGTACATCATCGCGAATTGCAGGCCGCCGCCAAAGATCGCAGCAATCAGCAGCCAGCGCATCTCGCCGCGGCGGACGCGCAACCAGGGCAACACCACGAGACCGACGATCAGGAATCGAAGGAATCCCACAAACACGGGCGGAAACCGGTCGACGCCCATCTTGATCGCGACGAGGTTGAAACCCCAGATCGCATTGATGAGCATCAGCCGTATGAAGTGCCGCTGACTGACCTCGGTCATCGGGTGCCGAGGAACAGCTCTTCCGCGGGCGCGCGGAGATTGTAATGCGAGCCCATCACCTGCCCGTAAGCGCCGGTGTTGGCGATCAACAGGATGTCGCCTTCGGCTGAGTGTGGCAGCAGACGATCATGGCCCAGCACGTCGCCGCTCTCGCAGATTGGACCGACCACAGTACAAAGCAGCTCAGATGGTTCGTCGAGGCGTGTCAGATTGACGATCTCATGATACGAACCGTATAGCGCGGGCCGCAGCAGCGAGTTCATGCCGGTGGCCACGCCGACATACTGGACGGCCCCCTTTCCTTTCAGCTGGGTAACGCGCGCAAGCAGAACGCCGGCGGCTGCGACCAGGTAGCGGCCCGGTTCCAGCCACAGCTCCAGGCCGGGATGTGCGCCGCGAAACTGCCCAAGCGCGGCGTCGAGTTCCCGCAGATCCAGAGGGCGCTGGCCCGGCCGCTCCGGGACGCCGAGCCCACCGCCGATATTGAGCACGTCAACCCCGGAAAACTGCATCGCCGCATCGGCGAGTACGAGTGCAGTCTCGACCCAGCCGC
Source organism: uncultured Steroidobacteraceae bacterium (assembly GCA_964473595.1). Lineage (GTDB taxonomy): Bacteria > Pseudomonadota > Gammaproteobacteria > Steroidobacterales > Steroidobacteraceae > SCUD01. Next base: position 1,469 of record CAYYQQ010000145.1, on the reverse strand, counting down.
CGACCGCAAAATTGCCACTGCCGCTGTGTGCATGAAGTCCCGCGATCCTCGCCCCAACCTGTTCGGCCGCCTGGCGCAGGTCGGTGAGCTCAAAGAGTGGCACGCCGAATTTCGAATGCACACCGGCCGTGCGGACCTTCTGATGATGGCCGTGACCGAGGCCGGTATCGATGCGCACGAATATTTCGCGGCCGAGGAACATGCTGCCCCAGTTGCGCAACACGTAGAGATTGTCCACCGTGACGCGCAATCCCATGTCGAGCGCCCATTGATATTCCCCGCGCGCTGCGAAATTCGGCGTGAACAGCAGGCGCTCACGGGTGATGCCCGGCACGGCCTCGAGCACGCGCTCGACTTCGCCGCGCGAGACACATTCGAATGAAAGGCCCTGTGCAGCGATTATCCGAAGGATTGCGGGATGCGGATTGGCCTTGATGGCATAGAAAACGCGCGCCACTGATTGCATGCCGGCAAGAAGCTGCGCCTGCGCGGCAACCGTCGCCAGGTCGTAGACATAGGCACATTGCCGGTCGCGCAGCAGTTCAATCAGCGCATCACGCGCCTTGCGCCACCAGCTGTCCCGATCTATCTCGGCAGGCTTCGTCAGATTTCGTCCGGGTCGTACTCGGACAGTTCGCGTTTCAGGCGCCTTTCAGCCAGCGCGTCTTCCACCTTGCTCCAGGCGGATTGCTGCACCGGCCTGCGCGGCCCTTTGGGGCGGCGCTCGACGACGATCAACTTGTCGAGGTCGCCATCATGGTCGCTGCTGGGCTCCCCGAGAAACTCGTCCTCGAGGTCGAAGGACTCATTATTGCGCTCTTTCATTCGGATGAATTCCTAGCGAAATCAATGATATCCACCAGAAACCCGACAAGCTTCGGGCTGCGCAATATATACGAAAAGATGCAGTTATCAACTGCCCTGCTGAATTTGCAGGTTGAGGGGCCGGCAGCAACGCGAAAAGACTCAGCCGTGCAGCTCGCAGGCCTTCAGGCACTCGCTGTACTTGTCGTCGCAGGCCTGCATCTTGTCCGGGTCGCCTTCGGAATCTGCCATGCACTTGTCCGATTCGATGTCGCAGCGCTCGAGGCATTTTTCTTCGGTCTGCGGACGCGCATCTTCGGCGCCCGCCGGGCCGGTCATGACGAGGCCTGCGGTCAATGCGGCGAGCCAGAGTGTGCTTCGGAAATTCATCGACCTGCGCTCCCGGGGGCTACGCGTGTATATAGGCCAAGGCGCGCCATCACGCAATTACCCATGCTGCAGCATCCGCCAACGGCGCTGAATGCCGGCTGAACGACGATTCTGCGCCTCTTATACGCTCATTTCAGCCAGGGCCCGGCGGACCAGGACATGGGCCATGGGCCCCAGTTCGCCGAAACGCCCGTCTTTGGTCTGTCCGTGATAGTAGCGGTAGTAGATCTGCTGGATGATCACGGCCAGCCGAAACAGTCCGAATACCCGGTAGA
>CAYYQQ010000144.1:0-5372 GCA_964473595.1 uncultured Steroidobacteraceae bacterium | reverse complement strand
TAGTAGATCTGCTGGATGATCACGGCCAGCCGAAACAGTCCGAATACCCGGTAGAAGCGAAAATCGTCGATGGGCACGCCGCTTGCATCCGAATACCGGCCAAGGACTTCCGCGCGGCTCAGCGAGCCCGGCAAGTGTGTGGGAAGCATGCGGGTAGCCAGCATCTCAGGCCCATCGCCTGCTTCGACCCAGTAAGCCATCGAGCAGCCGAGGTCCATCAGCGGATCGCCAATGGTCGCCATCTCCCAGTCCAATACGCCGATCAGGTGCGCGGGCTGCCGCGAATCAAACACGACATTGTCGAGCTTGAAGTCATTGTGGATGAGCGCAGTCCGGCCGGAGTTCGCTGGTGTATAGGCCACCAGCCATTCGGCAATTGCGGCGGCCTGCGGCGCATCGGCGGTTCGTGCCTGCGCGTAGCGTTCCGTCCAGCCGCGTACCTGGCGCGCCGCATAACCATCGGGCCGGCCGAGATCGGCGAGCCCGAGCAACCGGTAATCGAGCTCATGCAGCCGCGCCAGCACCTCGATCAACGAAGCTTGCTGGGCGCGCACCAGCGCGGGCGTCGCCTCGAGTCCCAAAGGGTAGTCGCGGCGCAGGATGATCCCCCGGATTCGCTCGACCACATAGAAAGCAGCACCGATCACGGATTCGTCGGCGCAGTAATGCAGCGGCCTCGGGCATTCTGCGAATCCTGCGCGCAGAGCCGACAGCACACGAAATTCACGCTTCATGTCGTGACCGGATTTCGGCCGCGTGCCGATCGGCGGGCGGCGCAGGACAAGTTCAGTGCTTCCGGCAGTCAGCAGGTAACTGAGATTCGAGAACCCCGCAGGAAACTGGCGCACGCGCAGCGGCAATTCAAGATCGGGGATGTGGCTAGCCAGGTATTCCCCAAGCCGCGCTTCGTCGAGCGCTTCGCCGGCACGCACCGGCGTCGCATCGTCAATCAGGCTCATCCGGCATGGTCTCGCAGCATGCGCCGCGCGACCGAAATCTTGTGCACCTCGTCCGGCCCATCATAGATGCGCGCGGCGCGCTCTTCGCGGTAGAACCAGGCCAGCAGCGTGTAATCGGTCATGCCGAGCCCGCCGTGTACCTGCAATGCCCGATCCACAACCCGCTGCAGCACATCGGCGACATGGAACTTGATGATGCTGATGTCATCACGCGCAGCCTTGGCGTCACTCTGACCGATGCGCCAGGCGGTGTGCAGCACGAGTAAGCGAGCCGCGCGGATCTCCGCCACGCTCTCGGCGATCCAGGCGCGCACGATGTCACTGTCACCCAGCCGCCGGCCATCGGGATCGATGACGCGCGTCGCCGCGCGCTCGATCATCATCGCCAGAGCGCGTTCGCAGATACCGAGCCAGCGCATGCAGTGTTGGATGCGCCCGGGCCCAAGCCGCGATTGTGCCAGCCGGAAGCCAGAGCCGCGCGGGCCCAGCAACTGGTCGGCAGGAATGCGGCAATTCTCAAACTCGATCTCGCCGTGCGAAAAGAGGTCAGTGCCTGAATTTCCCATGACCGGCGTGTTGCACAGCAGGCGATAGCCGGCGCTGTCGGTCGGCACGAGGAACATGCTGGCTTGTTCATGCGGCGGCCGGTCGGGGTCGGTCACCGCCATGACGATGCAGACGCTGGCGCCGTCGGCGCCGGTCGTGAACCATTTGCCGCCGTTCAGGACCCAGGCGTCGCCTTCGAGTCTTGCGCGCGTTTCAAGCATCAGCGGATTGGCACCGCTGTTGCCCCGCTCGGTCATTCCGAAGCAGCTTCGTATCTCGCCCGCGACCAGCGGCTCGAGCCAGCGTCGCTTCTGCGCGGCGCTGCCGAATTCATGCAGCAGCTCGACATTGCCGGCATCAGGGGCATTGCAGCCAAACACATAGTGCGCGAATGGACAGCGTCCGAGCGCCTCCGAGATCAGCCCATGCGTGATCAGGTCGAGACCGAGCCCGCCATACTCGTGCGGATAGATGGGCCCCCAGAGACCGAGCTTCTTGACCTCCGCGCGCTTGCCGCGCAGTACTGGCAGCAACGGACCGAGGCCGGATTGCAGAAACGCGGTCTCGAGCGGAATCAGTTCGCGATCAACGTATTCGCGAACCCGGTTGACGATCGACTGCTTGGCGGGTTCGAGCTGGAAATCCATGCGCGGGATCCCCCCGGGATCAGCGGTGCGTGATCAAGTGCGTGAACCCCGGCTGCTCCAGGTGGCTCACCGCGTTCAGTGATTCGATCGTGACCGTCTCGCCGTCGAACAGCAAGCTGCTGACGCCCGAGTTGAAGAACGTCAGCTTGAGGCGCAACAGGTCCCAGTCAGCGAGGCCGAGTGCCGGTTGCATGGCCGCGGCCAGCGATCCGGCGGAACCAAAAAGGACAACAATGCGACCGCGCCCGGCATCGCGCAGGAGTGTTGCGAGCGCCGCCGCGCAACGGTCGCGAAATATCGGAAAGGGTTCGACTCCGCGCAGCTCGCCGGTCGCCCAGGCCTTGAGGGTCCCCGACAGCCGCCGGTGAAATGCGCGGCGATCTTCGCTGGCATCGGACAGCGAGCCGACGCCCTGATGCGCGAGCAGCAGCGAATGATGATCGTATTCCTCGATGCCTGGCAATGATTGCACGGGAAGGGGACTGCCGCCCTCTTCGGCCGCGGCATGCACAAAAGCCTCAGCCGATTCGCGCTGGCGCCTGAGCGTGCCGGAGTAAACCAGATCGACGCGGCGCCCGATCGCGCGCCAATGCCGCGCAAGTTGCCGGCATTGTGCAATGCCGGTCTCTGTCAGCCGGTCATAGTCGTCGGAACCGAAGGCCGCCTGCCCGTGGCGCACCAGGTAGACGCGGCTCATTCAGGCCAGCCAACCGCCATCCACCGTCAGGCAGCTACCGGTCGTGAACGAAGCTGCGTCAGATACTAGGTAGAGCGCGGCACCCGCGATCTCCCCCGGTTGGGCGATCCGCCCGAGCGGCGTCAGGCTCTCGGCGATCGCGCGGCGTTTCGGGTCGCTGTGCACTGCGGCTGCGAACTTCGTCTCGACCAGCCCCGGCACCAGCGCATTGACGCGCACGCCCTGACGTCCCCATTCCCGGGCGAGCCCCTGGGTCATGTTGACGATCGCTGCCTTGGTCATCGAATAGACAGCCTGCCCGTCCATGGGGCGAAAGGCGTTCACGGAGGCGACATTGACAATCGCGCCGTTGCGCTGGGCGATCATGCGGCGGCCCGCTTCAATGGACGTGCAAAAGAAGCCGCGGATGTTGACGTCCACCGTCTTCTGGAACGCGGTGATTTCCATGTCCACGGCCGGACCAAAATAGGGATTGGCCGCAGCATTGTTGACGAGGATGTCGATGCGCCCGTGGCGTGCATCGATTTCTTGAAACGCGGCAGTGATCTGCCCGACCTCGCCGATGTGGCAGGCAAGCGCGGATGCTTTGCCGCCGGCTGCACGGATTTCGCCGGCGACTACCTCACAGGCCTCGAGCTTTCGGCTGCTGACGACCACCACAGCGCCGTGTCGAGCCAGCAACAGCGCGATCGCGCGGCCGATGCCGCGGCTCGCACCGGTCACCAGCGCCACGCGGCCGCTCAAATCGAAGGTGCCGTCGCTCAAGATGAATTCCCCCAGCCGCCGCCTTGATCGGCGACCAAATCCTAGCATTCCGGCGGGCTGCTACAGGCGCCGCTCGCTACAATCGGCGTAGCGCGCCACTGCGCTTGTGCCGGATCCCGCCATGACGATACCGCGCCGCGACCTCGATTTTCAGGTCTTCGATGTCCTTGATGCCGAGGGGCTGTGCCGGCTGCCACGCTACGCCGAGCACGATCGACAGGTCTTCGATGGCGTGATCGAGAGCGCCTACCGGATCGCCGAGGAGCGCTTTGCGCCCTATGCCGCCGCCTGCGACGTCGATGAGCCGCGCGTCGTCGATGGGCGGGTCTGGATGATCCCGGAAACGAAGCAGGCGTATGACGCCTACAACGAGGCGGCATTCACGGCCGCGAGCTTCGACACCGAGGATGGCGGGATGCAGCTACCGCTCCTGATCGCCAAAGCCACGTCGGCCGTATTTGGAAGCGCCAATGTGGCATTCCATTCCTATTCGACATTGACTGCCGGCGCCGCGAATCTGCTGATCACCTTCGGCAGCCCCGGGCAGCGCGAGCGGCTTGCCCGCCCGATGCTGGCCGGCCGCTTTACGGGAACCATGTGCCTTTCAGAGCCGCACGCGGGCTCGTCGCTGAGCGACATCCGCTGCCAGGCGCTGCCCCAGGACGACGGCAGCTATCTGTTGTCAGGCAGCAAGATGCGGATATCCGGCGGCGATCACGAGCTCGCCGAGACGATCGTGCACCTGGTTCTCGCCAGGATTCCCGGTGGGCCACCGGGTGTGCGCGGCATCTCGTTGTTCGCCGTGCCGCGCGATCGCGTCAATGACGAGGGCGCCGTGGGTCCCGGCAATGACGTGCGCCTTGCCGGCATCAATCACAAGATGGGCTGGCGCGGCACCGTCAACTGCGTGCTGTCATTCGGGGAGCAGGGCCGCTGCCGTGCAGAGCTCGTGGGGCTCCCGCATCACGGCCTCGAGTACATGTTCCAGATGATGAATGCGGCGCGCATCGGCGTCGGCATGAATGCCGTCGCGCTCGGCTACGCCGGCTACCTGCATGCACTCGCCTATGCGCGCGAGCGCCCGCAGGGATGGCCGCTCGGCGCACGGGACCCGAAGGCGCCGCAGGTGCCGATCCTGCGTCATGGCGACGTGCGCCGGATGCTGCTGGCGCAGAAATGCTGGGTCGAAGGCGGTTTGGCGCTGGTGCTGTATTGCGCGCGGCTCAGCGACGAGGAGCGCTGTGCGGAGGATCCGGCCAGGAAAAATAGCCTGCATCTGCTGCTAGAACTGCTGACGCCGATCGCGAAATCCTGGCCGTCGGAGTTCTGCCTCGAGGCCAACAAGCTCGCGATCCAGGTGCTGGGCGGCTATGGCTACACGCGCGACTACCCCGTCGAGCGCCTGTATCGGGATAATCGGCTCAATCACATTCACGAAGGGACGCACGGGATCCACGGCCTCGATCTTCTGGGGCGCAAGGTCTCGATGCAGGGTGGCGGCGCAATGCGCGAACTCGCGGCACGCATCATGGAAACGATTGCGCTCGCGCGCGATCAGGCGCAACTGGCGGAATACGCGGCAGCCCTCGCGGCAACGCTTTCGGATGTCGGGCGAACAACGGAAATCCTGGTCGGCGCCATGGTGAAAGATCCCGAACGGGCTCTCGCCAACGCCACGCTCTATCTGGACAGCCTGGGACACGTGGTCGTCGCCTGGCGCTGGCTCGCACAGGGACTCACGGCGGTGCGCGCCGGGAA
>CAYYQQ010000143.1:0-5465 GCA_964473595.1 uncultured Steroidobacteraceae bacterium | reverse complement strand
TGCTTGTAGATCACCTGCATCGGCGTGCCGGCGACATACGGCTTACGGCGCATCAGCATCTCGTAGAAGATGATGCCCAGGCTGTAGATGTCGCTGCGCTCGTCCGTGTCGCGGCCATGGCCCTGTTCCGGGCTCATGTAGTACGGCGTGCCGAAAATCTCGCCGCTGGCGGTGATCGCCGCATCGAGTTCAATCTGCTTTGACAGCCCGTAATCGATCAGGGCGACCGAATTTTTGTCGCGCAGCATGACGTTGCCAGGTTTCAGGTCACGGTGCAGCACCCCCGCCCGGTGCAGGACTACGAGCGCTTCGGCCATCTGCCGCAGGAATATCAGGGCCTGCAATGGCTGGATGATGCCCTTGATGCGGGTCCGCAGGTCGCCCACCGGGAAGTACTCCATCACGATGAAGGCGTGGTCGTCACTGACGCCGACGCCATGGACCCGGGCGACATTTGGATGCGTGATGTCCGCGGCGATCTGGTACTCGCGCAGAAAGCGGTCAAATGTCTTTTCGCCGGAACCATTTTCCGGCGGCTGCCGCAAGACCTTCAGCACCACCTGTTCACCGGTCCGCTCGCTCTGCGCCAGGTACACGGAAGACACCGGGTTTTCGGCAATCTGCTTGACGAGCCGGTAACCGCGGATCGTCGTATCGCCGAAACGCGTCGCACGCGGCGAGTCATCCACGCGCGGCGACGGTGGCAGGACCTGGCCGCGCCGCGACTGCGCCCCGCGCAGCGCCGCGATCAGCCGGGCGTGGTCGATCTTGTGCTTCGAAAGGCAGGCATGCGCACCTGCCGCAATGGCGGCCTCTTCGGATTCCGCGGTCGGCGTCGACAGCAGGTAGATGACCGGTGGAAAGCCATTGCGGCGGCACAGGTCACGCAACCACACCAGGCCATCCGCGGCGCCCGGCGCGTCCCCCAGCAGTACTGCGTCGTAGGCGCTGCCGGAAAAATCGGCCGGCAGCTTGCCACTCGCCACGGGATCGTATTCGGCGATGCTGGGCGAATCGAAGCCGGTCGCCACGTGATGCGCGAAAAGGCGCCGGTAAATACCCTGTTCGTCGATGATCAGAACTCGGGCCGTCATGCTGTCATTTTAACCTGAGGGCCATTACCAGGTCGCCGACATTCGTGCCGGTCGGTCCGGTGTAGATCAGATCGCCAGCGGCTTCGAGCAGACTGCCGCTATCCGCCGCCTCGAGGCATTTTGCGGAGTCGTAGCCAGCATCCCGCGCGCGCGCGAGCGTGTCGCCATCGACGATTGCTCCGGCATCCTCGCTCGCGCCATCGCGCCCATCGGTTCCCGCAGCCAGGACGACGAGTTCCGGGTGGCCGGCAATCTGCTGCGCCGCTGACAACGCGAAGTGCTGGCAACGTCCGCCGCGCCCGGGCCGCGCCGGAAGTCGCACCACAGTCTCGCCGCCCCAGAGTTGCAGATTCGAGCTGCCAACGGCGAACTCGTGGCAGGCGGCGCGGGCCGCCGCTACCGCATCACCGGAAAGCCGCGCGGGTGAGCGCCGCGCGTCGAGACCGCGCGTGCGCGCCGCGCGCAGCGCCGCATTCAGCGCGTCGTCGAGGCAGCCAACCAGCGTGACGCGGCAGGTGGGGCTCGCCAGTAACCCCGACCCGACCACCGCAGGATCATCGCCCGGTACGTCCGAGATCAGCAGGCCCTCGACTTCAGAATTTCGAAACAGACGCGGCAGGCGGCCGGCCTTGACGAGGGACAGCGAGGCGCGCCCGGCATTCAGTGCCACGATGTCGACGGCCTCGGAGTGGGCCCATTCGTTGAGCCGCTGCAACTTGGCGAGTGTGACGCCTGGTGCCAGCACCTCGAGGAGCGCCGATGCCCCGCCCGAGACCAGCAACAGCACGCGGCTGCCGGCGGCAGTTGCGCCCGCGAATGCGAGCGCCGCGCTGCCTGCCGCGAGGCTGCGCTCGCCGGGGACCGGATGGTCGCCCGCGAGGCAGGTGATGTGCGGGAACGCGAGCAGATCATGTGCCAGTGCATCGTCTGGCGCGATGACCAGACCGCGCACCACCCGCGCACCCAGTGCATCGAGCGCACCCTGCGTCATCGCCGATGCTGCCTTGCCGACTGCCAGAATGCTTACGGGCCGTTCGTCCCGGTCCGCGGCGAGTGCCGCCCGCACGCGCCGGCGGCCGTCTACGGCAGACAGCGCAGCCCGGTACAGATGCAGCAGAAGCTCGCGGCGTTGGTCACTGTGCGCGCCGGCCATCGGCGCACAGCTCAGACGGCGCGCGCCGCGCGGCCGCCCTGCAAGTCCAGCAGGCGCTGCGCGCGCGCTCCGTCCGAACGATCGTGCTCGAGACGTGCGAGGTACTCGCTCGTGACGTCGCCCGTGACGTAATGCCCCGAGAAACAGGAAGTATCGAAGGTCGTGATGCGCGCATGGTCGTGGCGGCAGGCGACGATCAGGTCGTCGAGATCCTGGTACATCAGCCAGTCAGCGCCGATGATCTTCGCCACCTCGTCCTCGCTGTGGCCGGCGGCAACCAGCTCGGTCGCGACCGGCATGTCGATGCCATAGACATTCGGGAATCGTATCGGCGGGGCCGCCGAGGCGAAATAAACCTTGCGGGCGCCGGCTTCGCGGGCCAGATCGATCAGCTGCGCCGAGGTCGTGCCACGCACGATCGAATCGTCGACCAGCAGTACATTGCGTCCACGGAACTCCAGATCGATTGCATTGAGCTTGCTGCGCACGGACTTTTGCCGCTGCTCCTGCCCCGGCATGATGAAGGTCCGCCCGATGTAACGGTTCTTGACGAAGCCTTCGCGATACTTGACGCCAAGCGAAAGCGCCAACTGCGCCGCGCTGGTACGACTGGTGTCGGGAATCGGGATCACCACGTCGATGTCGTGATCGGGCCGCAGGCGCGCGATCTTTTCTGCCAGCTTCTCGCCCATCCGCATGCGTGCCTTGTGCACCGAAATGTTGTCGATGATCGAGTCAGGGCGCGCGAAATAGACATACTCGAAGATGCAGGGCGTGTGCAGCGCCGCCGGCGTGCATTGCCTCGCATGCATCTTCCCCTGCAGGTCGATGAAGATCGCCTCGCCGGGGCCGACGTCGCGGACCAGGTCGAAATCGAGCATGTCGAGCGCGACACTCTCGGATGCCAGCATCCATTCCGGCCCGCGTGGTGTCTCGCGCCGCCCGAGCACCAGTGGCCGGATGCCATGCGGATCGCGGAACCCGATGATTCCATGGCCGACGATCAGCGCGACGGCCGCATAACCACCCCGGCAACGGCGAAAAACGGCTTCGAGCGCCCGGAAGACGTCCGCAGCCGCCGGCCGCGCGGCGGTCGAGCGCTGCAGTTCGCTCGCGAACACGTTGAGCAGCACTTCCGAGTCCGAGCGCGTGTTCAGGTGGCGGCGGTCCTCCGCCACCATCGTGCGCGTCAGCTCGTCGGCGTTCGTCAGGTTGCCGTTGTGGCCGATGCCGATGCCGAATGGGGCGTTCACGTAGAACGGTTGCGCTTCGTCGGCGCTGTCACAGCCGGCGGTCGGGTAACGCACATGGCCGATGCCCGCATGGCCGACCAGCAGGCGCATGTCGCGCTCGCGGAACACGTCGCGGACCAGGCCGTTGTCCTTGCGCGAAAATAGCGCGCGATCGTCCATCGTCATGATGCCCGCCGCATCCTGACCACGGTGCTGCAGCACCGTCAACGCATCGTAGATTCTCTGGTTGACGGGGCCCGTGCCGACCATGCCGACGATGCCGCACATGGCCTCAGCTCCCCGGGGTTTTGGCGGCTCGTTCCAGCAAGGTGGCGGCGGCCGGCTCGGCATAGCGCTCGAGCCAGTTGGCGACGGCTTCGGCCACCGGCATGGAATTCGTCTTCTGCCACCACGGTTCCAGATCGAGATTGACCGCCCTGCCGCCGATCACCAGCAGTCCGATCACGACGACGGCGCGCATCAGCCCGAACAGGCCCCCGAGCATGCGGTCCATCATTGCGAGACCCGTGGCGCGGTGAACGAAGTGCGCAGCGATGGCGCCGACCGCTGAGCCAGTCAGCAGAGTCAGGAACAGGACAATCGCCCGGCTAGTCCACTCGCGTATGCCCGGTTCCGCGAGCGTGCCGCCCAGCCAGGGATAAAGCAGATAGGAGAAGTGCCAGGCGAGCCACAAGCCGATCAGCCAGGACAGCAGCGAAATGGCTTCGCGGACAATGCCGCGCAGGCAGCCCAGGATGAGCGATATCAGCAGGATGACTGTGAAGAGATGGTCAGCGCCATTCATCGGGCCGTGGCTCCATCGGGGCGAACGGCATTCTAGCCGAACATGGCAAAAGGAAACTCTGATTTGCTGCCACGAATTCGCGTTGCAGCCGGACGCGTTTCACGGGTGCGGCGCGACCACCGGCTGGAAGCCGTCATTGCGCAGTCGCTCGGCAATTGCAACCGCGCGTGCGCGATCCTGTTCCGGTCCGACACGAACCCGGTGCAGCAGTTGCCCGCCGGCTGGGTACTCGAACACGAATGCCGAATAGCCGCGTGAACGGAGCTTGGCAACCAGTCGGTCCGCCTTGCTTCGGCTGGAAAACGCGCCAAGTTGCACTGCCCAGGCCGCCTGCTGGGTGGCTGCTGGCTTGGCCGGCTCGACCGCCGGCCGCGCCGGCTCGATGGATTTCGGCGTCACAGACGCCGGTATTTCCGGCTTGGACCGGACGATTTCGGGCTCCGGCACCAGGACATCGTTTTCCGCAGGCCCTGCCGCACCGTCCAGCGTGATCTCGACGCTCTTAATGACCGCTGCCGGGGGCTGGTCGCTCGCGCTGCCGGGGCCTTTCAGCAGCGCGGGCACGAGCAGCACGATCAGCGCCACCAGTACCAGTGCTCCAACCAGTCTTTCACGAATCCTGACGTCCATTGCGATCGAATTGTAAGCCGAGATGTACCAGGGCAGGACCGACGGTATGAAATGAACCGAACACGAGAATACGATCACCCTCCCCGCAGGCCGCAGCCGCGTGCTCGCATCCGGCGGCGACGCTGGCGGCCGCCGAAACCGGCGCACCGGTTCGCAATGCGATTCGTGCCGCAAGCTCCGACTCTGGCAAAGATCGCGGCTCGTCGAGCCTGACAGCGACCCATTCCTGCACCTGGCTTCGGAGCGCCGAGACGATGCCGTCAATGTCCTTGTCGGCCAGGATGCCGCAGACCGCGACAGTGCGGCCGCGGGTCTGGCGCGCGGCGAGACTGGCGGCAAGCACGCGCGCGGCATCCGGGTTGTGGGCAACATCCAGAATCCACTCCGGATCCTTGCTGACGACCTGGAACCGGCCAGGGAGAAGCACGCGTGCGAGTCCCGCGCGCGCAGCATCATCCGGAACCAGCAACCCCGGCTCCGCGGCCTCCAGCACCGCGAGCGCCGTGGCGGCATTCGCAAGCTGCATGCTGCCCGCGAGCGCCGGCAGCGGC
>CAYYQQ010000142.1:0-5495 GCA_964473595.1 uncultured Steroidobacteraceae bacterium | reverse complement strand
GATGCACATATGGTGCAGGCGAATCAGTTTCTGACGACTGCCATTGGCGGCGTTCGCGTTCTGGTCCCGGAATCGCATTTCGAGCGGGCCTTGAAAATTCGCAAGGCATTCGATGCCGGTGAGTATCAACTGAACGACGACTATGACGTCGGTCAGGAGGTTTGATGAATCGAATCATGTCGAGCGCATTGGCAGCCGCGCTGATTGTCAGCCAACCCGCATTCGCGGAGAACTTCCGCTGCGGCCAGTGGATCGCCTCCAGGGAAATGTCGGTGGACGAGTTGCTGCAGAAGTGCGGCGAGCCGACGCAGAAGTTGGCGGAAACGATCGACGTCTACGGTCCTTCAGTTGCCGGCGGCGGCCGCGTCAAGCGTGGCACGTCGACCATCGAAACATGGACCTACGATCGCGGCACCCAGGCGGCCCCGATGGTCGTGACGATTGTGGATGGCAAGATCAAGAGCATGGAACGCGGTTCATAGCCGTCTGCATGGGTCTCAGTCGTGATCGAATCGGCGCCTAGGCGCGTGCTCATTGGCGCGGTGAGCGCTGCCGCTGTCGCCGCGGCCTTCTGGCTGGATCGCATTCCTCAAGACCCCGGCTATCACGCGTTTGCCGACCGCAACGCGCTGTTAGGCATCCCGAATTTCTGGAATGTCGCGAGCAACCTGCCATTTCTGCTGGTGGGTCTGATTGGGCTCGCGTGGCGCTCGCGGCTGCAAGTTCAGGCGCTGCATACGCAGTACCTGGTCTTCTGCATCGGTGTTGCGCTGGTCGGTCTTGGTTCTGCGTATTACCACTGGGCGCCGTCGACGCCGACGCTGATCTGGGATCGGCTTTCGATGACGGTCGCGTTTATGGCGCTGTTCTCGGCAGTCATCCAGGATCGCGTGTCGGAGCGCATCGGGCGGATGCTGTTGTGGCCGTTAGTCATCGCGGGTATCGCGTCCGTCGCCTGGTGGTACTGGTCGGAACTCGAGAGTCGTGGCGATCTGCGGCCCTATGCCGTCGTGCAATTCCTGCCGATGCTGTTGATCCCGCTGATGCTGCTGTTGTTCAGCGGGCGCGGACTTCGCGATGGCTGGCTGTGGGCGACGCTCGTCGCTTATGTGCTCGCAAAATTCGCCGAATATTTCGACGCGGCGATCTACGGTGTGACCGGCTTCCTGAGCGGCCACAGCCTCAAGCACCTGCTGGCCGCGCTCGCAGTCTGGTGGGCGATCCGGGCGTTCTGCACCTACAAGTCGCCGGCGAGGGTCTTGTAGAGGGCGGCGAGGGCGGTGGCGCGCCGGCTTGCCGCCTGCACATGCTGATCCTCGAGGGCCAGCATCGTGCGTTCGGCGTCGAGCAGGGTGAGGTAATCGCTCGCGCCGACGTCGTATCGCATCTGCGAAAGTCTTGCAGCCTCTCCGGCGGCAGCTGCGGCTGCGCGCAACTCATCCTCGGTCTGGTTGGCGGCGCGGAAGCCTGCGAGCGAATTTTCGGTTTCCTCAAGTGCGCGCAACACGGTTTCCTGGTAGCGCGCGACGGCGCCGTCGGCGCGTGCTTCGGCGGCGTTGACATACTGGTGCACGCGGCCGAAGTTCAGGAAGCTCCACCTCAGCGATGGACCATAGCGCCAGCGTTCCGCCGCGCTATCGCCGATCTGGTCGCGTGACTGCCCGGTCCAGCCAAAGCTGCCGAGAAGCTCCAGCTTCGGGAAATACTCCGCGACTTCAACGCCAACATCGGCGGTTGCGGCAGCTAGCTGGCGTTCTGCCGAGCGGATATCCGGGCGGCGCTTGAGCCATTGCTCTGGCGTACCGGTTGCGACCAGCGTGGGCAGAGCGGGAATCGTCGTCGTTGATGCGAGCTGCAAACGCAGGGTAGCGACCGGCCAGGCAGTCAGTACGGCAAGGCGCTGTTCCTGGCGCACGACATCAGCTTCGGCCTGGGGCACGGAAGCGGCGAGACTGCGGGCCTGCGCCTCCGCTCGCGCCAGATCGAGCGCTGTCGAATTGCCGGCATCCACTCGCGCCTGCAGGATTGAAACATTCTCTTCGAGATTCGCGAGCTGGCGACGTTGCAGCGCGAGCCGTTCGCGCGCGCCGATCAGCGAGAACCAGGCCTGCGCGGTCTCGGCGACGATGGAAAGACGGGCATCGGCGAGCGAAGCCGCGTCCGCCTCGGCGCGGCGGTCTATTGCCTTTTGCTGGTTACGCAGGCTGCCGAACAGGTCGATCTCCCAGATAGCGTCGAAGCCCGCGCGCCAGGTCTCGAACTGTCCCTGCTCCGAAAAGGGGTCCAGGCCGCTGAACTGGCTCTGCTCCTGATCACCCTCGGCTGTGACCGTTGGGAACCAGCTGTAAGTCGACAAGCCACTCAGGGCCCGTGTCTCGGCAAATCTCGCGGCGGCCTGAGCGATGGTCGTATTGGCCTCGAGCGCGCGCGCAATCAGCGCGTCCAGCTCCGAGCTGCCGAATGCGGCCCACAGCTTCGAGCCGGCGGGTTGCCGGGCGGCTTCCACGGTCGCCTGGTCGAAGCTTGCTGGCAGCGGGACTTCCGGTTGCTGATAGCGTGGCCCGACTGTGCAGCCGGCGAGCAGCGTGACGATTGCTGCGGTGAAAATGGCCTTAGTCACGATGGGCTCCCTCGGCGGCGAGCCGCGCAACCCGGCGCTCATGCTGCCTTTCCACGAACTTGCGCAGCACGACATAGAACACCGGCGTGAAAAAGAGCCCGAAAAATGTCACGCCCAGCATGCCGGACACAACGGTCACGCCCATGACGTAGCGCACCTCGGCGCCGGCGCCGGAGGCGAACACCAGCGGAGTCACACCCGCGATGAAGGCGAAGCTCGTCATCAGGATCGGGCGCAGGCGCAGGCGGCAGGCCTCGATTGCGGCCTCGACGATGCCCTTGCCCTGTTCCTCGAGGTCGCGCGCGAACTCGACGATCAGGATCGCATTCTTGCAGGCGAGCCCGATCAGCACCGCGAGCCCGATCTTGGTGAAAATGTTGTTGTCGAGGAATGTCCGCGCGTATGCCGGTGGCGAGACCGCGAGCCACAGGCCCTGAATCGTATTGATTAGCCAGGTGCCGCCGATTGCGGACAAGAGGCACAACGGCACGATCAGGATGATCGCGAGTGGCAGCGACCAGCTCTCGTACAGGGCGGAGAGCACCAGGTAGACAAGCAGCACGCAGAGCGGGAACACGAAGAGCGCAGAGTTGCCCTGCGTGACCTGCTGGTATGTGAGGCCGGTCCATTCAACCGCCATGCCACGCGGGAGCACCTGCCCTGCGATCGCGCTTAGCTTTTCGAGCGCTTCGCTCGAGGACAGCAGGGCCGGATTCACGGCGGCCGCCATGTCGGCCGCGGGGTACGCGTTGTAGCGAATCACCGGATCCGGGCCAAAGCTCGGCTTGATGTCCACGACGCTGCCGAGCGGCACCATCTCGCCGCGGCTGTTGCGGACCTTCAGGCTCTCGATGTCGTGCACCGTCGCTCGAAACGGCGCATCCGCCTGGGCATAGACGGCGTAGGTGCGTCCGAACAAGTTGAAGTCATTGACATAGGCAGAGCCGAGATAGACCTGCAGCGTGTCGAATACGTCGGTCAGCGCAAGGCCCATCTCCTTGGCCTTGATGCGGTTAACGCTCGCATCCAGTTGCGGCACGTTCGACTGGTAGGCCGTGAAGGTCCCGAGTGGGTCGAAGCCCTCGGTGCCGCCGAGTGCGCCGACCAGGCCGAGCGTCTGCGTATAGAGTTCGCCGTAACCGATGCCGGCCCGGTCCTGCACGTAGAGCTCAATGCCATTCGCATTGCCCAGGCCGAGAACGGGGGGCGGCAGCAGCGCAAAGGCGAGGCCCTCCTGGATCTGGCTGTAGCCCATGTTGATGCGTGCGGCGATCTCGCCGGCCTCCAGTTCGCGCTCTCCCTGCGGCTCGAGTACGGCAAACAAGACGCCGACATTCGGCGTGGCGACGAAGTGAATGGGGTTGAGTCCCGGGAAATGCACGACGTTTTCTACGCCCGGCACATCCATCGCGATCTGGCCCATCTTGCGCATCACTGCGTCGGTGCGGTCGATCGTCGCGGCCTCGGGCAGCTGCAGCACCGCAAACAGGTACTGCTTGTCCTGGGTCGGGATGTAGCCGCCCGGCACCGCCCGGAAGGCGAGCACGGTGACGACGACCAGCACCGCGTAGATGAGGAGCAGCCGCGGCGCGCGGGCGATGGTGCCGCCGATGCCGCCCGAATAACGCTTTCCAAAACTGCGGAACACGCGATTGAAGCCAGCAAATTGCCGGCCGACGGCGCGCTCGATTGCACGCCCGAAGGCATCTTTTTTCGCGCCACGCGGCTGCAGCAGCATCGCGGCGAGTGCCGGCGACAGCGTCAGGGAGTTGAAGCCCGAAATGATGACGGCAGCCGCAATCGTCACCGCAAACTGGCGGTAGAACTCACCGGTCACGCCGCCGAGGAAGGCGAGCGGCACGAACACGGACGACAGCACCAGCGTGATCGCGACGATCGGTCCCGACACTTCGCTCATCGCCTGGTGCGCGGCATCGCGCGGCGTCATGCCGTCCTCGATGTGACGCTCGACGTTCTCGACCACGACGATCGCGTCGTCCACGACGATGCCGATCGCGAGCACCAGGCCGAAAAGGGTCAGCACGTTGATCGAGAAGCCGAGCAGCCACAGCACGGCGAAGGTGCCGACAATCGAAACCGGCACCGCGACCAGCGGGATCAGCGAGGCGCGCCAGGTCTGCAGGAACAATACGACCACGATCACGACAAGTGCGATGGCCTCAAGCAACGTCGTGATGACCGAGCGGATCGAGTCCTTGACGAACACGGTCGGGTCGTAGACGACCGACCAGTGCACGCCCTCCGGGAAGTTCTGCCCGAGATCGGCCATGCGGTCGCGGATCGCCTGCGACAGCTCGATCGTGTTGGCGCCGGGCGCCTCGAAGATCCCGATGGCTGCCGCATCATCGTTGTTGAGCAGCGAGCGGATCGCGTAGCTGTTGGCGCCCAGCTCGATGCGGGCGACGTCCTTCAGCCGCGTCAGCTGGTCTCCGTCCGCTTTCAGCACGACCTCGCCGAATTCCTCCGGTGAAGCCAGGCGGCCCTGGGCGTTGACCGCGATCTGCATGACGGTGCCGACCGGTGTCGGCGGGCTACCGATGCTGCCGGCGGAAACCTCGGTGTTCTGCTCGCGGATCGCATTGACGATGTCGCTGGCCGAAAGGCCGCGCGCAGACGCGCGCTCCGGGTCTATCCAGACGCGCATCGCATAATTGCCGATACCGAAGTTAATTGCCTGGCCGACGCCCGGCAGGCGCGCAAGTTCGTCGCGCACGCGCAGGTTTGCGAAATTCGAGAGGTACAGCGCGTCATAGCGCTTGTCCGGCGAATCGAGGTGCACGACCATCGTCAGGGTCGGCGAGGCCTTGACCGTCGTGACGCCGAGCGCGCGCACGGCTTCGGGAAGGCGCGGGAT
>CAYYQQ010000141.1:0-5521 GCA_964473595.1 uncultured Steroidobacteraceae bacterium | reverse complement strand
CCAGCTTGCCAAGGTGCCGGATCTCGCGATAGTGATCCGCAGGTTTTTCCATCGAGGCCAGCTTGGCGGCGGTGAACCCGACCTTCTCGACTTCATCGCCGATACGCTCAAGATCGGTGATGGTCTTGATGATAGCAACCATGACGCGCAGGTCGGACGCGGTCGGCTGCCGGGTCGCGATGATCCGGCCGCACTCCTCGTCGATCTCGACCTCCATCTGATTGACTTTGTAGTCATCGCGCGCGATCTGCTCGCCGAGCTCGCTGTCACCGTTGACTAGGGCGATGACGGCCTGCTGCAGCTGCTGCTCGACAAAGCCGCCCATCTGCATGACACGGGTACGCACGCGCTCCATGTCCTCGTTGAAGCGCCGCGATATGTGCTGGCCCAGGTCAGCTGCTTCCATGCCCCGCACTCCTGGTCGGTTGCGCCGACCTTGATCCATCATATCGCAGCACTACCGCAATCAGAACTTGTAGTTCAGATCGAGCTGCAGCCGCTTGTACTCGGCTTCCGACGTCGTGTCGTAGTTCCGGTCATTGATGAAGTACGTGGCCTTCAGGTTCATGTTCTTGACCGGGGCCCATGAGCCCTGGACCACATAGCCTCTGCCCTGCGTCAGGCCATCGCCGAAATCGGAGTCGATAAATGCACCGAACTGCGAGTCGCGTTCTGCCTGCTCATACAATGCGCCGAATTCCCAGGTGTGCGGATCGGCCGCCTTGCCGAACAGGAAACCGAGCTGGTAAGCGCTGTTCAGCGTGCTCGGGTCCATGTTTTCCATGTACGTCCCGAATAGCAGGATCGGCTTGCCAGCGATCATGCCCGCCCACTGCACGTCCCCCGCCGCAATGTTGTAATCGTAGGTGTAGCAGCGCGTCGTGCCCGTGGGACTGGGTGTGGTGCAGCTCGCATCCGCGGTGTAGACGGTGTTGCCGGCTGGTGATCCGCTAAATGCAACGATCGGCTGGTTCTGGATCGCACCATAGTCCCAATAGCCGGCCGCCAGCGTCAGACCGCCGGTGAAGACGTAACCGAGCTGTGTGCCGAGCACATTGCCGTCGGCGCCAGAACCATCCTCGTTCAACCAAAAGCCCCAGGCCTTGGCGAAGGGACCGGTCTTGGCGCCGTACTGGAATGACATGCCCTCCGGGTTGACGTCGCCGTCAAAGAGGAGGCTGTTTCCCGCCTTGAGCCAGGGCTGCTTCTGCTTGCCGGCAGTAAACAGCATGCCGTCGCGCGGCCTCCAGTCCACATACGCCAGATTCAGGCCGATGGCCTTGCGGAGGTTATTGTCATCCAGTGTCGAGTTCGTCGACCGCGGATCCAGGATGTCTGCGGTGGCGATTTCGAATCCCACCAGTACATTGGGATTAATCCTGGCCTCGAGGCCGAATCTGGCGCGGATCCGGTCACGCACGCGATCCGCTGGGACTCCTTCGATATTGAACTGCTCGTTCCGGTAGCGGAAATCGCCCTTCCACTTGATGTTGCGGGCCCATTCCGACGCCATTCCCTGCGCCAGCTGGTCCGACTGCTTGTCATTCGACTCCTCGACGGCCGCAACCCGCGTCTCGAGTGCCGTAACCGCGGTCGGCGCCTGCCCCTGCAACGCGGCATTCGCTTTTTCCAGCTGCTCGATGCGCGCGAGTAGCGCGGGCAGGACCGCGACCTGCTGCTTCAGCGCCTCGATATCAGCCCGTTCCTGATCGGTCGTGGCGGCAGCTGCAAGGCCCGGCGCGGACATGACCAGCCCCAATGCACTCGCCGTGATGATGTTTCGCATAGATTTGCTTCCAGTGTCTCTTGTCGGTGAACCGTTGGTAATCTCAAACACCCTTGAGCGTGGTCAGTGCCGCGGCATCTTTCCGGATCTTGTCGCGGTCTGGCTTTGGTGCTGGCACCAGGCCCTTGTCCGCCAGGTAGCCCTCGTCACCAAATGCCTTTTCGCTGGTGTACTCGGTGAGGAATTCCTTCATGCCGGGAATCACGCCGACATGCGCCTTCTTGGCGTAGATATACAGCGCGCGCGCAATCGGGTACTTGCCCGATGAAATCGTCTCGAAGTCGGGCGCGACGCCCTCGATAGTCGAGCCATGCAGTGAATTCAGGTTTTCCTCGAGGAAACTGTAGCCGAAGATGCCAATCGAATTCGGGTTCGCGCCCAGCTTCTGGACGATCAGGTTGTCGTTCTCACCGGCTTCGATGAAGGCCCCATCCTCGCGGATCGTCGTGCAGACGCGCTTGTAGCGCTTTTCATCCACGTCCTTCAGCGACTTGAGCCAGGGGTAGGTCTGGCAGCCGGGTTCCATGACCTGCTCGAGGAAGGAGTCTCTGGTTCCGGAGGTCGGCGGCGGTCCCAGTACCTCGATGCGCACGGCGGGAAGCGCCTTATTGACTTCCTTCCAGGTCTTGTAGGGATTCGCGATCAGCGTCGTGGGCGTCGCCGGATCCGGGATCTGCTTCGCGAGCGCCAGGTAGATGTCTTTCCTGGTCAGGCGATAGAGAGGCGATGCCTTCGCATTCGCCAGCACGATGCCATCGAAGCCGACCTTGATTTCGACGACGTCGTTGACGCCGTTCTTCTTGCAGTCGGCGAGTTCGGTCGCCTTGATGCGCCGCGACGCGTTCGTGAAGTCCGGGTACTGCACACCAACGCCCGAGCAGAACAGCTTCATGCCGCCACCAGTGCCTGTGCTCTCGACTTTCGGTGTCTTGAACTGACTGGCGCGGCCGAACTGCTCGGCAACTGTCGACGTAAATGGAAACACCGTCGAGGAACCGACGATGCTGATGTAGTCGCGCGCGGATTGCGCAACGGCCGCCGGAGCGGCCAGTGTCGCCGCAAGGGCCGCAATCAGAACTTTCCTGTACACGATGATTCCTCCAGTGCTGGCCTTCAGGCTGTGCACGCCAGCCAGTGGCCGGGTGCCTTTCATCGGCCGCTACTGTAATGGGCGTTTGTTACAGAAATGCGTCAGCCGCGGGCGCGGCCGGGAACGCTGGCAGCGGGAGGCGATCTCCGCGGCGGAAAGTGCGCAGTGAAGGCCGAGCCCTGGCCTTCGACACTCGTGATCTCGAGCCAGCCGCCGTGCCGCTGCAGGCCGTGCTTGACGATCGAAAGTCCGAGCCCTGATCCGCCGCTTGCGCGCGCGCGCGCGCGATCGACCCGGTAGAACCGCTCGGTCAGCCGCGGCAGGTGCTCGGCCGCGATTCCGATTCCGGTATCCACGATCGCAAGATGCGCACCGGCATCGTCACAGGTCCAGCGCACGGCAATCGTGCCATCCGCGGGTGTGTACTTGACGGCATTCGAGATCAGGTTAAACGCGATCGAGTGCAATTCACGTTCGCTCCCGAGCAGGTCCCTGTCTGTCTTGATGTCCAGTTCGAAGCGCGGCGGTATCACTGCCGATGCCCGCGCCTCGCGCACCAGGCGCTCGAGCAGTTCTGGCATATTGACCGGCAGCATCGGCGCCTCGTCGGCGCTCGATTCCAGGTGCGAAAGTTCCAGCAGGTCCTCCACGATTTCACGCATGCGCTCCGCCTGGAGGCGCATATCCGCAACCGGCTCCCGCCATTCCTCTCCCAGGCCGGTATCGTCGCCGAGCTGGTCGAGATAGCCCGCGATGACCGTGAGCGGCGAGCGCAACTCGTGCGAGGCGTTAGCGACGAAATCCTTGCGCATCTGCTCAACAAGGGCTTCACGCGTGACGTCGCGGACCAGCATCAGAAGCTGGCCGCCCGCCGGAACCACGATGAGCATCAGCGTTTTTTCGCCACCCTGCATGCGCACGACGACTCCAGCACCGCTGACGGGGTTCTGCAAGTAAGTTGAGAACTCCGGTTGCCGGATCAGATTTTCGATCGGCATCCCGCGATCGGCCGCGCGCCGTAGGCCAAGCATCAGCGCGGCCACCTTGTTGAACCAGAGGATCTCGTGGCCAGGAGACAGCAGCACGACGCCATCGGGAAGCGCAGCGGTCAGGCGCCGGAACTCGCGGAACAGCTGGGTCACCCGACGCTTGTGGAATTGCTTGCGCCGGTAGATGCGACCGATCAGCGCGATGACATCACCCCAGACGCCACCGAGATCGGGTGGCGCTTCCTGCGAGCGGTGCCGAAGCCAGCGCTGTAGCCGGAAAAGATTGACGAGCTGCAGGCAGAGCAAGCCACCCATGACGACCGTGAGCCACAGGCCAATGCGACCGAACACCATGCCCAGGCCGATTGCCGCTGCGATGGCGCCGACAAGCCTTGCGAGCGCGAAGGACCATGCCGGTGACACGATTCAGCCTTCCTGCACCGAGAAGCGATAGCCGGCACCGCGCACAGTCTGCACGAAGCGGTCGTAACCACTCGACTCGAGTGCCTTGCGCAGCCGCCGGATGTGCACGTCCACCGTGCGTTCCTCGACATAGACATTGCCGCCCCAGACCCGGTCGAGCAGCTGGCCGCGCGCGTACACACGATCGGGATGGGTCATCAGGAAACTGAGCAGGCGATACTCGGTAGGCCCGAGGCTGACGGCATGACCATCGGCGAGAACCCGGTGGCCGGCCTGATCCAGCACGAGTCCCGCAAATTCGACGCGGCCTTCGTCGCGCGCCGGCGTCATGCGCCGCAGCAGCGCCTTGATGCGGGCGACCAGTTCGCGCGCGGAAAAGGGCTTCGTCATGTAATCGTCGGCGCCGCCCTCGAGGCCGGTCACCTTGTCCGACTCATCGGCTCGCGCGGTCAGCATGATGATCGGGATGTCGCGGGTATCCGGGTCCTTCCTGAGCTGGCGCGTCAACTCGAGGCCACTCATGTCCGGCAGCATCCAGTCCACGAGCAGCAGATCGGGCCGCCGGTCGACGATGCTTGCGCGGGCGACCCGGCAATTCTCTGCAAGGGCGACATGGAATCCGGCCCGGCGCAGGCCGAAGGCGATCAGGTCGCGGATAGGCTGCTCGTCTTCGACGACCAGGATCAAGGTTTCCTCCTTGCGCAGCCGCACAGCTTGCCGGTTCATTGTTGAGGAATTATGACATCCGGGGCAGGAGAAACCCTTCAGCGGCGATGCACCACTTCGTTCCGCAGGTAAACCGGGAGCGCTTGCTCGGCCGGGAGGCCGCGGCCCGCGGCGAAGTCGATGGCTGCGAGGCGCGCAATGTCGCTCGCGCGCGGCAATAGTTCCGGTGCGATGCCGACCAGCGTTGCCCCCAGGCTTGCAGCGAGCGCCGGATAGGCCTTGAATCCATGGCCCGCGCCGAACCAGGGCCCTTCGCCCGGCGGCACGACCTCGGCCGGATTCGCAACGGTTTCCTCGGTCAGCGCGTGTGGCGGACTGGCGCTGCAGTCGAAGGCAGCCCAGTACACCTGCCCCATGCGCGCATCCATGCAGACCAGGATCCAGTCCTTGCCCGAGAGGCGCGCTGCCGCCGACGCGACGGCGGCGAGATCGCTGACCGGCAACACCGGCAACTGCGCGCCGGCCGCGAGCCCCTGCGTGATGCCCGCCGCGACACGAAGCCCTGTG
>CAYYQQ010000140.1:0-5929 GCA_964473595.1 uncultured Steroidobacteraceae bacterium | reverse complement strand
ACATCAACTCGCGCGACCGTCAGGCCCAGCAATACGCCGAGCGCAGCGCCATCAATGCGCCGATGCAGGGCACCGCCGCCGACATCATCAAGCGCGCGATGATCAACGTGCACGCCTGGCTCTCGGCCAAGTCAGTGCCCGCGCAACTTGTCATGCAGGTCCACGACGAACTGGTGCTGGAAGTCGCAGAATCGGCGGTCGACAAGGTGCGCCGCGAAGTAGCAAAGATCATGAGCAGCGCGGCGGAACTGTCGGTGCCACTCAAGGTGGACACGGGCATCGGAAAAAACTGGGACGAGGCGCATTAGAAAGCCCTGCTGAATCAACGCCGTGCAACGGCGTTCCGCGCGGACCTTTCGCCGGAACTTTTTTCTGCTTGCTTCTCTCTAATGTATCGAGCGCCGTGAGACGCTCCCCGCTCCCCTCCCTGAGCGGATTGCCCGGATGGCATCCCCAAGCCGGGCCTGTATACCCGGCGATCCTTCGGGATCGTCGGGCGTTTTTTTAACTGGCGTCGGAACCAGCGGGCCGCAACGGGCGCCGCGCCAGCATTGCAGCCAGCGCTCCGCGGGCCGCGTCCACTTCCGCGCCGGTCACGGCGGAGAAGAGTTGCGCCGTCGCCCGGCCTGCGAGCAGGGCACGGGTCTTCTTCAGCAACTCGCGGGCCTCGTTGCGGGTGAGCTTGTCGGCCTTGGACAGCAGCACATGCACCGGGCGGCCGCGCGCAGAGGCGTATTCGAGCATGACCTTGTCGCTGTCGGCGAACCCACGGCGCGCGTCCACAATGACGAACAGCCCCGCCAGGGAATCCCGCACCTCGAAAAACGCCTTCATTAGCCGGCCCCAGTGCGCGCGCATCGCCGGCGGCACCTGCGCATAGCCATAGCCCGGCAGGTCGACGAGACGCTGGCCAGGCGTAAGCTCGAAGAAATTGACCAGTTGCGTGCGACCCGGTGTCTTGCTGGTGCGGGCCAGGTCGCGGCGCTGGACGATGGCATTGATCGCGCTTGACTTGCCGCTGTTCGAGCGGCCCGCAAATGCGACCTCGGCGCCGGAATCGTCGCCGAAACCGGCCGGTGCATCGGCGCTTGTCAGGAATCGGGCCCTGGGGTAATGAGACATCGGTGGGTGGACGGCAGCACCGGTGGCTTGCGTATAATTCCGGGCTCGTCGGCGGAGAGTCTAGCAGCTACCCGGATCACCCGCCCAACGCACTGCTGGAGAGTTTCGCCGATGAAAATGACGTTCGCGCTGTTTGGCTCGCTTGTGCTCCTGTCCATATTCGCTGCGCCAGCGCTCGCCGGCGATGCCGCAGCCGGAGCGCAGAAATCCGCGGTTTGC
The DNA here is from genome assembly GCA_964473595.1 of uncultured Steroidobacteraceae bacterium. Classification (GTDB taxonomy): domain Bacteria; phylum Pseudomonadota; class Gammaproteobacteria; order Steroidobacterales; family Steroidobacteraceae; genus SCUD01. The sequence continues at coordinate 4,588 of CAYYQQ010000140.1, read as the reverse complement.
GGGGCCTGCCATGGCGCCACGGGCAGCAGCATCAACCCGGAATGGCCGAATCTGGCCGGCCAGCATGAGTCTTACATCGCCGCCCAGCTTGCGCTGTTCAAGCAGGGCGCGCGCGACAATCCGCTGATGATGCCAAACGCCGCATTGCTCTCCGACCAGGATATGAAGGACCTGGGGGCTCATTTTGCGAGCCAGACACCGGCAGGGCTCGAGGCCGATCCATCCATCTACAAGACCGGTGAAAAGCTCTATCGGGGCGGCGACTCTGAGCGCAAACTGCCGGCCTGCATCGCCTGCCATGGCCCCCAGGGCAGGGGCAACGGGCCAGCAAGGTATCCGGCACTTCGCACACAGCATGCGGTCTACACGTACAACCAGCTCAAGGCTTACGCGGAAGGCAGGCGACGCGCGCCGGGCAACGACATCATGCAAGTGGTCGCGGCCAGGCTGACCGACAACGAAATGCGCGCACTAGCCTCCTACACGCAGGGCCTGCGCTGATTCAGCAGCATTAAGAGGATGACACCGATGATGAGGCCCCTGCTTTGCGTACTCATTGCCATGTGCTCGCTGACCGCCTGCGGCAAGCAGGCGACTGACGAGACACCAGCGACACCGGAGCCTGCGCAGCAGGCTGCACTGCCCGCCTCCATGCCAGCCTCCGATGCCGAGTCGCTGAGGCCGCCCGCGGAGTTACAGCAGCCCGCCGGCGAAAGCGACGGCGAAACCGTTGAAGAAGGCACGACGACCACGAGCCCGATCGCCGCGGCGGTCGCGGCGAATGCGCCGGCGGTGCCTGCGACAGAACCACTGCGCTGGAAGAAGGGCGAAAATTACACGGAATTTGCGGTGGCACAGCCGGTCAGCACCGCGCCCGGAAGCGTCGAAGTGATCGAAGGCTTCTGGTACGGCTGCCCCCACTGCTTCGAACTCGAGCCGGAACTGGTGGCCTGGGAAGGCAAAAAGCCCGCCTGGATGCAGTTGAAGCGCGTGCCGGTCATCTTCAATGAAGTGACGCGCGAGGATGCGCGGCTGTATTTCACGATCGAGGGGCTCGGCCTCGTCGACAAGCTGCACGGCGAGGTGTTTCGCGAAGTGCACGTCCGCGGCCACCCGCTGACGGTCATGCGCGGCAATCGTGTGGATCTCGCGGCGACCGAGAAATCGGCGCGTGAATTCCTGATGTCACACGGCGTGTCGGCCGAGGATTTCGCTCGCTACTACCGGACATTCTCGACCGAAAACAAGCTGCACCAGGCGGAGAATCTGGCGCACCGCTATACACTCGATCACACGCCGATCGTCGTCGTACAGGGCAAGTACCTGACCGATGTCGGCATGGCGGGGGGACGGAAGGAGCTGATGCAGCTGATCAACGATCTGGCGGCCCGCGAGCACGGCGTAACCTGAGCGGCTGCCGGCGTGCTGAACTGCTTCGTTCCAGGCAACCAGGGGCTCGACCGCCTCGATCCGCCACCGGCGGAGATCCCCGAACAATGCGTCTGGGTGGATCTGCTCGAGCCGACGGTGTCCGAGGAACGCGCGGTCGAGCGCCTGCTCGCGATCGACGTGCCCTCGCGCGAAGAAATGCGCGAGATCGAGACCTCGAATCGCCTCTACGAGGAAAACGGCACGCTGTACATGACGACGACCGTGGTCACGAAGATCGACACCGACCGCCCTGAATCGGCCGCGGTCACGTTCATTTTGTCGCACAACCGCCTGATCACGAACCGCTACGTCGATCCACTGCCATTCCGCCGCTTCATCGCTTACGCGGAGCGCCATCCCGCGGCCGCGACGACAGCGCCCGGCATCCTGGCGGGGCTCCTTGAGTCGATCATCGAGCGCACCGCGGATGTGCTCGAACGTGTGGGCGTCGGGCTCGATGACCTGTCTGCCAGCGTGTTTGCGCCGGAAACCAAGGCGCCGACCCGGGCGCGTAACCTGCGCGGCGTGATGGAGCGCATCGGCCGCGACGGCGACCTGACCTCAAAAGCGCGCGAAAGCCTCGTGACCCTCGCGCGCCAGCTCACATTCATCCAGCAATCGACCGCCGTGCAGATCCCCAATGAGCTGCGCGCGCGCTACCGCAGCATGTCGCGCGACGTGCTCGCGCTCGCCGATCACGCGTCGTTCGTCGCGAACAAGTCGAGTTTCATGCTGCAGGCGACGCTCGGCCTGATCAATATCGAGCAGAACAACATCATCAAGATTTTCTCGGTCGCGGCCGCGGTGTTCCTGCCGCCGACCCTGATTGCGAGCATCTACGGCATGAACTTCCGTGTCATGCCCGAGCTCGGCTGGCCTTACGGCTATCCACTCGCGCTCGGGATCATCCTGGTCTCGGCGGTATTGCCCTACGTCTATTTCCGCCGTCGTGGCTGGCTTTAAGCTATACAGAATGTTCTGTATAGTTACACGATGGGACGCCCGCCGCTAGCCAAGGGAAAAATCCTCGACGCCGCGCGCCAGATCGTCGAGCAGGACGGCGCGGGCTGCCTGACCTTCGACGAGCTGGCCAAGGTCAGCGGCGTCACGCGCGGCGGCATCACCTACCATTTCCCGACCAAGGAAGACCTGCTGCGCGGGCTGCTTGAGTCGGACTTCGCGCAGTGGGAGGAGTCCGAAACCGCGCTGACACCGACCGACTGCGATCCCGATACCGCGCGCCTGCTCGGCTTCATCCGCACCTACACCTCGCAGGATGAGTCGCACCGCCGATTCCTTTGCGGGATGCTCTCTGCCGCGACGCTCAACCCATCCCTGATGGATCCTTGCCGGCAGGAACTGCAGGAGCGGCTGGGCCGCAAGCAGTGGACCGAGCGCGACCTGCGCATGCACATCCTGCACCTCGCCGCCGAAGGGCTGATGTGGCAGGAACTGTTCCAGATGTTCTCGATGCCGGCCCCTGCCAGGGCGCGGCTCATCGCCATGATGGAAAGACTCGCCAAGGAAGCCTGAAGCATGATTCCGCCTCAAAACGCCGCGGCCATCCGCCCAACAAGCCTCACTGCGGCCGCGATTGCCGCGCTTTCGCTGGCGGCCTGCGGCGGCTCGGGTGAGCATCAAGGGTTCCCGCCGCCGGGTGTCAGCGTCGCTGCGGTCGTGCAGCATTCGATCACCGAGTGGGACGACTATTCGGGTCATGTTGAGGCCATCGACTCAGCCGAGATCCGCCCGCGCGTAACCGGCCACCTGAACAGCGTGCATTACCGCGAAGGCGGCCTGGTCGAGAAAGGGGCGCTGCTATTCACGATCGATGACCGCGAGTACGCCGCGGCCGTCGACGCTGCGCGCGCCGACCTCGCACGTGCCGAAGCCCGCCTGACGCTCGCGCAGCAGGAACTCACGCGTGCAGAGGCGCTCATCAGCGCCCGCGCCGTATCGCAGGGTGAGCTTGAGTCGCGACGCGGCGAATTCCAGCAAGCCGAGGCAGACAAGCTCTCCGCACAGGCGCGCCTGACACAGGCCGAATTGAACCTGAGCTTCACGCGCGTCAGGGCGCCATTCGCGGGCCGCGCAGGCGCCGCGTTCGTCAAGCCCGGCAACGTCGTTACGCAAAATGAGTCCCTGCTGACCACGCTCGTCTCCGTGGACCCCGTCTACGTTACGTTCACGGGCGACGAGCGCGCGTACCTGCGCTACCAGGATCTCGCCCGCACCGGCAATCGCCAGAGTTCCCGCGATGCGCCCAACCCGGTGCTGGTCGGCCTGGCGAACGAGGAAGGCTACCCGCACAAGGGCGAGATGGACTTCGTGGACAACGCGCTCGATCCCGCCACCGGCACGATTCGCGCCCGCGCGGTGCTGCCGAACGCTGACGGCGTGTTCACGCCGGGACTCTTCGCGCGCGTGCGACTGCTGGGCGGTTCGCGCGACAACGCGCTCCTGATCCACGACCAGGCGGTGATGACCGACCAGGATCGGCGCTTCGTCTACGTCATCGGCGAAGGCAACACGGCGCAGCGCAGGGACGTGCGGCTCGGCGCGCATGTCGAGGGACTGCGCGTGGTCGAGTCCGGCCTCGCAGCTGGCGACAAGGTGATCGTCAACGGCATGCGCAAGATCTTCTTCCCGGGCCAGCCGGTGAATCCGCGCGATGTGCCGATGGACCAGCCGGACCAGCCGCCGCCAGCGGCGGCGCCCACGCCTGCAGCCGGCTGAGTCGCCATGTCGAAGCACACGGATTTCTCGCGGATTTTCATCGACCGCCCGATCCTCGCGACGGTGCTGTCGACGCTGATCCTGGTCTCGGGGTTGATGGCGATTCCGAACCTGCCGATCAGCGAATATCCGGACGTCGTGCCGCCCTCGGTGCAGGTCACGGCCATCTACCCGGGCGCGAACCCGAGCACCATCGCTGACACCGTAGCCGCACCGCTCGAGGAAGCGGTCAACGGCGTCGAGAACATGATTTACATGAAGTCGACATCGAGCTCCGACGGCCAGATGTCGCTGATTGTTACCTTCAAGAGCGGCACCGACGTCGACCTCGCGGCCGTGCAGGTGCAGAACCGCGTTGCGCAGGCGATCCCGCGCCTTCCCGAAGCCGTGCGCGCGCTCGGCGTCACGACGGTCAAGGCCT
>CAYYQQ010000139.1:0-6083 GCA_964473595.1 uncultured Steroidobacteraceae bacterium | reverse complement strand
CGCCGATGGCGATGGCGATGCCGCCCAAGCTCATGATGTTCGAGTTGAGCCCCATCAACCCCATGACGATGAACGCGATCAGCACGCCGATCGGCAGCATGACGATCGCCACCAGCGCGCTCCGGGCGTGGAACAGAAACAGGACGCAGACGAGGGCGACGATCACGCTTTCCTCGATGAGCGTGCGGTTGAGGTTCTTGATGGCGCGGTGGATCAGGTCGGAGCGGTCGTAGACCGCCTGGATCGAGACCCCTTCTGGCAGTCCGCTCGATATCTCGGAGATCTTGGCCTTCAGGTTGTGAATCACGTCCTGGGCGTTCTGGCCGTAGCGCGCCACCGCGATGCCGGCCACCACCTCGCCCTCGCCGTCAAGCTCGGTGATTCCGCGGCGCTCCTCGGGCACCAGCTCGACGCGCGCCACGTCGCGCACCAGCACCGGCGTGCCGCCCTCGGCCTTGACTACGAGCGTTTGCAGGTCTTCGATGCCGCGCAAATAGCCGCGGCCGCGCACCACGTACTCGGTCTCCGCAAGCTCGACCACGCGTCCCCCGACGTCGCGATTGCTGTCGCGGATCACCTGCATCACCTTCATCAGCGGCACGCCGTAGGCCTGCAGCAGTCGCGGGTTGACCGTCACCTGGTACTGCTTGGCGAAGCCGCCGACGCTGGCGATCTCCGAAACCCCTTGCGCCTTGGTGAGCTGATAGCGAACAAACCAATCCTGGATGGTGCGCAATTCTTCCAGCGTGCGATTTTTCGCCAGGACCACGTACTGGTACACCCAGCCTACGCCGGTGGCGTCAGGTCCAAGCGAAGCCGTGACCCCGCGCGGCAACCGCCCGGAAACGTAATTGAGGTACTCCAGGACTCGCGAGCGCGCCCAGTAGATGTCGGTGCCGTCCTCGAAGATGATGTACACGAACGAGGCGCCGAAGACCGAGAGCCCGCGCACCACCTTGGACTTCGGCACCGCGAGCATCGCGGTCGTAAGCGGATAGGTGACCTGGTCTTCTATCACCTGGGGCGCCTGGCCGGGATACTCGGTGTAGATGATGACCTGGACGTCCGAGAGATCGGGGATCGCGTCCACCGGCGTCGTTACAACCGAATAAACGCCCGCCGCAACGACGAAGAACGTCCCGAGCAGGACGATGAAGACATTGCGCGCCGACCATTCGATGATCCGGTTCAGCATGTCAATGCCCCTTGTGCACCTGGGCCGCGTTTGCCGGCGCGGGCTTCGATGGGTCGGTCTTGACCTGACCGCCGCCGTGGCCGCTGTGCCCGCCGAACGTTTCGAGCGCCGCCTTGAGGTTGCTTTCGGCGTCGATCAGGAAGTTGGCGCGAACCACGACCTGCTCTCCCGCCTGCAAGCCTTCCATCACTTCGATGTAGCCGTCGGCCCGCATTCCGAGCTTGACCGTGCGCGGCTCGAACAGCCCCTCGCCGCGCCGCACCAGGACCACTTGGCGCGCGCCGCTATCGAGCACTGCCGATTCCGGCACTGCCAGCACCTTGCCGCGCGCGTGGCCGGAAACCAGCTCGACGTTGGCGAACATCGCCGGCTTGAGCAGCCCGCCCGGGTTGGCGAGCTCGATGCGCACCTTCGCGGTACGGGTCTCGGTGTCGATGGTCGGATAGAGAAATACCACCTTGCCCGAGAACGCCTTGCCCGGATAGGCAACGATGTTCAGGGTCGCCTCCTGCCCCAGATGCACCAGCCCGACATCCTGCTCGGACACGTCGACGAGCACCCACACCGAGGACAAGTCGGCGATCTCAAACAGAACCTCGCCGGGCATGAAACGCATGCCCTGAACGCTCGGCTTCCGCAGCACGACACCACTCGCCGCAGAGCGGTAAACTAGCAGCCTGCTGGGCTTGCCGTCCTGTTGCAGTGCCTCAAGTTCCTTGTCAGAGATCTCCCAGTTGCGCAGGCGACGCAGCGAGTCCTCGGCCAGCCGCTGCATCACGGCCTGCGCCTCGGGATTGCCGTCGCTCAAATTGCTGGCGCCGCGCAGTGCTATCAAGTACTCCTCCTGCGCAGTCGCGAGGTCGGGACTATAGACCTCCATCAACGGCTGGCCGCGACTGACCGATTGTCCGGTCGTGTTCACGTAGAGCTTCTCGATCCAGCCTTCGAAGCGAGGCGCCACGGTGTATAGCAGCCGTTCATTCGCCTGAATCGTGCCGACCGCCTGGATGATGCGTTGCAGTTCCCGCAGCTCGGCAGGCTCGCTTCTCACGCCGAGAAGCTGGACTTTGTCCAGTCTGATCTTCACCGTGCCGGCGGGCATGTCAGGCGCCGGCTCATCGCCTTCGTAGACCGGGACATAGTCCATGCCCATGGCGTCCTTCTTCGGCACGGGCGACGTGTCCGGGAGCCCCATCGGATTGCGGTAGAAGAGAACCTTGCGCTCCTCCTTGGCACTCTGGACTGCCTCGTGCGGCGCCTGTGTGGTGCTACGCGCTCCCATCCAGTAGCCGGCAGCGGCCACTACTGCAATGAACGCAGCGGTTCCGATCCATGTCATTCGATTCATGATTCCACCTGTCCCGGTATCGTTCCCGTTGTCCAATTCAAAACAGCGCTTTCCCAGCCAGAAACTCGATCTCTGCCAGCGCCATGTTGTAATTCGAGAGGGCCGATGCGTAGCTGATCTCGTAATTGAGTACCGCCATCTGATCATCGAGCAGCGTCAGAAAATCGACACGATTAACCCGATAGGCGGCGAGTGATGACTCCACGGCAAGTCGGGCCTGCGGCAGGATGCCGGTTTCATAGAGCCGAGCTGATTTCATGTTTTGCTCGGCGCTCGCCAGTTGCTGGCGCAGCTGTGAAGACACCTCATTCAGTTGCGCCTGGTACATGTCCGTCGCCTGGTTGTGCATCGCGATGGCTTCCGCGACGGCGGGATCACGCTTGCTTTCTCGCCAGACCGGCAAGTTGATGGCGACCGTCAGGCTCACCATGTCATCGCGTGGCGTTCCATCGAGCATGTCCTCGCGCTGGCCATAGGAAAGCTTCACGTCAAAATCCGGGTAATAGTCCTTGCGCGCGAGATCGAGCGACTTTGCGCTGCGGTCAATCAGGCTTTTCAGTCCCAGTAACTGGGGGCGTTCCGCCAGCGCCGTCTCGCGCAGCGATTCGAACCGTAACGCCGTCTCTGGCAGCGGCAGTGTCCCCGGCGCGGCGATGCCCGCATCCGATTCGCGGCCGAGGGCGCGCGCCAGTTCTGCCCCGATCGACTGGCGCTCGCGCGCGAGCTTGATCAGTTCATCCATCATCCCCGTCAGTTGAGTCTGCGCCTTGAGTACATCGGCCTGGGTCCCCTGGCCGACCGCATAACGCGATTCGGAGATTTTCAGGAACTGCTCGAGGACCTGCCTGTTCTTTTCCACCAGCCGGGCGGATTCCACGACGAATGCAAGTTGGAAATACGCCGCCTTGACATCCCGAGCCACCCGGTTGACGGTTTCCTGGTAGGCATACGAGACGGATTCTGCGTCCATCGCGGCGACGTCCTGGCGCAGGCCGCGCTTGCCCGGGTAGGGAAACCTCTGCGACAGACCGAGCATCTTCATGGTCATGTCTTCGCGCCTGAAGGTCTGGGATGCCAGCGGGGCGTTGATGACTCCAGCCTCCAGCATCGGATCATCGAGCGCTCCCGCAGGAGAAATCCTTTGCTGCGCCGCTTCGCGTTCGTTGCCAGCTGCCCGGATCTCCGAGTTGTTGTGCGCCGCTTCCGCAAGTAGTTCTTGCAGTTGCGGATCGAACCCCTCGGCGGGCGATGCGAGCAGCGCCGTGGGCACGATCGCAAGGAGCAGCAGCACGGTCATGGCGTGACCCTGCTTCCGGTCAGGTGGATTCTTCATTCCTATGCGCTTCATGCGGGTCTCCCTGCGATCACTAGCGGGCGCCGTATTGTTGATAAACCGCGTAGCGGCTGTTCAGCTGGAACAGCAGCACGTCGTAGGGATCCATGGCATCGCCCTCCATCCCCGGTGCACCATGCGGCATGCCAGGCACCGCAAGGCCGGCCGCACTTGGGCGCTCTGCGAGCAGGCGCTGGATGTCAGCTGCAGGCACATGCCCCTCGATCAGATAGCCGCCGACGCGCCCTGTGTGGCAGGAACCGAGCGCCGCTGGCACGCCAAGCCTCGCGCGCGACACCGTGATGTCGTCAACGTCATGTGCCTGCACCTCGAAGCCATTGGCGCGAAGATGCCCGATCCATTTGGTGCAACAGCCGCAGGTCGAGCTTTTGAAGACTTCGATCACATCGCGAGCGGCCAGTGCGGGCCCGGCCAGCAGCATTGCTACCGAAGCCGCGAGAAAGCGTCTTCGGTCGATTACGGATTGCCTGTTCATCTGCGGACTCCTTGCTGTTCATCTGGAAATGGCGATGTGGCCGGCCGCGCCAGCAGGTCGAGTGACGTAGGTATGCCTGCTCCTGCGTGGGCGCCGAAAAAACTCGGACGGCAGGAATGGCTATTTCAGGTAGGTGCAGTAACGCTGCTGGACAGAAGCGTGAGCGACGGGCACCGGTCGAATTCTGGCGTTGGCTGGATGACTGTTGCCAGAAGTAAGCGGGTTGAAATTCGGGTATACCGGCGGTGGCGCGGCCTGTAGATGCAAATCGCCAGCCTGGCTGCGCTCCACGATTGCCTGCCCTTTTGTCAGGCAATCGCCGACAGCAACCATCGCGCACGGCGCGTCTGAACCGGAGGTCGCGTCCGGACAATGATCGCAACTGCCTGCCGGCATCGAGCCGTGGTGCGACGAGCCCATATGCCCTGCGTCCGTCGACGCCTGGCAAGGTGCGACTGCGATCCCGAACCAAGCGACCGCTGCAAGCGCGGCAACCAGGCGCGAGGCCCTGATCTGATGACGGCGGAGGTCAGCTAACGAGCCCATGGCGTGTAAGACACTACGCCGGACCCTGCCAATGGTCAATGACATGCCCGTCGGGATGCCGTTCGCATCACGATCCGGCACGAGCAGGACGACCAGGGCGCTGTGCTAAAATTTGTTCTTCACCGAGGTACTCCCAGGCACATGAACGCAGTCACCATTGCGCCGCCGGCAGGCGGCGAAAAGATCCGGGTTTCCAACGGCAAGCTACAGGTTCCCGACCGGCCGATCATCCCGTTCATCGAAGGCGACGGCACCGGCCCCGACATCTGGAGGGCCAGCGTGCGCGTGCTCGACGCCGCGGTTGCCAGGGCCTACGCTGGCCGGCGCCGGATCGCCTGGATGGAGGTCTATGCCGGCGAGAAGGCCAATCGGCTGATGAATACCTGGCTGCCCGAAGAGACGGTCGCGGCCTGCCGCGAGTACCTCGTCTCGATCAAGGGGCCGCTGACGACGCCCATTGGCGGCGGTATCCGCTCACTGAACGTCGCGCTGCGCCAGATGCTCGATCTCTATGTCTGCCTGCGCCCGGTGCGTTGGTTTGTCGGGGTGCCCTCGCCCGTGCGCTCGCCCGAGAAGGTGGACATGGTGATCTTCCGCGAGAACACGGAGGACATTTATGCGGGGATCGAGTTCGAGGCGGGCTCCGCCGAGAACACGAAATTCCTTGCCCTGCTGAAGGACAATTTCCCGAAGCACTACGGCAAGATCCGTTTCCCGGGCAGCACCGGCATCGGTATCAAGCCCGTTTCGCGGGAAGGCACGGAACGCCTGATGCGCTCGGCGATCGAGTACGCGATTGCAAATCGGCGCAAGAGCGTGACCATCGTGCACAAGGGCAACATCATGAAGTACACGGAGGGCGCATTCCGCAACTGGGGCTACGCGCTCGCCGAACGCGAGTTCGCGGAGACGACCTACACATGGGACCAATGGGAACGCACACGCGCCGCCAAGGGCGATGCCGCCGCCAATGAAGAGCAGAAAAAGGCGCTGGCCGCGGGCCGCGTGCTGATCAAGGACGCGATCGCGGACATCACTTTGCAGCAGATCCTGACACGCCCGGAGGAATTCGACGTCATCGCGACGATGAATCTCAATGGCGATTACCTCTCGGACGCGCTGGCCGCGCAGGTCGGCGGCATCGGCATCGCGCCCGGCGGAAATA
>CAYYQQ010000138.1:0-6148 GCA_964473595.1 uncultured Steroidobacteraceae bacterium | reverse complement strand
GTGGAGCCGATGGCCACGCGGGTATTCGGCGATCAGCCCGACCCCGCATGGGTTGTGCCGCTGATGGCGGGTACGCTGCCAGCGAACATTGCGATCCACGAATTCTTCATGGAGCCAGGCGCTTACCTCTCATCGCCACTGGCGCAGCAGTCCTACGCGAGCATCAACTACACGCAGGTCGCCCGCGCCGTTTTTGCCGCCGGCGCGAATGTCATCGCGCAGCAGGTCGCGCGCCGCGTGACACCGGATGGCGGCAATATCAGCCTCGGCTCGAATCCCGATGTCACGGTGGACCTCTTGCCGCTGCTGGAGGCCCGCCGCCGCGCAGACGAAGCCATTGTGGTCATCGGCCAGGTGAATGACCGGATGCCGTTCATGTTCGGCGACGCGGTCGTCCCGGAATCCGCCTTCGACTTCATCGTGGACGATCCGCGCGACTATCACGATCTGTTCAGCCCGCCCAACGTGGCAATCTCGACCGCCGACCACATGATCGCGCTCGCGGCCAGCATGCTGGTTCGCGACGGCGGCACGCTGCAGCTCGGTATTGGTGAACTCGGCGACGCGATCGTCTACGCGCTGATGCTGCGTCACCAGCGCAACGCATTGTGGCGGCAGGTGCTTGATGACACGGGCGTCAGCGGGCGGTTTGCGGCGGAGCGCACCGCGATCGGCGGCGATGCGCCATTCGAGCAGGGGCTCTACGGCTTGACCGAGATGTTCGTGGACGGGTTCCTGGACCTCTATCGGGCCGGGATCCTGAAGCGTCGCGTCCAGCCGGATGGCGCACTCCTGCACGGCGCCTTTCTGCTGGGGCCGCGCGCCTTCTATGAGGAATTGCGCGCGATGCCGGATGCCGAGCGCGCGCTGTTCCTGATGATGGCGGTGAGCTTCACCAACGAGCTGGCCGGCCCCGGCTGGGAACTGAAAGTCGAACAGCGCCGGCATGCGCGATTCATCAACTCGGCAATGATGGTGACGCTCGGCGGCGCAGTCGTCTCGGACGGCCTCGCGGACGGGCGGGTCGTCAGCGGCGTCGGCGGCCAATACAATTTCGTCGCGCAGGCGCAGGCCCTGTCCGGAGGCCGCTCATTGATCGCCGTGCGCTCGACACGCGAGAGCGGCGGTCAGCTCGAGTCGAATATCCGGTTCAACTATGGCCATGTGACCATCCCGCGTTACCTGCGCGACATTTGCCTCACGGAATACGGCGTTGCAGACCTGCGCTGGAAGAGCGATGCCGAGGTCGCCGCCGCGATGCTCGACATCACCGACTCGCGCTTTCAGCCCGCGCTGCTCGCAGAGACGCAGCGCGCCGGCAAGCTGCCAGCGAGTCACCGGATCCACGATCGACACCGAAACAACCTGCCCGGCATGCTTGAGCGCGCACTTGCGCCACACCGCGCGGCCGGCTTGTTCGGCGAATTGCCGTTCGGCAGCGATCTCACAACGGGAGAAATCACGCTCGGCCGGCAACTGAGGCGGCTGAAGGCGAACACTGGATCCTGGTCGGGCCGGCTCAGCCTGCTTGCTCAATTGTTGCGGCCAAGGTCGCGGAATCCGGCGCACGCGCCGATGCTGGCTCGGATGGGGCTTGCAACACCGCGCGGCCTGCGCGAGCGATTCTGGCGCCGGCTGGTTGCGACGGCGCTTGCACAGAAGTGAGTACTTCACCAGGACGAAACTAGCGAAATACATCCTTATCTACAGAACCGCGTGTGGCACGCCTACAAGGTTCTACGACCGTTGTCGCGGCTCTGACAGGTGCATGTGCAGTTAGCCCGTATCTTGATCCAGCAGTTGAACCTTGTCATCGTGATGGCGACAGTGCTTTGCCGAACCGGTAGCTCGTCATCGCGTAGCCGAGTTGCTGGTAGAAAGCGTGGGCCTCCGCGAGCTTCTGGTTGCTGGTGACCTCTACTAAGCCGCAACCCGCGTCGGCGAAGCGCCGCTCAGCAGCCGCGATCAATGCCCGGCCTAGTCCCTGCCTCCGCGCCCGACTGGCAACCACAAGCGCGGTAATGCGACCGACCGCTGTCGGGCGGTGTAGCACTGGAGTCAAGTGCAGGTTGACGAACCCGAGCACCTCGACGCCTCGGGTTCCCACGAACACGGTCTCACCATCGTCAGCAAGCGCGGTGAGCCGCTGCGCGACCACATCGACGGCAGCCGGAAAGCCGAGTTCCTCGAGAAGTCCCACCAACGCGGCGGCATCCTCTGGCTTTGCGGCGCGAATCTCAAAGGACCAATCGTCAGCGTTCATCACCAACTCAGTGTCGAGCTAACGCTCGCGATCATCGGCGGCGCGCAGTCGGCGTGCCGCTTGCCTTGACTGCAAGCGGCGTGACGACAAGCGCCGATCGCAGCATCGCATAGTTAGTTGTCTTGTCAGGCAGCCACGCGGGACACCCGCAAATCCTTGCGCCGTTTTTCCGCGTGCCACAGATCGTACTGCGTCTGCTGGTTCATCCAGCTCTCAGAACTAGTGCCAAAAGCGATCGACAGCCGCACCGCCATCTCCGGGCTAATGCCGGCACGGCCGTTGAGCAAAGCCGACAACGTCTTGCGGCTGATGCCCAAAGCGGCGGCGGCATCCGTGACCGAAAGATCCAGCGGCTCGAGACAGAGCTTGCGGATGATTTCGCCAGGGTGTGGAGGGTTGTGCATCCTCATAAGCTACCTCAGTGATAATCCTCGTAGTCGACGTCTGCCGCATCCTTGCCTTCAAATCGAAATGTGATCCGCCAGTTGGCACGAACCGTAACCGACCACGTGCCGCTGCGGCCCCCTTTCATTGGATGAAGCTTCAGACCAGGCAAAGCCATGTCACCGAGAGCCGCGGCAGCGTTCAAGGTCGCCAAAATCAGGCTCAGACGTTCCGCATGCTGGACCTGAATCCCGGCCCGGGACCCCGTCGCAAAGAATTTAGCTAAGCCCTTGTGGCGGAATGACCGGATCACGAAGCTGAGTGTAACCCATAACGTTACGGGTTACAAGACACCTAACGCTCCGGTTCAGCGGCGGGCCGCGAAGCGGACCGTCCGCTGCAATCGGTTGTTAGGCAGCATTCTCAGGCACCTTTATTCTTTTCGTCCCAGAGCTTCGGCTCCCAGAGCTCGATCTTGTTTTCGTCTGGGTCCATGATCCACGCGAACTTGCCGTTCTCGTGCGATTCGGGTCCTTGGATGACTTCTACACCCCCCGCACGCAGCTGCTCCAGCAGCTCGCCGAGGTTGTCGACCCGGTAGTTGATCATGAAGGGAGATTTGCTTGGGCTGAACCACTGGCTGTCTTTCTCCGCGACATGCCACACGGTAAGGCCTTGATCCTCGGCCTTGTCGTCCGGCCATTTGAGGATAGCGCCGCCAAAATCTTCCAGCGTCATGCCCAAGTGCTTCCGATACCACGCTGCCAGTGCAGCGCTGTCGCCTTTGCTCTTGAAGAAGACGCCGCCAACTCCGGTAATCTTCGCCATCGTTGCCCTCCTACCTATCTAGCGGCCTAACTACAATTGGGAGGCCCAAATGATTGTGAGAAATCGATCATTTGGGATCGTATAACACCATTCGCCAATCTTCGGTAAATGCTCCAATGCCTTCGTGGCGCGGCACCATCTTGCTGCACCGCACAATGGCATAGGCGCCAATCAACCGCGGCGCAGCGCCGAGCAATTCATTCAGACGAAGCTGGCGATCTCGCCGAGCGGTTTGCGGTGGATGTCGGGAACCACCACGCCGGTGGCCGGATAGCCAACGACCAGCAGGAGGAATGGCCGCTCGAGGTCCGTGGGGCGCCCGAGTATCTTGTTGAGAAATTTCATCGGGCTTGGTGTGTGCGTCAGCGCCACCAGTCCGGCGTGGTGGATCGCCGCCAGCAACAGGCCGGTGGCAAGACCCACCGATTCGTCCGTGTAGTAGTGCTTGCGCTTGGTTCCGTCGGCCAGGCGCTCGAAGCGACGAATGAATACTGCAATCAGCCAGGGCGCAGTCTCGAGAAACGGTTTGCTCGCGTCAGTGCCGAGCGGCTGCAGCACTTCGAGCCATTCCGGCGGCGCGCGATGAGCGTAGAACTCGCGTTCCTCCAGCTCGGCCGCGCCGCGGATCTGCTGCTTGAGGCCAGGATCCGATACGGCGACGAAATACCAGGGCTGCTGGTTCGCGCCCGATGGTGCCGAGCCCGCAGCGCGAAAGCAGTCCTCGATCAGCGCGCGCGGTACCGGCCGATCAGAGAAATCTCGTACCGTGCGCCGCCGATGCATTTCCTCAGCAAAGCTGCGCGCGCGGTCCAGCATTTCCTCGGGTGGATACTCCCGGTAACCGGGCAGAGGGATAAATGACGGATTCATTGCGTTTCCTTTCCTGCAGGAACGGTCTCAGTGTCCCGTGGCAGCGAGAAGCCGGTCGATCAGGCCTTCGGCCTTTTCGCGATAGCTGCCGCCGAACAGATTCAGGTGATTGAGCACGTGATAGAGGTTGTACAGGCCTCGACGTGTGCCCGCGGCCTGGTCCAGCGGCCAGGTCGCTGCATAGGCTGAATAAAACCGTGGCCCGAAACCGTGGAACAAGCAGGTCATCGCGATGTCCGCCTCGCGATCTCCGTAGTAGACGGCGGGATCGAATACAACCGGCGTGCCGTCGGCGAGCGCGCCGCGATTGCCGCTCCACAGATCACCATGCAGCAAAGACGCTGCCGGCCGGTAGCTCGCGAAGAACACGTCCATCAATTCGGCAAGCAGGCGGCCGCGATCCTGCAGCCGCCCCCCGTGGCCACCGCTCGCCGCGAGATCCAGTTGGTACAGCAGGCGCCGTTCACGCCAGAACGCCACCCAGTCATCTATCGGGCGATTGGATTGCGGTGTCGCACCGATGAAGTTGTCGCGCTCAAGCCCATAGTCGGGTCCGCGATTCCGGTGCTGCCACGCAAGTGCTTCGCCGAATCTTTCTTCCGATGCGGCATCGAGCTCGACCAGATCCAGCCATTCGAGAACGAGAAATGCCTCAGTGTCCGTGCTGCCCATGGCAAGCAACGCGGGTACGCGCAGCGCGCCTGCCTGCCGCAGGCGCTCAAGGCCGTCCACTTCGGCATCGAGCATGGCGCGGCACACGAGCGGCACGCGCTTGACGAACACGGGTCCCAGACTGGTCTGCCATCGGAAACAATCGCTGATGCTGGCGCCGTGCACCTTTGCCTCGGGTGCCGCGGTGAGCCCGCGCCCGAGCGCCGCCGCCATCGCGGCGGCAAGGTCTTCGCTCATGCGCGATCGGCGATGCGTTGCGCCTGCCGGCGCAGCATCGCACCGAACTTCGCGCGATCGTAGAAAGTCTCGAGTGCGGCAAGATCGGGCTTGCGCCGGCGCAATTGCTCCGCCGTCACTTCCATCGGCATGTCGCAGGCAATGGTCGTCAGGCGCCGCGCCAGGTAGGCTGCCTCGCGATGCAAGGTAAGTTTGGCGGCCAGCTTGCCGGCGCCGCGGATCGGAAGGGACGCGACGCGCTCGAGGCCGTCGTAGATCTCCTCGAGCGACGCGAACTCGCGCAGCAGGGCGCCCGCGGTCTTCGGGCCGACACCCGGAACGCCAGGGATGTTGTCCACCGAATCACCGGCCAGCGCGAGGAAATCCGCCATGCGCTCCGGACGCACGCCGAAATGGCCTTCGATATCGGCATATTCGAGGCGGCGCTCGGCGGCCCAGTCCCAATACGCGTCACCGGCGTGGATCAACTGCGCGAGATCCTTGTCGCGGGTCACGAGCACTGAGCGGTGGCCGCGTGCCCGGAATCTGGCAGCAATCGTGCCGATGATGTCGTCGGCTTCGTGGGTCGAGCTTCCGAACTCGGCGAGGCCAAAGTGCCGACACAATTCGCGGCACCAGGCGAACTGGCGTTTCAGCTCGGGTGGCGCCGGCTCGCGGTTGGCCTTGTAGGCCGGATAGATTTCATTGCGGAAGGAACTGGCGAGGCTCTCGTCGAAGGCGACCGCGATGTGCACCGGCTGCGCCTGTTCGAGAAGGTCGCCGAGAAAACGGCTGAAGCCATACAGGGCATTGACGGGCTCGCCGTCCACGCCGGTCATCTCCAGGCCCACCGAGTAGTAGGCACGGAACACGAAGAAACTCGCATCGACGAGGTAGAGCGGCTCGCGCGCCTCG
>CAYYQQ010000137.1:0-6195 GCA_964473595.1 uncultured Steroidobacteraceae bacterium | reverse complement strand
CGGGTCGCTGGTCGGCGCATACACTGACTGGACACCGTTGCAGGGACGCGGCGAGTTGTTCAAGGAGCAGCTCGATTCCGATCGGCCATGGATGCTGCGCACTGTACGGGCGCGGCAATGGCCCGCGTGAGGCATGACATGAAGCGTTGGCTCGCGCAATAACGCACGCGCTTGAAGCAACGCGGCCGGCGCTCAGGGCATCTGGATGCCGCCGCCGCCCTTGCCGCCGATGCCCTTGAATGCCGCCGCACCCGCGTCGGGGATCACGATCGACGAAGCAGCCTGGCGGCGCATATCCTGCAATTCGCGCGCCGCCTCCTCGATTGCCTGCTGCGCGGCCGGCCCGAACCGCGACACGGCCTCGGCCAGGCTCGCTGCATCGAGCTCGAACGACAGCGGCAGCGATCCCATCGGCGTCATGACCGTCGCTTGCCCGACGAACAGGACCGGCCGCGACGGGTCGTCGCCTCCATCGGATTTCACTGGTGTCATGCGCCGGATCGTGCCGACTCGCTGGTCGGTGAAAATGTCTTCGCGGTACAGGGCCGCGGGGTCCATTCCGGGATCACCGGGTCGTTCATTGTTCATGGGGAAATTTTATCCGAATCAGCGGGCGACTGCGAAATCGCGATTCGCCGGGTCCCATTCGGGCGCCGTCTCGATCGCGTGCAGCACGGCCTCCGGCTCTGTCACGACGGACCAAAGGCTGCCGTGGCGGTTATCCATGAAGCGCCCCTCGATTGCGGCTGCAAGCTGCTCCAGCAAAGGATCGTAGTAGCCCTTTGTATTGACAATGACGATTGGGCCCAGGAACAGCCCCAGCCGCTTCAGCGCGATTGCTTCAAGAAGTTCCTCGAGTGTCCCGGTGCCGCCCGCGAGCGCGATCACCGCAGAGGCGCGGGTCAGCATCTCGTGCTTGCGCGTGCGCATGTCCTCGACGACGTGCAGTTCGGACAATTCATCGTGACCCCATTCCAGGTCCTGCATGAATCTCGGAATGATGCCGACCACCCGTCCGCCCGCTGCGAGCGCGCCCTCCGCCAGCGCCCCCATGGAGCCCGAGCGGCCTCCCCCGTAAACGACCGCCCGTCCCGCCTTTGCGAGCAGGCCGCCCAGGCGCTTCGCCACTTCATGATATGGCGCATCGCAGGCCTGGCTCGATGCGCAATACACGCAGACGCTTTGCCCCGGCGTCGCCAGTGTCATCAATTCCGCCATTTCAGCCGGTCGCCTGCAGCCCGAGCGCAATGCCGGTGACGCTTGCGAGCAGTGCATCGAAGAGCTTGCGGTCCGCGCGACCGCTGGCCCGCCAGCGACGCAACAGATCGACCTGCATCAGGTGCATCGGGTCGAGATAAGGTGCGCGCAGCAGCACGGATCGCTGCATCTGCGGCCGGCTGTCGAGCAGATCGACTTCGCCCTTGATCCAGGTGATCCAGCGCTTTGCAAGCGCATGCTCGCGCTGGATTGCCTCGACGAATCCGGCGGCCGGGCCGGTCGCAAGCGCATCGTAATGCGCGGCGATCTCGAGATCGGCACGCACCAGCTCCATCTCCACGTCATCGAGCAGATTCGCGAAGTATGGCCAGCCTGACCAGGCTTTCGCGAGCCGCTCGGCTCCAAGTTCTCGTGCGGCTGCATCAAGACCGGTCCCCACACCGAACCAGCCAGGCAGAGAATGGCGGCTCTGGGTCCAGGCGTAGACCCAGGGAACCGCACGCAGCGCCTCGATACCGCTGCCGTCGCGATGCGCGACGCGCCCGCCGATCTGCATTCGCTCGATCACATCGACGGGCGTGACATCGCGGAAATAGCGCTGGAACTCCGGGTCTTCGTAGACGAGCGCACGGTAGTGCGCGCGGCTGGCATCGGCGATGCAACGCATCAGCGGCAGCTGCTGCTCTGCCAGTGCGGCCAGGCTGCTCGAGCCGGTGCGATCCTGCATCACCGCGAACACGGCCTTCTCGAAGGTGCGCAGCGCAATCCGCCGCAGGCCATAGCTATTGCTGATGCCCTCGCCCTGCTCGGTGGCGCGTAATCGGCCGTGAGTCGCGCCGGCAGGTGTGCTCGTGACCAGCCGGTCAAGTGGCCCGCCGCCGCGGCTTACGGTGCCGCCGCGGCCGTGGAACAGCGCGAGCTCGATGCCACTCTCCGCGGCCACTTTCATCAACTCGGTCTGCGCGCAGTACACGAGGTGCCGCGACGCCGCGATGCCGCACTCCTTGTTGCTCTCGGAGTAGCCGACCAGCACCGTCTGCCGGTTGCCGCGCGTCGCAAGATGACGCCTGTAGGTATCCTCAGTCAGCAGTCCGCGCAGGATTTCTCCGGCGCCTTCAAGAGCGGCTGCCGTCTCGACGACCGGCGCAATATCAAGCGGGACCTCACCGACGCTGCGATCCGTGATGTCGGCCCAGCGCGCCAGCAGCAGCACCGACAGGACATCATCCGGCCCCTCGGTTCCGCTGACGACATAGTCGCCGGTCGCGCGATCGCCATACTTGTGGCGGCCCTGGATCAGGGCCGCGAACACGGCCAGCGTGCGCCGTCCGACCGCATCGAAAGACCCGAGCGGGCCGCGGTCGCGCGCCAGGGCCTCGCGCAGCACCGCACGGCGCGCATCCACCTTGCGTTTCTTCCAGTCGGCAAGGGCGAGTCCCTGACGAATCACTTCGCGATGCACCGAAGCATGCTGACGCACGTCCAGCGTCGCCAGGTGAAATCCAAATGTGCGCGCACGGCACAGCAGGCGCTCGACCGGGAACTGACCGGCATGCCGTCCATGATTATTGCGCAGGCTCGCCGCGACGATCTCGATGTCGCGGATGAAGTGCTCCGCGGACTCGTAGTGATTCGGGCGGCCCTCATAGGTCGTCCGCAGCCGCGCCGCGACCTGCGACAGGAACACGCGGTAAGGCATGCGGTCGTGCTGCAACAAGGTCGCCTGGCGCGCGGTCGGCAACAGGATTTCGTATTCCGCGATGCGCTGTTCCAGTTCGCGGCTGACGCCGACCCGGCTTGCGCTCTGCGAAAGCTTGCCGGACAGCGCGCGGCATTCTTCGTAGTAGGCCGAGATGATGCGTTGCTGGTGGCGGTGCAGCGTTTCGCGGATCGTCTTTGCGTGGACCTCCGCGTTACCGTCCATGTCGCCACCGACCCAGGTTCCGAAGCGCAGCAGGAGCGGCAAACGTGCGGTGTCGGAAGGCACTCCGAATACGGTCTCGAGCCAGTATCCGAGCTCCTCATAGAGCGCCGGAACGACGCGATAGATCACCTCGGCCAGGTAAAACAGCACGTGTTCACGCTCGTCGGCGACCGTCAGCCGCTCGCGTGGATGCACCTCGGTCTGCCAGCCGGAGGTCACCTCCATGCGGATCCGTTCCCAGACTGAGCGGCGCTCGGCCGGCGTCAGGGTCGGATCGAGCCGCTCGATCATGAGATCCGCGATCTGCTGCTGCTTGCGCAGCATCGTGCGACGCGTTGTCTCGGTGGGATGCGCCGTGAACACCGGGTAGATCGTCACATCACGGAGCAGCCCCAGCACCTGCCCGCCGTCGAGACCGGCCGCCTTGAGCCGGTACATGCAGTCACCGATCCCGCCCGGTTGCGGCCGGTCGCTGCGATTCATGTATTCACGGCGGCGGCGCACGCGGTGCACGCGTTCCGCGAGATTGACAACTTCGAACCACTTGCTGAATGCGCGGATCAGGTCGCTGGCCTGTTGCGCGGGCCGGCCAGCGGCCCGCATGTCCAGTGTGACCGTGCCCTCTGGCTCGCCTTCACGGCGCCCGATGGCTGCGACGCGGTCGGCTTCGACGAGGCGTAACAGTTCCTCACCGCCCTGATCTCGCAGCACCTCGCCCACCAGCGAGCCCAGCGCGTGCACGTCCTCGCGCAGCGCGGTTTCCTTGGTCGGGAATTGCAGATTTTGGCGGTGCTTCACGATGGGCTCACAAGCGGCGCGCAAGGGCGCACCACATCACGATTCGACCAGCGGTCAGTGCTTGTGCCCGCCCGGCCCATGTACGTGGCCATGCGTGGCTTCCTCACGCGTCGCTTTGCGCACTTCCCTGACCTCGACGCTGAAATGCAGCGATTTCCCGGCCAGCGGATGATTTCCGTCGACGGTGACGAGATCCTTCTCAACCCGCGTCAAGGTCAGGAGCCGTCCACGATGCGGCCCATCGGCATGAAACTGCTGGCCCGCTGCGAGGGCACCGGAGTTGGGGAAGCGATCACGGGGAATCATCTGGACCAGGCGCTCGTCACGCAGCCCGTAGCCCTTTTCGGGGGCAACGACGACGTCGATGCGATCGCCGGCGACCTTGCCGGTCAACGCTTCTTCGAGACCCAAAACGATGCCGCCATTGCCGTGCAGGTACGCGATCGGGTTGCCACCATCGGAGGAACCGAGCATCGCTCCCTGCGCGTCACGCAGCGTGTAATGAATCAAGACTACCTTGCCATCGCCGACATTCATGCGGAGTCCTGAGACCGATCCCAGGGCTCAATGGTAGCGCATCGCCGGCAATCAGGCGGGGAAGAACTCGATCGGTTTTGTGGTCGTGATGGTCTCGACGTCCTTGGCTTCGAACTGGAACAGCCGGATGCGGGCCACGAGCTTGCGCTCGAGATCCACGTCGTCGATATCGCTGGATACGACGCGACAGGCAGTCACTTCGCCGGAGGGCGCGATCGTCAGTTCGATGACGACCTTGCCCTGCAGTTCCGGCCTGTCGCGCAGCGCCCGGTTATAGATTGCGTAGATCGCCGCCTTGTTGCGGTCGAACACCATCTCGATCTCTTCGCGACTGCGCGAGGCTTTGCCGCTCCTGCCGGTGCGGGACGCTTCCGCCTTTCCCGCGGCAAGCGCATCGGAAAATGACGCCACTCTCTGAGTTGCCACCTGGCCCTTCAATGATCCGGTTCCACTGCCGTACGCGCGACTGAGCGCCGATGTGTTGATGCCGCCGCTCGAAGTCGCGACCTGGGAGGTGATCAGGGGCCGCTCGGCGCGGCTCGGGCCGTCGGTCTTTGCGGTCAGGTTCTTGGTCGCCGCGAGCAAGCTGGTGTCGAGCGTCTCGCGCAGATCCTCGAGTTGGTCCTTCATTGCGAGCAACCCGGCCTGACTGGCCTTGCGGCGCGCATCTTCCTGGCGATTCAGCACAGGGCGCTGCTCGACCGGCTTCAGGAGCATCAGCGTGGTGACCGCGCTTGTGAATCGGTGCATCATCACCATCCCAGTCTGGACGATACGGCGTGGCGCTGTCGATTGGCGCGGACTGGCCGTCGCACAACGGATACACTTGGCCAGGCGCCCGCCTGCCGGGGAACCTGTCACGATTGGCACGGTCTGTCCGCTCGGGCCCTTAACAGGAAGCACTGACATGAAATTTCCCGGATTCATCCTTGGCGCAGTCTTCGCCGGTGCACTGATCGGCGCCCCCGCGTCGGCTGTCACACGCGAGGAGGCCACACTCCAGAACGCCGCGGTCGTGCTGCGCGAGTTGCAGTCGATGCCGGACCTGCGGATCCCGGACCAGTTGCTGGCCCGTGCGGAAGGCATCGTGATCCTGCCCAGCGAGGTCAAGGTCGGATTCATCTTCGGTGCGCGGTTTGGAAGTGGCGTGCTGCTGGTGCGAAATACGAACCGCGACTGGAGCAATCCGGTCTTTGTAAAGACCGGTGGGGGCAGCGTCGGCTTTCAGTGGGGCGGCCAGGTCGCCGACATCGTGCTCGTGCTGACGACGAAGCGAAGCATCGAAGGCATTACGGACGGCAAATTGACGCTCGGCGCCGACGCCTCAGTCGCCGCGGGCCCGGTGGGCCGCGAGGCCATGGCCTCGACCAGCCTGACTTTCGACTCCGAGATTTACGCCTACTCCCGGACCAAAGGGCTGTTCGCAGGCGTGTCGCTGGAGGGTAATGGCATTTTCATCAGTACCAAAGGCAATCGGCATTTCTACGATGGCGAGGACAGCGCGACAACGATCATGGCGAGCACGAAGGCACCACCGCCACCCGCCGACGAGCTGGTCGCCGAAATCCGCCGCATCACGTCTGGTTCCCAGCAGGCGGCTGTTGAAAATGCGGCACCCGCGGCGGAAAAGACGGCGGCCGAAGCCCACACCTATCCATTGCCAGACCCGGAGCCCGGCGCCGAGCCGCGCTGAGATTCATACCAGCAAGGAACCGGCG
>CAYYQQ010000136.1:0-6221 GCA_964473595.1 uncultured Steroidobacteraceae bacterium | reverse complement strand
CGGTCTTTCCAGTTCCACCACTTCAACAGTTCCTGCTGCGGCTCGGGCGTGCGTGCCGCATAAGTCGCACAGCGGAACGTGTAGAGCAGGCAGGGTTCCTGCTCATGACCAGTGATGTTACGGAGTCGGGCGTAGAGCTGTTCCGGGTTTGATTCGGCGAGTTCCCGGATCGAGTGAATGCCGAGGTGCCGGAGATCCGCCGCGATGGCGGGCCCAACACCGGGTAGCGTAGTCAGCTCGTCGTGCATTGGCAGGATCCTCCTATGGCTTGTCCACGGTCAAAGATTACACCTCTTGCCACCGATTGAAAGAGCCCCGGCGCGGCCTCGGTTGGGCGCCAGGTTCCTGCTATCCTCAGCCGTTGCCAGCACGCAAGTCCTTGATTGGCGACGAACGGCGATGAAATTGTCCGAAGAAATGCTGAAGGCCTGCTACGACGGCGAGCTCGACCTTGTCGCGCGCGCCTGCGGCCGCGCCTGGAAAAATTGGATCACACGCAATCACCGCGATGCCGATGGCAGTGCTGAGGGCTGTTGACGCCGCGATTGACGGCGAGCCACTGGATGCGGCAGCCGAGGCCGCGGCGCGTGCTTCAGGCTGGCGGCCACAAGTGCAGCCGGTACCCAGCAAGTGATTTTCATTCGACAGTTATTACTGTTGCTCGCTGCGATCTGGCTCACGGCCTGCGCGCAGCTGCCCGCGCAGGGCGAAGCGCGCGTCGATCGCGAAGCCGGCATCGCAGCCGCAAATCCAATGGCCGTCGAGGCGGGACTCGAGGTACTGGCCGCCGGCGGTACCGCGGCGGACGCCGCGGTCGCCGTGCAGGCCATGCTGGGGCTGGTCGAGCCGCAGAGTTCAGGCCTCGGCGGCGGCGCGTTCCTTCTCTATTACAACGCGACGACCCGTGCGGTCACGGCATTCGACGGACGTGAAGTCGCGCCCGCGGGCGCAACATCCGGGATGTTCCTCGACGAGAAAGGCGAACCGCTCTCCTATCACGATGCGGTGCTCTCCGGGCGTTCGACCGGTGTACCGGCGGCGATCGCGATGCTGGGCGCCGCGCACGCGCGGCATGGCGCACTACCCTGGCAGCGCCTGTTCGAGCCGGCGATCCGTGCGGCGGAATCGGGATTCACCGTGCCCCAACGGCTGGCGCGTTTTGCGAACAGCACGGCTTCGCAAGCCGCCGAACCCGACGTGCGCGCACTTTTCTCGCGTGCCGACGGCAGTCCGGTCCAGGCGGGCGATCACCTGACGAATACCGCTTATGCCGGCACGTTGCGGCAGATCGCGACGCACGGGCCGCGCGCGTTGCTCGAGCCGCCGCTATCGGATGCCATCATCACGCGCACGCATGCAGAGCCGCGGCCCGGAACGCTGGTGGCCAACGACTTCGCCAGCTATCACCCGCGCATCAGCGATCCGTTGTGCGGACCGTATCTCGTGTATGTCGTCTGCGTGCCGCCGCCGCCCTCTTCCGGCGTTTCATTGCTGCAGCTGCTGGCCCTGCTCGATCGCACCGACATTGCGCTGCGCGGGCCAGAAGACCCCATTGCCTGGTATCTGTTCGCCGAGGCGAGCCGCCTGATGTACGCCGATCGCGATCAATTTGTCGCCGACCCTGCGTTCGTTGACGTGCCAGTCGCCGGCCTGCTTGACTCGGACTACGTCGCGGGTCGAGCCGCGTTGATCGGCGTAGTCGCAGGCCCCGCCCCTGCCGCGGGCGTGCCCGCGCCGATCCAACGAGGTGCGGATACAACAGTTGAGGCTCAAGGTACGAGCCAATTCGTGGTCGTGGATGCGGCGGGCAATGTCGCCTCGATGACGACCACGGTCGAATCGCTGTTTGGCTCCGGACGCGCGGTCGGTGGTTTCATGCTGAACAACCAGCTCACCGACTTCTCATACCGCCCGGTGATCGACGGGCTACCGGTTGCGAATGCGGTCGCGGGCGGCAAGCGCCCGCGCTCTTCGATGTCGCCGGTCATCGTGCTCGATCGCGAAGGGCACGTGGTCGCGGCGCTCGGCTCACCGGGCGGGACGGCAATTCTCGCTTACAACGCCAAGACGCTGGTTGGACTGCTCGCCTGGAAGCTGACATTGCAGCAGGCGATCGACTTGCCAAACCTGGTCGCGCGGGATGACGAATATTTCGGGGAAATAGCCAAGCTTTCGCCGGAGGTTGTCACCGGTCTCGCAGAGCGCGGCATTACGGTGAAATCGGGCCGCGGCGAAGAATCAGGACTGCACGGCGTCGTGCTACATGACGACGGCACGACCGAAGGCGCCGCCGATCCGCGGCGCGAGGGCGTGTGGCGGACACCTGGGACACTTGGTGCCGGGTCGCAGGTTCACGGTAACTAGATACGAACCTGCGAACCTGCGACCCGGCACCAAACTAATGCTTCGCGGCGATCCGGTCGCGCAAGTCGCGCAGCTTCATCTTGACGCGCGCCGCATTGCCCGGACCCATGCGCAGCAGCAACTTGCGGCCCGCTGATTGCGCCTCGAGTGCGGGATCGGCGAATTCGTACAGCACATTTGGCCGCGTGAGCGCGATCGTTTCCGGCGGCTCCGGCATCGCAAGCAGGTGATCAATGACGTCGATCACGCGGTCGTTGAAATAACCGTCCGGGTTGCCGAGGCTCTCGTAAGCCGCCTGGAATTGTGGGTATAGCCGCCGGTACAACTCGAGTGTTGCATCCGGATCGAGCGAATCGACGAGCTCGATCCAGGGCGTGTAACGCTCGAAGTTGGCCGCACCGAGAACCAGCTGATCCTCGCTGCCTGCCGTTGTGAAGCTGCCTGCCGGTGGCTTGGCCGGCGAAAGCTGCATCGCGACTTTCTGGCGCGGCAGGTTGTCCACGGTCGCGACGATGCGCCGTACGATGTCATCTGTAATGAACAGGGATTCAAAGCGCGGCGCTCCGACCAGCGCTGCGATCCGGTCCGCGGCCGATGTGGCCGTGCCGTCATCCGCGGCGGGGTCAATGGGATTGAGTATCCGCGACTCGTCGGTCGCAATTGCCTCGTCGGTGACCGGCGGGACGTCATCGGCCGAGTGCCGCTTCTGCCAGAACCAGATACCGGCGCCGATCGCAATCAGCAACAGCCCGCCGAGTATCCAGCGGCCGAGCTGCTCGTCCGGTTGCGGGGCCTGCTCGCGCTTCTCTGCGTACATAAGCGCTACTTTAGTTGATACCTTTCCGATAGGCACCATGTAGAAATGCCCCGGCCTTCGATCGCAGGTTCCCATGCCACTGATACCCCTGACCAGCGACCTTTCGCCCTCTGCCTGCGCCGACTGGGCGCTGGTGCTGGACTCGGTCGGCGTTCCCTATGAACGGCGGACCACCGCCGCTGGCTCGAGTCTCTGGGTCCTGCCCGACGATCACGCCCGTGCAGCATTTGAACTGCAGCATTACCTGCGCGAGAACCGCCGCCCGCCCGCGGCGCCCGTGGTCTGGCCGAATCACCCGCACGCCCTGTATGGCGTCTACGGCTATGCGCTCATCCTGATCGCGGTCACGCTAGCCGCGGTCGAGCACCTGGGCGGGAAAAACTGGCACACCGCGGGGATACTCGACGCCGGCTTCCTGGAGCGCGGCGAAGCCTGGCGCGTGCTGACCGCATTGACGCTGCACGCCGACCTGCCGCATCTGCTGTCGAATCTCGCCTTCGGCGCGCTGTTTGGCTATCCCGCGGCGCGCCTGTTCGGGCCGGGCATCGCCTGGCTGCTGATCCTGCTGGGTGGCGGCTTCGCCTACGGCGTGGACGCGATGCTGCATCCGCCCAATCACCAGCTGCTCGGCGCTTCCACGGCTGTGTTCACGGCACTTGGACTGGTCGCGGCTTATGGCTGGCGCCGGAACCTGAGAAACTGGTCGCCGTGGATGCGCCGTAGCGCTCCGTTGATCGGCGGCATCGCGCTGCTCGCATTTACGGGCACCGGTGGCGAGAACACCGATCTGCTCGCGCACCTGGCCGGGTTCGCGGTCGGCACGGGCCTCGGTGCGCTATGCGCGAAGCTCCCGATGCCGCCACCCGGAAGAACCGGCCTGCAATGGGCGGCTGGCCTCATGGCGATCGCGTTCCTGGCTTCGGCCTGGGGCCTCGCGCTTTCCTGAAACGCGCGATACTTTGCCAATGTTTCCGCATTCCGACGCCTGCGAGCGCAACAAGGGGCCGATACTCGAGATCCTGCGCGAGGCCTTCGCGGGATGTACCAGCATCCTCGAGATCGGCAGCGGCACGGGCCAACATGCGATGCATTTCGCGACTGAAATGCCCTGGCTGGTCTGGCAGCCCAGCGAGCGAGCCGATGAAATGCCGGACCTGCGCAAGCGCATCGTCAATGAGGGGCCGAAGAACCTGCGCGCGCCCGTTCCGCTCGACGTCACGCAGCCACCCTGGGACGTGCGGCGCATGGACGGCGTGTTCACGGCGAACACCTTGCACATCATGAGCTGGCGTCAGGTCGAAGCTTTGTTCGCCAATCTTCCGGCGATCCTGAAACCCGGCGCCGTGCTCGTGATCTACGGCCCGTTCCGGTACGCGGGCGCCTACACATCGGAAAGCAATGCATCTTTCGACGAGATGCTGCACGCGCGGGACCCGGCGAGTGGTATTCGCGATTTCGAGGCGGTGGATGCGCTGGCGCGCGGCATCGGCTTTACCCTTCAGGCCGACCATCGCATGCCGGCCAACAACCAGGCGCTGGTCTGGAAGCTGCCGCTCAACCCGTCCTAGACTTGTTTGCCTCGCGCCGCTGACGCGCCCGCCACCAGCCATGCGCAATGAATGCAATCAGGACCAGCGGCCCGATCAGCTTCGCCGAAACGCCAGTTGCGCGCGCTTCGGAAAATATGCGGAGCGCAATCAGGATCACGACAGCGGCGATCACAATGAACCCCAAGCCGGGTCGTGCGCGCGATGGGGCAGCCGGTAGCGGCGCCTGTTCGTGCGCAGGTGCCTCGTGCGCGAACCCCTCGTGCGCGGGCCCTTCGCCACCGGGCGCCTGCTGCATCAATTCCTCGAGCAGCTGCTGGCCGATCGGTTCAGGCCGTGGCTCCGGTTTACGGCCGGTCTCGGAGAATCTCCACGGGTTTGCGCTCCGCCGCGTGGCGGCCGGCGGCGGCGGAAGCCCGCGATTCTGCTGGTCCTCAAGCCTGGCCATCGTTCACCCCGGTTGCCGACTGGAATACTAGCGCCTTCGCGGGTGCGCTAACATCAGGCCATGCCGGGCATGCGCGAACAGCTCCGCAGCAACATCGTGGCGCTCATCAGCCTGGTCATTGCGCTGTCGGCGCTCGGCTACAACACCTGGCGCAATGAGCTCACCGAGCGGAACCGCAACATCCGGGCGGCCGGCTTCGAACTGCTCACCGAGATCGGTTCGCTTCAGCAGATCATCTTTTACACCCACTTCACCGAGGGCGACCAGCGCGGGGACCCGCGCATGGGCTGGGCCGACATGCTGACGATCAATGACCTGGCGGCGTTGATGCCCGTGGCTGTCGTCCGCGATGCCGGTGAATTGAGGACCGTCTGGCAGGCTGACTCGGCCGGACTCGCCGACGACGACGAAGCGTATCGGCGCATCGATGAGGCGATCGATGCGCTGCGCCAGACGACGCTCGAATCGCTGCGCTCCCTCAAATAAAGAATAGTGTGCCCGGCGCTCAGAGCCCGGGTTTCAGGACCATCAGCACGAACGTCCAGAGAATCCAGCCGGTCCGCGGCAACGGTAGTCCGCCGACCACCGCAGTGGCAATGCCGGTCGCAATGATCACGACGATGTGCAGCAACTTCATGACCAGATACATGGCAACCTCATCTTCCTTCGCGAGGTGACGCGGCACGGGCAGCGTAACGCCTCTGCAGCGACACCATCCAGCGCAAGTATGTGCGCGGCGCGAGGCGTTTGAAGCGCCACAGCCAGCGATAGCTGCGGGGCAGCACGATGTGCGTCGCACCTGCCGCCGCGCGCGAGACGATCTCGAGCGCCACTTCGTCGGCCTCGAGGTTGGACGCATCCATCATCTTCTGCGCAAATCCCGCGGCAGCGGCCGGTGCCCGCGCATGATCCATCAGCCGCGTGCGAAAGAATCCCGGCATTGCAGCCGCGACGTGCACGTGCTGGTCCGCAAATTCCTGGTACAGCGTTTCGGATAGCGCCACCACGGCCGCTTTCGAGGCGTTGTAGGCGCTCATCTGCGGGC
>CAYYQQ010000135.1:0-6329 GCA_964473595.1 uncultured Steroidobacteraceae bacterium | reverse complement strand
ATCACGCGTGCGGCTGATCACGCCGTGTTGCGCACCCAGCTGCAGGAAGCACGCTGGCTGCTGCACAGCCTCGAAATCCGCAATGACACGATGCTGCGCGTCGCGCGCTCGATCGTCGAGCGGCAGTCCGCGTTTCTCGACCGCGGCGAGGAATCCATGGAACCGATGATCCTGCGCGATGTCGCGGAAGCCGTGCACATGCACGAATCCACGGTCTCGCGGGTGACCACTGGCAAGTACCTGCACACGCCGCGCGGCGTCTTCGAATTCCGCTATTTCTTTTCGAGCCAGGTGCCGGGCGACGACGGCGCCGGTGTTTCATCCACGGCAATCCGTGCGAAAATCCGCAAGCTGATCGCCCAGGAATCACCGGCGCGGCCGCTGTCCGACAGCCAGATCGCGGAGATGCTTTCCACCGACGGAGTCCATGTCGCGCGACGCACGGTCGCCAAGTACCGCGAGGCGCTCGGCCTTCCGACCTCGAGCGAGCGGCGGCGGGTCGCCACAAGAAAGAGGAGTTAACCATGCAATTGACGCTCACTGGCCACCACATCGATGTCACTCCGGCCCTCAGGGATTATGTCGAGAAGAAGCTGGACCGCGTCGTGCGGCACTTCGATCATGTGATCGACGTGCACTGCGTGCTGACGGTCGAAAAACTCGAGCATCGGGCAGAGGCGACACTGGGGGTCAGTGGAGCCGTGATCCATGCCGACGCGATCGACGGCGACATGTACGCCGCGATCGACGCGCTGGCAGACAAGCTCGACCGGCGCATGCGCAAGCACAAGGAAAAGCTGACCGATCATCGCGCAGGCGATGTCGTGCGCGGCCGGCCAGCGTGAAGCGGCCGCAAACCGGTATCAGCCAGTCATGATCCGTCTCGTCGTCGTCAGCGGCCTGTCGGGTTCGGGCAAGAGCGTCGCGCTCAACATGCTCGAAGACCTCGGCTGGTACTGCATCGACAATATTCCAGCCGGTCTCGTGCAGGGCCTGGTCGCGCATTCGGTTCAGACCGAGGAGCCCATCTATCGCCGCCTGGCCGTCGGTCTCGATGCTCGCAATCGTCCAGATGATCTCGCATCGATCCCTGCGCTGGTCACGGACCTGACGAAGGCCGGCCTGCGCTGCGAGATCCTGTACCTGCACGCGGAAGACGAGGTGCTGCTGCGGCGCTACGGTGAGACGCGTCGCCGTCATCCGTTGGCAGGCACCGGCCGCAGTCTGGCCGACGCGATCGCGGAAGAACGGCGGCTGCTGCATCCGCTGATCGACAGCGCGGATCTCGTCATCGACACCTCGCGCATGAGTGTCCACGAACTGCGCGACCTGATCGGCCAGCGCATCGAGCCGCAAAGCCCGGGCCGGCTGTCCATCCTGTTCGAGTCATTCGGCTTCAAGCACGGCACGCCGGGCGACGCCGATTTCGTGTTCGATGCGCGCACGCTGCCGAATCCATACTGGGAAGCGACGCTGCAGGCGCTGACCGGGCGCGACGGGCCGGTCGTCGCGTTCCTCGAGGCAAGCCCCCAGGTGCACCGCATGGCCGACGACCTCGTGCGTTTCCTGGACGGTCGAATTCCGGACTACGAGGCCGCGAATCGCGGCTACCTGACCGTCGCGATCGGCTGCACCGGCGGCCAGCATCGCTCGGTCTACCTGGTCGAACGCCTCGCCGCGCACTTCAAGCAGCGCTACCCGCAATTGCTCGTCCGTCACAACGCCTTGCCGAAATGACGGTCCAGGCCCAGGAATGAGCTGATCTCATCGCGGCGCGCGTGGGCATCCTGCTCGCCGAGCCGGATCAGCTCGCGGGTGTAGGGCGCCTCGAACATCAAATAGGACATCAGCCGGCCACCGCGCTCGCCGGCGACACCGAGCGTCCGCAGCAGCGCCCGCAGAGTGCGTGGCATTGCGGCACGGTGGGCGATCGCGATCTCGCGTGGATCGCTGCGCGGCAGCATCAGCAGGGTCTGAATCCGTCGCAGACCCAGTGGCAATGGACACGCTTGCAGGTGATCGAGCAAGGCATTGGTGCGCTCGACCCGCTCCAGGTCGGCGTGCAGTCCCTCCATGAAGAGCGTATCGAGCATGAAACCGAACATTTCACCGATGTTAGGCGGCTTGTCGGGGACCGGCGGATCGCGATGCGAGCTGCGCGCTCCGATCACGAGTATGCGATCGGCCCCCAGGTGGATGGCCGGCGCGAGCGGCATGGTCTGGCGCATCGCACCGTCGCTGAAGTGGAGGCGCCCGATCGGCACCGCTGCAAACAACAGCGGGATCGCCGAACTCGCCATCAGGTGATCGATGTTGATGTCGGCAGCGACGCCACGCCGGCCGGCCCGGTTCCACAGCGCGAAAGGTTGTGCGGACTGGATGAAAGTGACCGATTCGCCGTCGCCAAGACCTGTTGCGGTCACTGCG
The DNA here is from genome assembly GCA_964473595.1 of uncultured Steroidobacteraceae bacterium. Taxonomy (GTDB): domain Bacteria; phylum Pseudomonadota; class Gammaproteobacteria; order Steroidobacterales; family Steroidobacteraceae; genus SCUD01. The sequence goes on along the minus strand of CAYYQQ010000135.1, from coordinate 3,902 downwards.
ATCGCGTCGAGCGCGCCCGCGCTGATAGCTTGAGACAGACGTGCGAAGTCGATTTCGCGCTTGAGCAGCGCGCGCAGCGGTGTATTGTCAAAAAGCGACCGCGGTACGGCCAGCAGCCAGCCGCCCGAGACCAGGGCCAGCAGCAGGTGCAGGCCGGAGCGCAGCATGTCCACGGCACCGCTCCTGAATACCTGGCTGACCCGGAAATTGCTCCAGACCCGGTCCAGTTCGGCGGCGGCGCGGCGAAAATCGCCGGCGCCAGCGCCAATTACGGCGGCATTGATCGCGCCGGCCGAGGTGCCGCACAGGATCGAAAAAGGCAATGGCTCGCCGGCCTGGCACCAGCCTGCGATCGCCTTCAGCACGCCCACCTGATAGGCGGAACGGGCGCCCCCACCCGGCAGTACCAGTGCGATCCGCGGCTGGCCCTCGCCACGGTCCGCCATCGCATTGTTCATCATCGGGAACCCTTGGGTCGCGTCATGGTCATCTGGCTACAGGCCGCGATACTATGCTACCCGCAGCCACACCCAAGCAGCGCGAGCCAATCGCCCGAACCGGAGAAACCACCATGATGCGTTTGTTGCAGAGCGCCGCCATTGTTTGCGTGACCCTGTTGATGAGCGCGACCGCTGTCGCGCAGGAGTCACCGGCTGTCGGCGCCGCCGCCCCGAATTTCAAACTCCAGGACCAGACCGGGAAGTGGCACTCTCTCAAGGATTACCAGGGCAAGTGGGTCGTGCTGTATTTCTATCCGAAGGACAGCACGCCGGGCTGCACGACCCAGGCCTGCGAATTCCGCGACAACATCTTCGCCTACCGTGAAATTGGCGCGGTGATCCTGGGTGTCAGTGTCGACAATGTCGAATCGCACAAGACATTCTCCGAAGAGCAGAACCTGCCCTTCACGATCCTCGCGGACGCCGACAAGAAAGTGACCACGACCTACGGCACCTTGAAGCTGTACATGGGTACGCTCGAAATGGCCCGGCGCGACACCTTCATCATTGATCCGCAGGGCAATGTGGCCAAGCACTACGTCAGCGTCGATCCGAAGGGTCATTCGGCCCTCGTGCTGACCGATCTCAAGCAGCTGGTCGCCAAGGCCACGACTGCCAAGGCCAGTTGAAAAAACCGGTCTCGCGATTCGCCGGGTCCGACAGTTACGTCGCGACCGGTGAGCTCACGCTCGCGGTCAACGCGGCAGTGACGCTTTCGCGGCCGCTGCTGATCAAGGGCGAGCCCGGTACCGGCAAGACCCAGCTTGCGCAGGAAGTCGCGAGTGCGCTCGACCGGCCGCTCTTCGAGTGGCACATCAAGTCGACCAGCAAGGCCCAGCAGGGCCTCTATGAATATGACGCAGTGTCACGGCTGCGTGACTCGCAGCTCGGCGATCCGAAGGTGCAGGACATCGGCAACTACATCGTGCCGGGCATGCTGTGGCGCGCATTCGAGAGTGATGAACAGGCGGTGTTGCTGATCGACGAGATCGACAAGGCCGACATCGAGTTCCCGAACGACCTGCTGCGCGAACTCGACCGCATGGAGTTCTACGTCTACGAAACGCGGCAGCTGGTCAAGGCCAGGCAGCGCCCGATCGTGTTCATCACCAGCAACAACGAGAAGGAGCTGCCCGATGCTTTCCTGCGCCGCTGCTTCTTCCACTACATCCGCTTTCCGGATCGCGAGACGATGGAAGCGATCGTCGATGTGCATTTCCCCGGGCTCAAGAAAGAACTGCTGGCCGAGGCATTGACGTCGTTCTACCGGATCCGCGACGTCCCCGGTCTCAAGAAGAAACCCTCGACATCCGAGCTGCTCGACTGGATCAAGCTGCTGCTCGCGGAAGAAATTCCGCCGGAAGCCCTGCGCTCGGACGACCAGAAAGTCTCGATTCCCCCGCTCTACGGCGCGCTGCTGAAGAATGAGCAGGACGTGCACCTGTTCGAGCAGCTCGTGTTCCTGAACCGGCGGGCCGGCCGGCCCGGCTGACGAATCGCGGGCGGCCAATGCTGATCCGCTTCTTCCTGATGCTGCGCGCCGCCGGCGTGCCGGTGTCCATCACCGAATTCCTGGCCCTGCTCGAAGCACTGCAGGCGCGCCTGATCGGCCAGTCAGTGGACGACTTTTACCAGCTCGCGCGCGCGGTACTGGTCAAGGACGAGCGCCACTTCGACCGCTACGACCAGGTATTCGCCGCGCATTTTCGCGGTCTCGAAGAGGCGTTCGAGGCGGTCATGGCCGACATTCCTGCCGATTGGATGCGCAAGAGTCTCGAACTGTCGCTCTCCGACGAGGACAAGGCGCGTATCGCGGCGATGGGAGGCTGGGACGCGCTGATGGAAACTCTGCGGCGCCGGCTCGCGGAACAGCAGGCCCGGCACGAGGGCGGCAACAAGTGGATCGGCACCGGCGGCACCTCGCCGTTTGGCGCCCATGGCTACAACCCCGAGGGTGTGCGCATCGGCCAGGAAGGCTCGCGCAATCGCCGTGCGGTCAAGGTCTGGGACCGCCGCGAGTTCGCGAATCTCGACGACTCGATCGGCCTCGGCACGCGCAATGTGAAGCTCGCGCTGCGACGGCTGCGGCGCTTCGCGCGCCAGGGCGCAGCCGAACAGCTCGATCTCGACGGCACGATCGATTCAACCGCGCGCCGCGCGGGCCTCCTGGACATCCGCATGATCCCCGAGCGGCACAATGCCGTGAAGGTGCTGCTGTTCCTCGATGTCGGCGGCTCGATGGACGATCACGTGCGTATCTGTGAGGAATTATTCTCGGCGGCGCGCGGCGAGTTCAAGCACCTTGAGTACTTCTATTTCCACAACTTCGTCTATGAGTCGGTGTGGAAGGACAACCGGCGCCGCCACACCGAGCGCACGCGGACAGTCGAGGTCATGCGCACCTACGGCCACGACTACAAGCTCGTGATCGTCGGCGACGCAACGATGAGTCCGTACGAGATCGTGCAGCCGGGCGGCAGCATCGAGCACTGGAATGAGGAAGCAGGCGCCGCGTGGATGCGGCGGCTGCTCTCGAACTATCGGCACCATGTCTGGCTCAATCCGGAGCCGCGGGATCGCTGGGACTGGACCCCGTCGGTCAAGATCACACGGGAACTGTTCGAGGATCGGATGTTTCCGCTAACGCTGGACGGGCTCGACCGGGCGATGAAATCGTTGCAGTAAGAACAAACGTCTGCGTTGAATTGTTTACCGCCACGTGCCACCCAGGTCCCTGGGCTGATCTGTCACACATTTCCCTGACCGCCAAGCATCAGCCAAAGGTAGATCGCGGCGCCCACGAGGCTGAAAACCGTGCGAACAGCATGTAGCTGCCCCCAGCGAACCAGCAACTCACGGGTCTCTGGACTTGAGGGGTCGCGGCCCGGTGCCAGCAACTTGTGATTCGTCGGCATGATGACAATGAACGTGAAGGGCACGACTGCTCCAACCAGCAAGGCTGCGAGCAGCCAGCCGACGCCGCCACCGAGAAGCCAGACCGCAGCGCCGCAGAGCAGGCTGACAATCGCCAGCGGCGCTTGAAGCCACGTGGCGCGTTTGTAGCTCGGCGCCCACTGCAACGCAGCCATTCGCGTCTCGAGTCCCATTCGTGCAGGGTGTTCGACGACATTGATGTAGTGGGCTTGCCCCGTTTCCGCTGACACCGTCCTAAGCTGAGTCCGCGGCATTTTCATATTCCACGGGACTCAGGTATTCAAGCGTCGAATGCCGTCGGCGCGGATGGTAGAACCGCTCGACGTAATCGAACACATCGGCCTTAGCTTGATCGCGAGTAGCGTACACCCGACGATGGACCCGTTCGAGCTTCAGCGACGAGAAGAAGCTCTCTGGGCTGCTACCGAATCGGATGACACCACCCTCAGCCTGAGTTCGTCGATTTCT
>CAYYQQ010000134.1:0-6335 GCA_964473595.1 uncultured Steroidobacteraceae bacterium | reverse complement strand
GGCATGCCGCAGATCGAGGTGACCTTCGACATCGACGCCAATGGCATCCTGAACGTGTCGGCCAAGGACAAGGCGACCGGCAAGGAACAGAGGATCGTCATCAAGGCCTCGAGCGGATTGTCCGAGGACGAGATCAAGCAGATGGTCAGGGATGCCGAAGCGCATGCCGAGGAAGACAAGCGTTTCCGCGAACTGGTCGATACGCGCAATCGCGCCGACGCTCTGCTGCATGCCACCGAAAAATCGCTCAAAGACCTTGGCGACAAGGTCGAAGGCACGGAGCGCGTCGCCATCGAGGGTGCATTGAGCGACCTGCGCGGGGTGCTCAAAACCGACGACAAGGCGGCGATCGAGCGCAAGGCCGAGGCGCTTGCGAAGGCCAGCGCCCCGGTCGTGCAGCGCGCCTACCAGGGCGAAGCCCCAGCGGCCGGTGCTTCACCGGGGGCGGAGCCGGGCCCGGGCAAGGACAAGGACGATGTGCTCGACGCCGAGTTCGAGGAGATCAAGGACAAGGGGCCGAAGCCGCACTAGAAGCTTCGGCACCCGCAAGACCAGGGTCCGGCCGGACGCCGGGTGACGGTGGGTCGCCCGGCGTTCGTGCCTGCGGAGCGCCATGTCAAAGCGTGATTACTACCAGGTGCTCGGCGTACCGAGAAACGCCACGGAAGATGCCGTCACCAAGGCATACCGCCGCCTGGCGATGAAGTACCACCCTGACCGCAATCCCGACGACAAGGAAGCCGAGGAACGGTTCAAGGAAGCCAAAGAGGCCTACGAAATCCTCACGGACTCCCAGAAGCGCGCGGCCTATGACCAGTATGGCCACGCCGGACTGGATGCTGCCCGTGGCGCGGGCCAGGGCTTCAGTCCTTCCGACGCGTTCGGCGACGTGTTCGGCGACGTGTTCGGCGATATCTTCGGTGGTGCCCGTCGTGGCGGCCGCAGTACCGTGTTCCGTGGCGCGGACCTGCGCTACGAAATGACGCTCGACCTCGAGCAGGCGGTATTTGGCACCAGCACCGAGATCGATTTCCAGACGGTCGCCGAATGCAAGGAATGCGGAGGCAGCGGCGCGGCCAAGGGGCATGCGCCGGTGAGCTGCGAGACCTGTTCGGGTGCCGGCCAGGTGCGCATGAGCCAGGGCTTCTTCACGGTCCAGCAACCTTGCCCGCGCTGCAAGGGCCGCGGCACAATGATCAAAGATCCCTGCGGCAACTGCGGTGGCCATGGGCGCGTCAGGGCGAACAAGCGCCTGTCGGTCAAGGTGCCGGCGGGCGTCGACAATGGCGACCGGATCCGTCTCGCGGGTGAAGGCGAGGCTGGCCGCAATGGGGGGCCGCCGGGTGATCTATATGTCGAGGTGGTGGTCCGCGAGCACCCGATCTTCGAACGCGACGGCGCGCATCTGTCCTGTGAAGTGCCGGTCAGTTTCGTGACCACGGCACTCGGTGGCAGCGTCGAGGTCCCGACCCTGGAAGGCCAGGCAAATATCAAGGTGCCCGCCGGGACCCAATCCGGCCGGGTCTTCCGGCTGCGCGAGAAAGGCGTCAAGCCGGTCCGCGGCGGGCCGACCGGCGACCTGTTCTGCCGCATTGTCGTCGAGACGCCGGTCGATCTGACCGCCGAACAGAAGGAATCGTTGCGCAAGATCGAGTCTTCGCTGCAGACCGGCGGTCGCCGGCACAATCCGCGCGAACTCTCCTGGCTCGAGGGCGTCAAGCAATTCTTCGGCAGGATCGGGGGCTGACATGATCAATGTGGCGGTGCTCGGCGTGAGCGGCAGGATGGGCCGGTGCCTGGTGCGGGCAATCCGGGAATCCGATGATCTCACGCTGTCCGGAGCACTCGCTTCGCCGGGGAGCGCATCGCTTGGGCGTGACGCTGGCGAGGTTGCCCAGGCGGGTCCAGTCGCCATCGAAGTCACGTCGGACCGTGGCCGCGCGCTTGCGAATGCGGCTATTGCCATCGATTTCACGCTACCCGAAGCGACCGCGGACAATCTCGCTGCTGCGGCTGCCGGGCACATCCCCATCGTCATCGGCACCACCGGACTCGATGCCGAACGCCATGCACTGATCCGGCGTGTCAGCAAGAAACTGCCGGTGCTGGTCGCGCCGAACATGTCGCTGGCGGTCAATCTCTTTTTCAGCCTGGTGGGCAGCGCTGCGGCCGCGCTGCCGGGCGACTACGACATCGAGATCGTGGACGTACATCACCGGCACAAGGCGGATGCCCCGTCGGGTACCGCGCTGCGTCTCGGCGAGATCGCGGCTGGTGCGCGCAACACCACGCTCGGGAGTGTCGGCGTTTACGGTCGGGCCGGGAGCGCCACCACTCGAGCGCCGGGCGCGATCGGATTCGCTAGCGTCAGGGCCGGCGATATCGTTGGCGAGCATCACGTGCTGTTTGCGGGCAGCGGGGAAACGCTGGAACTGGTGCATCGGGCGACGGACCGCATGGCATTCGCCTATGGCGCGCTGGCGGCGGCGCGTTGGCTGACCGGGCAGCAGCCCGGTCTCTACGGCATGGCGGACGTGCTGGGTCTTTAAAGGGGACGCAACCCTTTACCGAAGAGATAAAGGGTTGATATAAAGGGTTGCGTCCCCTTTAAATGGAATGGGCAGCGCCGGTCTAGTAGAATTCCGGTCTGGGTTGCGGCCCCCTTTGAGTGAAATGGAATGCGCGGGCGGAGTCCGAAACGGCTCCACTCGCTTGAATGCTGCACCCTGCTTCGGCAGGGCCGCATTTCCGGGCAGGGGAGAAACGACCGGTGATAGCCACGCCTGCGGTGCTCGCTCTCGAGGACGGCACGGTGTTTCGCGGTGACTCGATTGGTGCGCCGGGAAGCACCACCGGCGAAGTCGTTTTCAATACGGCGATGACGGGCTATCAGGAAATCCTGACGGACCCTTCATATTGCCGCCAGATCGTCACGCTCACCTACCCACACATCGGCAATACCGGCGCGACGCCCGAGGACCTGGAGTCCCCGGAGATCCATGCCTCGGGCCTGGTGATCCGCGATCTGCCGCTGCTGCATTCGAGCTGGCGCGCCAGCCAGCCGCTGTCCAGATTCCTCGCCGAAGGCGGTGTCGTCGCAATCGCGGGAATCGATACGCGCCAGCTCACGCGCATCCTGCGCGAGAAGGGAGCACTGGCTGGCTGCATCATGACAGGCAGCGAAGTCGACACTGCGGTCGCCATTCGTGCCGCCCGCAAGTTTCCCGGTCTGAAGGGCATGGATCTCGCCAAGGTTGTCAGCGTGCGTGAGCCGTATCTATGGAATGACGGGAGCCTCGGCCGGGAATCGGGCCGGGTCCTGCGTCCGGGATCGCGCTTGCACGTCGTCGCCTACGACTTCGGCATCAAGCGCAACATCCTGCGGTTGCTGGCGGATCAGGGTTGCCGCATGACGGTCGTTCCCGCCGAGACTTCGGCGGAGGATGCGCTGGCGCTCGAGCCGGACGGCATTTTTCTCTCGAATGGGCCCGGTGACCCCGAGCCCTGTGATTATGCGATCGCCGCGATCCGCCGCTTCCTCGAGACTGACATCCCGATCTTTGGCATCTGCCTGGGCCATCAACTGCTCGGACTCGCCTGCGGGGCGCAGACGGTCAAGATGAAGTTTGGGCATCACGGCGCCAATCATCCGGTGCAGGAACTTGCCGGAGGTCATGTCTTCATCACCAGCCAGAATCACGGCTTTGCAGTTGACGAGGCATCGCTTCCGCCACGGCTCACGGCGACCCATCGCTCGCTGTTCGATGGCTCACTGCAGGGTATCGCCTGTACGGATCGGCCGGCATTCGGTTTCCAGGGCCACCCCGAGGCGAGCCCTGGTCCGCACGACCAGCGGCCGCTGTTTGAACAATTCGTCTACTTGATGGTGCGCCGGGTGCAACAGCTGAGGCGAAGCCGCGCCGCCGCTGCCACCGGCGACGACGTAGTGGCCAACTGATGCCAAAGCGCACCGACATCGAGAGCATCCTGATCATCGGTGCCGGCCCGATCATCATCGGCCAGGCTTGCGAGTTCGACTATTCCGGTGCCCAGGCTTGTCGCGCGCTGCGTGAAGAGGGCTACCGGGTCATCCTCGTGAACTCGAATCCCGCGACGATCATGACTGACCCGGAGATGGCCGACTCGATCTACATCGAGCCGGTCGAGTGGCGCACGGTCGCGAGGATCATCGAAAAGGAACGCCCGGACGCCCTGCTGCCGACCATGGGCGGCCAGACCGGACTCAATACCGCGCTCGACCTGGTGCGCGAAGGCGTGCTCGAACGATTTGACGTCGAGCTGATTGCCGCCTCGCGCGAGGCGATCGACATGGCCGAGGACCGGGAGCTGTTCCGCAACGCCATGCGTGGCATCGGCCTCGAATGTCCGTTGTCCTACATCGCGCACAGTCTCGACGAGGCGCGTGCCGTGCAGGGCGAGGTTGGCTTCCCGACGGTGATCAGGCCGTCCTTCACGCTCGGCGGCTCTGGCGGCGGCATCGCCTTCAACCGTGAGGAATTCGAGGAGATCGTGATGCGCGGTCTCGATGTATCGCCGACCAGTGAAGTGCTGATCGAGGAATCGGTGCTGGGCTGGAAGGAATTCGAGATGGAGGTGGTCCGCGACCACAAGGACAATTGCATCATCGTCTGCTCGATCGAAAACCTCGATCCGATGGGTGTGCACACGGGCGACTCGATCACCGTGGCTCCCGCGCAGACGCTGACCGACAAGGAATACCAGCGCATGCGCGACGCCTCGATCGCCGTGCTGCGCAAGGTCGGCGTCGAATGCGGTGGTTCCAATGTGCAGTTTGCGCTGAATCCGAAAGACGGCCGCATGCTCGTGATCGAGATGAATCCGCGCGTGTCGCGCTCTTCCGCGCTGGCGTCGAAAGCGACTGGATTCCCGATCGCGAAGGTCGCGGCGAAGCTCGCCGTCGGCTACACGCTCGATGAACTGAGGAACGAGATCACGGGTGGCGTGACGCCGGCCTCATTCGAGCCGACGATCGACTATGTCGTCACCAAGGTGCCGCGATTCACGTTCGAGAAGTTCCCGGGTTCCAACACCCGCCTGACCACCCAGATGAAGTCGGTCGGTGAGGCGATGGCGATCGGGCGCACATTCCAGGAGTCCCTGCAAAAGGCCCTGCGCAGCCTCGAGACCGGCTGCGACGGCCTGACGCCCGTAATGCAGCTGCCGCTGGATGCCGACGGCGAGCAGCGCCTGGCCGAGGAGCTGCGTCATCCGGGGGCCGACCGGATCCGCTATGTGGCCGACGCATTCCGCGTCGGCTGGACATTGGCGCGCATTGCGACCGAGTCCGCAATCGACCCCTGGTTCCTGGCGCAGATTGAGGACCTGGTCCATGAGGAGGCGACGGTCCGCGCAGAAGGCATCACCGCCCTGACGGTCGAGCGCCTGCTGGTACTGAAGCGCAAGGGCTTCTCAGACGCGGCACTCGCACGCGCATTGGGGGCCCCGGAGTCACGCGTGCGCGCGCGCCGCCTCGCCTGCGGCGTTCATCCAGTCTACAAACGAGTGGATACCTGTGCCGCGGAGTTCGCGACCACGACCGCGTACCTTTACTCGACTTACGAGCAGGAGTGCGAGGCCGCGCCGACCGAGAATCGAAAGATCATGATCCTGGGCGGCGGCCCGAATCGCATCGGCCAGGGCATCGAGTTCGACTATTGCTGCGTGCACGCTGCGCTCGCACTACGCGAGGATGGTTACGAGACCATCATGGTGAACTGCAATCCCGAAACGGTCTCGACCGATTTCGACATTTCGGACCGCCTGTACTTCGAGCCCCTGACCTTCGAAGACGTCATGGAGATCATCTCCAAGGAGAAGCCCCTGGGCGTCATCGTCCAGTTCGGTGGGCAGACACCCCTGAAGCTCTCACGCCAGCTGGCTGCGGCGGGCGCGCCAATTATCGGCACCAGCCCGGACTCCATCGACATCGCTGAGGATCGCGAGCGCTTTCAGAAGTTGCTGAAGCAACTCGGCCTGCGCCAGCCGGCCAATGCGACGGTGCGCGACGAGGAACGCGCGATCGAGCTTGCGCGTGAGGTCGGCTTTCCGCTGATTGTGCGGCCGTCCTATGTGCTGGGCGGACGTGCCATGGAAGTCGTCTACGAGGAGGACGACCTGCGCCAGTACATGCGCGAGGCAGTAAAGGTTTCAAATGAGAGCCCGGTGCTGCTGGACCGTTTCCTGGATCTCGCAATCGAGGTTGACGTTGATGCGATCTGCGACGGCACGGATGTGCTGATCGGCGGCATCATGGAGCACGTCGAGCAGGCCGGTGTGCATTCCGGCGACTCCAG
>CAYYQQ010000133.1:0-6338 GCA_964473595.1 uncultured Steroidobacteraceae bacterium | reverse complement strand
CATCCGGGATCGCTGCATCGGGTACCAGCAACAGCACATGGCTCGCGGGTTCGATGGTCGCGCGCAGGCGCGCTAGGGCATCGTCGATCCCATGAGTATTCAGCGCGGATTGCGGGTCGCGCGCCCAGCCGGAAACCGGCAGGCTCAGCTGGGATAGATAGTGGCGTATGTGGCGCGCCAGGCGGCCGCCACCGAGCAGGGCGTAATGTGTCATCGGTACCTGTCCTGAAGGATCAAGTCCTTGGCGGAATATACAGCGCAATCCGGCCGCCTGCAGCATTCACGGTCAACTGGCTAGACATCATGATGATCGAATGTTAGCATCACGATGTGCGCACGACACTGACCATAGAAGCGGACGTTGCGGCCCGGCTCAAGGCGGAGGCGCGTCGCACCGGCAGGCCTTTTAAAGACCTCGTCAACGAGTGCCTGCGATCGGGCCTCGCTCGGTGCAGGATCTCGCAGCGACCCGCGCGTTTTGTCGTTAAACCGCGGGATTTCGGAGACCTGCGGCCTGGCCTGTCGATCGACAATATCGGTGAGCTGCTTGAACGAGTGGAAGGCCCGGATCACCCGTGATTGTCGTTGACGCCAACGTCCTGCTGTACGCCTACAACCCCGCCAGCACACACCACGAATCCTGCCGCGCCTGGCTGGAGGATTCCATCAACGGCACCGAGCCGGTGGGCCTGCCGTGGCAGGCGATACTGGCGTTTCTCAGGATTTCGACGAGCCCACGCGTATTCGAGCGGCCGCTCGACTGCGCGGAAGCGGTGCTGATCGTCGACGAATGGCTGGCCTGTCCGACGGTCACCCTCGTGGAACCGTCGCAGGACTATTGGCGCGTGCTGAAGGAGCAGCTTCGGGACGCGCAGATCAGCGGGCCGCTCGTGAGCGACGCGGCGTTGGCGAGCCTGGCGCTGGAACACGGCGCCGCGATTTGCACGACGGACCGCGACTTCCAGAGGTTTCGCGGCCTCAGGGTACTGGACCCACTGGCAAGCGAATCTGGACGACAATAAGTTCCATGCCCACCATCACGCTTCCCGACGGCAGCCAGCGGCCTTTCGATCACCCGGTGACCGTGGCCGAGATCGCGGCCGCCATCGGCAAAGGCCTGGCGCGCGCGGCGCTCGCGGGCGCGGTGGACGGCAGGCTGGTCGACATGGCTCACGTGATCGTGAGCGACGCAAAGCTGCGGATCATCACGTCGAAGGATGCCGAAGGTCTCGAGATCATCCGTCACTCGACGGCGCATCTGCTCGCGCAGGCGGTCCAGTCGATTTACCCGGGAGCGCAGGTGACGATCGGCCCGGTCATCGACGACGGTTTTTATTATGACTTCGCCTTCGAGCGGCCCTTCACGCCCGAGGATCTCGAGAAGTTTGAGGCGAAGATGCATGAGCTTGCGAAGGCGGACCAGCCGGTACAGCGGCGCGTGTTGTCACGCGAGGCCGCGATTAGCCACTTCAAGTCCATCGGCGAGCATTACAAGGCCGAGATCATCGCCGCGATCCCTGCGGGCGATGACATCTCGTTGTACGGACAAGGCGGCTGGGAAGATCTCTGCCGCGGCCCGCACGTGCCATCGACCGGCAAGCTCGGTGCTTTCAAACTGACCAAGGTTGCAGGGGCCTACTGGCGCGGCGATTCGAAGAACGCAATGCTGCAGCGGATCTACGGCACGGCCTGGCCCGATGACAAGCAGCTCAAGGAATACCTGCTGCGGCTTGAAGAAGCCGAGAAGCGCGATCACCGACGCATCGGCCGTGAACTCGACCTGTTCCATTTCCAGGAAGAAGCGCCGGGCGCCGTGTTCTGGCATGCAGACGGCTGGATGCTGTTCCAGCAGCTGATCAATTACATGCGCGAGCGCCAGACGGCGGCCGGCTATCAGGAGATCAATACGCCGGAAATCATGGATCGCGAGCTGTGGGTGCAGTCAGGCCATGTCGAGAAGTTCGGCGAGAACATGTTCCTGACGCAGACGCCTGACGAGCGCGTCTACGCCATCAAGCCGATGAACTGCCCTGGACACGTGCAGGTGTTCCGGCAGGGTCTGCATAGCTACAAGGAACTGCCGATTCGCTATGCGGAATTCGGCAAGGTGCATCGCTACGAACCCTCGGGCGCCCTGCATGGACTCCTGCGCGTGCGTGCCTTCACCCAGGACGATGCGCACATCTTCATCACCGAAGACCAGATCACCGAGGAAACGGTGCGCGGTATTGAACTATTGCTGTCCATCTATCGCGACTTCGGCTTCGACGACGTGAAGGTGAAATTCGCGGATCGGCCGCCCAAGCGTGTCGGTGACGACGGAGTCTGGACCCGCGCCGAGAATGCACTGCAGGCGGGCGCCCGCGCCGCCGGCGTCGACTTCACGCTGAATCCGGGCGAGGGCGCCTTCTACGGGCCCAAGCTCGAGTTCATCCTGAAGGATGCGATCGGACGCGAGTGGCAGTGCGGCACCTGGCAGGTGGACCTCAATCTGCCGGCGCGGCTCGGTGCGCATTACGTGGACGAACACAGCCAGAAGCGCACGCCGGTGATGCTGCATCGCGCGATCTTCGGTTCACTCGAGCGCTTTCTCGGCATCCTGCTCGAGCACCATGCCGGCAAATTGCCGACCTGGCTGGCGCCGGTGCAGGCAGTCGTCCTGAATATCTCCGAAAAGCAGGCGAAATACGCGACCGAGGCTGCCGATTTCCTTAAAAATCAGGGGCTTCGCGCAGAAATCGACTTGCGAAACGAGAAAGTGGGCTATAAAATCCGCGACCACACGCTGAAGCGTGTCCCGTACCTGCTGGTGGCAGGCGATCGGGAATTTGAGTCCAGGTCATTGGCCGTGCGCACGCGCTCCGGGAAGGATCTGGGTGCCATGCCGCTGGAAGAAGTGGCCACTCGGATCGCCCAGGATGTGGCGAGCCGCGGCCGTCGTTATTTGGAGGACTGAAGTATTTCGACAAGCAAACGCGTCAGGCGCAATGAAGAGATCCTTGCGCCACAGTTACGCGTGATCGGCGCCGACGGAAGCCAGGTCGGCGTCATGGCTCGCAGCGAGGCACTGGCGAAAGCCCTCGCTGAGGAACTGGATCTTGTTGAGGTTTCGCCGACTGCAGAGCCGCCCGTCTGCCGGATCATGGACTTCGGAAAGTACCTGTTCGAGCAGAACAAGAAGGCTCACACGGCGAAGCGCAAGCAAAAGCAGATCCAGCTCAAGGAAGTGAAGTTCCGACCGGGTACGGAGACGGCGGATTACCAGGTCAAGCTGCGTAATCTGATCCGCTTCCTGACCGAAGGTGACAAGGCCAAGGTAACCATGCGGTTCCGCGGCCGGGAGATGGCCCACACGGAGATCGGGCGCAAGATCCTCGACCGCCTGGTGGTCGACCTGGCCGACTACGGCACGGTCGAACAGGGCGCCTCGATGGAAGGGCGCCAGATCACCGTGGTGATCGCTCCCAAGAAGAAGTGACCGGCGGCTAGCCGCCGATACGCCTCCAGCCCGCGCAAGCGGTGTGAAGAGGTCAGAAAAAGGAGAGACCGATGCCCAAGTTGAAGACCAACCGGGCTGCGGCGAAGCGTTTTCGCAAGACTGCGAAAGGCTTCAAGCGCGGCCAGGCCCATCGCCGACACATCCTCACGAAGATGACCCGGAAGCGTAAGCGTCAGCTGCGCGGCTCGACCATGGTTCACGAAACCGATGTCGGTCGCGTAACGCGGCTGCTTCCCAATCATTGACGCTCGCTGACAGGAGGAATGTGACATGGCAAGAGTGAAGCGTGGCGTCACCGCAGGGCGCCGCCACAAGAAAGTCCTCAAGAAAGCCAAGGGCTATTACAACGCCCGCCGCAAGGTGTTCCGCGTTGCCAAGCAGGCGGTCATCAAGGCCGGCCAGTACGCGTATGTCGGCCGGCGGCTGAAAAAGCGCGACTATCGCGCCTTGTGGGTGCAGCGGATCAATGCTGCCGCGCGCAGTTGCGGGCTGTCTTATAGTCGGCTGATCTCGGGGCTCAAGGCCGCCGGCATCGAGATCGACCGCAAGGCACTTGCGGACATCGCGGTGCACGACATCACTGCATTCGGAGTCATCGCCGAGAAGGCGAAAACCGCACTGGCCGCGAAGTAACGCGCGCCCGGAAGCAGGGGGGCGGGTGAAGGACCTGGATTCGCTGGTCAAGAGCACTCTCGATCAGATCGCATCGAGCAGCGACCTTGCCGCGCTCGACGCGGTGCGAGTTGGTGTACTCGGCAAGAAGGGCAGCATCACCGAGCAACTCAAGCTGCTCGGTACGTTGCCTGCCACGGAGCGCCGTGCCGCTGGCGCTGCGATCAACGAGGCCCGGGACGCTCTGGCGGCTGCGCTCGACGCCCGTCGTGCCGAACTCGAGGGTGAAGCTGTCGGCCGGGATCTCGCGGCCGGCAACATCGATGTCACGCTGCCGGGCCGTGGCGAAAATGTCGGTGGCCTGCATCCGGTGACGCGCACCCGGCTACGCATCGAGACGATCTTCCGCCAGGCGGGCTTCAGCGTTGCCGAAGGCCCGGAGGTCGAAAACGACTTCTACAATTTCGAGGCGCTCAACATTCCCGCCGATCATCCGGCGCGGGCCATGCACGACACTTTTTATTTTGGCGACGGGCGGTTGCTGCGTACGCACACCTCGCCGGTGCAGATCCGCGCGATGCAGAAGGATGGCGTGCCGATCCGCGTGATCGCGCCGGGACCGGTTTACCGCCGTGATTCCGATGTCACGCACTCGCCAATGTTCCATCAGGTGGAGGGCCTCGTCATCGACGAGGACATCAGCCTCGCGAATCTCAAAGGCATGCTGGCTGGCTTCGCCGAGCAGTTCTTCGAGAAGCCGCGTGGCCTGCGCTTCCGGCCGTCCTATTTCCCGTTCACCGAGCCCTCGGCGGAGGTGGACATCCAGTGCGTGTTCTGCGACGGCGCAGGCTGCCGCGTCTGCAAGCAGACCGGCTGGCTTGAAATCCTCGGTTGCGGCATGGTGCATCCGAATGTGCTGCGCGCCTGCGGTGTCGATCCCGAACGCTGGCAGGGCTATGCCTTTGGCATGGGCATCGAGCGGCTCGCAATGCTGCGCTACTCGGTCAATGACCTGCGGCTCTTCTTCGAAAACGACCTGCGCTTCCTGGCGCAGTTCAACCGGGGCTGAACATGCGCGTCAGTCTCGAATGGCTCAACGATTGGGTGGAGACCGGCTGGGACGCGGCGACGCTCGGTCGGCGCCTGACCATGGGCGGCATCGAAGTCGAATCCATCGAGCCGGCGGCTGCTGAATTCGCGGGTGTCGTGGTTGGCGAAGTGCTGAGCATGGAGCGCCATCCGGGCGCGGACAAGCTGACCGTCTGCCAGGTTGCGGGCGGCGGCGGCGAGCCACTTCAGATTGTCTGCGGCGCGCCAAACGTGCGCGCTGGCATGAAGGCGCCACTCGCACTCGAGGGCGCAAGCCTTCCGGGCGGCCTGCTGATCCGGCGCGCAATGGTGCGCGGGCTCGAATCCGCCGGCATGTTGTGCTCGGGGCGCGAGCTGGGCCTTTCCGAGGAACAGGACGGCATCCTCGAGTTGCCGGCCCGGCTTGTGACGGGCGCGCCATTTCGCGAGGCGCTGAAGCTGGACGATTCCATCCTGACCCTCAATGTGATGCCGAATCGTGGCGACGTGTTGTCCATGATCGGGGTCGCGCGGGAAGTCGCGGCGATCGCGGATCGCAAGCTGACGCCGCCATTCGTGGAGCCGATTGCCGCGGCAAACTTCGCACGCTTCGAGGTGCGACTCGAAGCGCCGGCAGGCTGCCCGCGCTTTGCGGGTCGCATCATCAAGGGTGTTGATCCAAAGGCACGGACGCCGCTATGGATGAGCGAGCGGCTGCGTCGCGCCGGGCTGCGCCCGATCAACCCGATCGTCGATGTCACGAATTACGTGATGCTGGAATTCGGGCAGCCGATGCACGCCTATGATCTGCGCCGGCTCAGCTCCCACATCGAAGTGCGCCAGGCACGAAATGGCGAGCGCCTGAGATTGCTCGACGGTCGCGAGATTGCCGTCGATGCCGACACGCTGGTCATCGCTGACGCCGTGGGACCGGTCGGCCTCGCCGGCATCATGGGCGGCGAGAAGAGTGGCATTGCTGCCGATACGGCGGATGTCTTTCTCGAAGTCGCATTTTTCGCGCCCGATGCGATTGTCGGCCGCGCGCGTCGTTACGGGATGTTGACTGATGCCTCGCAACGCTTCGAACGTGGCGTGGATCCGCGTCAGCAGGAGCGGGCGCTGGAACGCGCGACGCGGCTCCTGATGGACATCGCGGGCG
>CAYYQQ010000132.1:0-6424 GCA_964473595.1 uncultured Steroidobacteraceae bacterium | reverse complement strand
CAGTCCCCGACCAGGAACATCCGGCTGGTATCCCCGTGAAAGGCATCCTTGATGACAGTGACATCCAGATTGACGATATCGCCCCCGCGCAACTGCCGCTCCCCGGGGATGCCATGGCATACGACGTGGTTGATCGAAGTGCAAATCGACTTCGGAAATCCCTTGTAATTCAAGGGCGCCGGGATGGCGTTCTGTACCCCGACGATATAGTCGTGGCAGATCTGGTTGAGTTCCCCGGTGCTCACCCCCGGCCGCACCCGCGGTGCGATCATGTCCAGTACGTCGGCAGCCAGGCGGCCGGCAACCCGCATCGCCTGCTGTTCAGCCGGCGACTTGATGGTGACCTGGGCTTGCCGCGCCATCAGCATGGATTCGAATCGCCTATCACGTTGTTTCGACGGGACAAAGATGGTATAAAGCGCGGCGTTTTTTCTCAACCAAATCCACACGCGAAATCGTCACGTGCGGCCGGGTGCCGGACCTTCGGGTCTGGTTGCCGCATGCGGATTCGCGGAGGGCTAACCCGAACAAGGAGTAATCATGGCCAGCGTGTCCATGCGGCAGATGCTGGAAGCGGGTGTCCATTTTGGACACCAGACCCGCTTCTGGAACCCGAAGATGGCCCCCTTCATCTTCGGCGAGCGTAACAAGATCCACATTATCAACCTCGAGAGGACGCTGCCCCTGTACAACGAGGCGGCGACCTTCATCAAGGGCGTGATCGCCGACGGCGGCAAGGTGCTGTTCGTCGGCACCAAGAGGAGCGCCAGGGATGCGATCCAGGTCGAGGCGAGCCGTTGCGGGATGCCCTATGTGAACCAGCGCTGGCTGGGCGGCATGCTGACCAACTTCAAGACGATCCGGCAGTCGATCAAGCGACTGAAGGAACTCGAGGAGCTGCGTGACTCCGGCGCGCTCGACCGGCGCAAGAAAAAAGAAGCGCAGACACTTCGTCGCGAGATGGACAAGCTGACGCGCAGCCTCGGCGGCATCAAGGAGATGAATGCGTTGCCGGACGCGCTCTTCGTCGTCGACGTCGGCCATGAAGAGATCGCGGTTCACGAAGCCAGGAAGCTCGGCGTGCCCGTCGTTGCGGTCGTGGACAGCAATTGCTCGCCGGATGGCATCGATTACGTGATCCCCGGCAATGACGACGCGATGAAGGCCATCCAGCTTTATGCGGCAGGAATCGCTGAAGCCGTGCTCGACGGAAAGACTTCGGTACCGGTTCTGCCGGCAGGCGAAGACGAGTTCGTGGAGCTGGACGAAGAAGGCCAGCCGCGCCGCAAGGCCGCGGCCCGCGGACCGCGCAAGGCGGCAAATGTGCGGCGCAAGGTGCCGGTACGTGCCCGTGTGCCGGTTGCAGCCGTTCCTGCCGAAGCTGCGGCGTCCGAGGTCGTTCCAGTCGCCGAAGTAGCTGCCCCGGTTGCCGCTGACGCGGCTCTGCCCGCCGACCTGGCGGACGACGAGGCGATTGTCGACGAGGCAATCATCGGGGTGATTCCGGAGGAGGGGCGCAGCAAGGCTGCCGTGCGCCGCAAGCCGGGATTGAGAAAGTCCGACCAGGACGGGGAATGACGGTGGCTATCACCGCCGATGTAGTCAAGACGCTGCGCGAACGCACCGGCGCCGGCATGATGGAATGCAAGAAGGCACTGGTCGAGACCGGCGGTGACCTGGATGCGGCCGCCGAGATCATGCGCAAGGCCGGTCTTGCAAAGGCCGACAAGAAAGCCGCGCGCATCGCGGCCGAAGGCGCCGTGGTTGCGGCCAGGAGCGTCGACGGCCGCAGCGCGATCCTCGCCGAGGTCAATTGCGAAACCGATTTTGTCGCCCGCGAGCCCGAGTTCCAGGCATTCGCCGCCGCCGTGGCCGCGGCGGCATTGCAGGCTTCAGTGACGACAGTTGAAGCCGCGGCGACGCTGCTGCTGGCGGGCGGCACGACGGTCGAAGAGACACGCCGCCACCTGATTGCCAGGATCGGCGAGAACATCACGATCCGGCGCCTCGAGCGCCTCGCCGCACCGACGGTCATCGGCAGCTACGTACATGGAATACGAATTGGAACACTCGTTGGCTTGAATGGCGGTGACGCGACCCTGGCCAGGGATCTCGCGATGCATGTGGCCGCAGCGAATCCCCAGTACGTCCAGCCGTCCGAAGTGCCGGAATCGACGCTCGCCAAGGAGCGCGAGATTTTGGCCGCACAGGCGGCCAGCGAGGGCAAGCCTGCCGCGATCGTTGACAAGATGGTCGAGGGGCGGCTCCGCAAGTACCTGGCCGAGATCTGTCTGACCGGCCAGCCTTTCGTGAAGGACCCGGATACGACGGTCGGCAAGCTGCTTGAGGCTGCCGGCGCCACGGTCACCGGTTTTCTGCGCTACGAGGTCGGTGAGGGCATCGAAAAGAAGCAGGAAAACTTCGCCGAGGAAGTCATGGCCCAGGTCAAGGCCGCCGAAGGCCGACGCTAGGTGCCGAGCCATTAGGTGCCGGGTCGCAGGTTCGCAATCTGGAGAACTGCAGACCTGTGCGAACCTGCGACCCGGCACCTACTTGGAACCCCGCGGCGGCGGGGTTCCTTATAATCTGAACGGCTCGACGGAGGGGTAAGGGCATGGCGGAACCGCAGGCCCGAAAATCGCTATCGCGGATACTGCTGAAAGTCAGCGGTGAGGCGTTGCTCGGCGTCGAAGACTATGGCATTGACCCTGTGGTCCTCAAGCGGGTCGCCGGCGAGATCCGCGACGTCATGGCGCGCGGCGTCCAGGTCGCCGTCGTCATCGGCGGCGGCAACATTTTCCGTGGCGCCGGCCTCGCCCGTGCCGGCATGGACCGCGTGACGGCCGATCACATGGGCATGCTGGCGACGGTCATGAATGGCCTGGCGCTGCAGGACGCGCTGGAGTCGCTCGGCGCGCATGCCCGTGTCCAGTCCGCGCTGCGCGTCCAGGAGGTCTGCGAAGACTACATCCGCCGCCGCGCGGTGCGACACCTGGAAAAAGGCCGCTGCGTGATCTTCGCCGCTGGCACTGGCAACCCCTTCTTCACGACCGATACTGCGGCATCCCTGCGTGCCATCGAGATTGGCGCCGACCTGTTGCTGAAGGCAACCAAGGTCAATGGAATCTACGATGATGACCCGGTGCGCAACCCGCGCGCGCAACGATACCGTACCCTGTCATTCGACAAGGTGCTCGATGACCGCCTCAATGTGATGGACGCCACGGCGATCGTCATGTGCCGCGACAATGGCCTGTCGCTCCGGGTTTTCAACTTGATGAATGAGGGCGACCTGATGCGCATCGTCGATGGCGAAGATGTCGGCACACTGGTCGCGAACGGGCTGTAGCCGGCTTCAATGAGGACGCAGTGATGCTCGAGGAAATGAATCGCGATGCGACCCAGCGCATGGCCCGATGTGTTGCCGGGTTGCGGGACCACTACCGCAAGATGCGCACCGGCCGCGCCAACACCGGCCTGCTCGAGGGCATCAAGGTCGAGTATTACGGCACCGAGGTCCCGCTGAATCAGGTCGCCAATGTCGCGGTGGAAGACGCCCGGACACTCGCCGTCACGCCCTGGGACAAGTCGGCCGTCAGCGCGGTCGAGAAGGCCATCCTGAAATCTGATCTCGGCCTGACACCCAATACGGCCGGACAGGTCATCCGGCTGCCGCTGCCGGCGATGAACGAGGAACGGCGGCGCGAGCTGACCAAGGTCGCGCGCCACGAGGCCGAGAACGCGCGCGTAGCGGTCCGTGCCGTACGTCGTGACCTGATGAACGAACTGAAGGAAATGCTCAAGGAGAAGATGATCTCCGAGGACGACGATCGTCGCTCCCAGGACGAGATCCAGAAATTGACCGACCGGCACGTGCACGAAATCGACGCTGTGCTCGCCGAAAAAGAAAAAGAACTTCTGCAGGTCTGAGATGCCGGCATCCGACACCGAACAGCCGAGCGCAGGGCCGGTGCCGCGCCATGTCGCCGTGATCATGGACGGCAACGGCCGCTGGGCCGAGCAACACTCGCTGCCGCGCGCCGCGGGACATCGTGCCGGCACTCGCACGGTCCGCTTCACGATCGAGCATTCGATACGACGCGGCGTGACGGCGTTGACCTTGTTCGCGTTCTCGAGCGAGAACTGGCAGCGGCCGGCCGAGGAAGTCGGTTTGCTGATGAGGCTGTTCCTCGAGGCGCTCGATCGCGAGGTCGCGGAGCTGGACGCCAAAGGCGTCCGGCTGCGGTTCATCGGTGATCGCTCGCGGCTTGCGCCGGCGCTGGTCGATGGGATGGCTGCAGCGGAAGCGCGCACCGCCCATCACGGACGATTGGACCTGGTCGTCGCCGTCGCCTACGGCGGTCGCTGGGATCTCACGCAGGCCGCGCAGCGACTGGCCGGCAAAGTTGTCGCCGGGACGCTTGCGCCGGGACAGCTGGACGAGGCGGCATTCGCCGATTGCCTGGCGACGGCGGGTCGTGCGGAACCTGACCTTTTCATACGCACCGGTGGCGAGCGGCGCATCAGCAATTTCCTGCTGTGGGACCTGGCCTACACCGAGCTCTGGTTCACCGACACGCTGTGGCCGGACTTTGACGAATCGACCTATGAGGCGGCGCTTGCGGATTTTGCTGGCCGCCAGCGCCGGTTTGGTCGCACTTCGACCCAGTTGCGGGGCAGTTGATGCTTGCACAACGCGTCATGACGGCGATTGGACTCGTGGCAGTGCTCGCGATCGTGTTGCTGCTGCTGCCGCCCGTGTACGCGGTGGTGGCGCTCGGCGTGATGATTCTGGCCGGCGCCTGGGAGTGGGCGGCGTTTGCCAGACTCGAATCGGCGGCGTCCCGCATCGCCTACGTCGGCGCCTGTGCACTGGTGATGGCCGTGTTGTGGTGGCTTGCGGGCACTGGTCTCGCGAGCTTCGAGGCCATCATGATCTTGGTGTTGCTGGGGTGGGCACCCCTGTTCGGCTGGATCGTGCTGGCGCCCGGGCATAGCCATCAAGGCTTCGCCGCCGTCGCCGGTCTCTGGGTGCTCGCACCGACCTGGCTCGCGTTGGCGCGGCTGTACCTGCAGGCTGAGCATGGCCGCGAACTGGTCGTGTTCGCGCTGGTTCTTGCCTGGGCCGCCGATATCGGTGCTTATTTCGGCGGCCGGTTCTTCGGCCGGCTGCGCCTCGCGCCGTGGGTCAGTCCCAACAAGACCTGGGAAGGCGTGCTGGGCGGCCTGCTTGCTGGATCGCTGGTCGCACTGGCCGGCATGGCGTGGTTCGAGTTGCCGCCACTCGGGTTCCTGTCGCTTTGCATCGCGGCCGTCCTGGTATCGGTGGTCGGTGACCTCGTGGAGAGCATGTTCAAGCGCCAGCGCGGCATGAAGGACAGTGGAAGCCTGCTGCCCGGCCACGGTGGGGTACTCGATCGCATCGACAGCCTCACATCCTCGGTGCCACTGTTGGCTTTGGGCTTCTGCTGGCTCCGGCTCGTGACATGAGGGGCCTGGTCGTCCTGGGTTCGACGGGCTCAATCGGGGAGAACACCCTTGACGTTGCCACGCGCCATCCGGACCGATTCCGGATTGTGGCCCTCGCGGCCCGCGCCAATGATGCAGCCCTCGCCGAGCAATGCTTGCGCTGCCGGCCTGCCTATGCGGCCATGCTGGATCGAACGGCGGCCGCAAGCTTGACTGAGCGGCTGGCGGCTCTGCATTGCGCCACCCGCGTGCTGGCGGGACCGGAGGCACTGGTCGCGGTGGCGACGCTACCGGAAGCCGAAATCGTCATGGCCGCAATCGTGGGCGCCGCCGGTCTTGCCCCGACGCTCGCCGCGGCCGCTGCCGGTAAGCAGCTGCTGCTCGCCAACAAGGAAGCCCTGGTGCTGGCGGGGGAGCTTCTGATCGATGCGGCGCGCAAGTCGGGCTCCCGAATCCTGCCCATCGACAGCGAGCACAACGCGGTCTTCCAGTGCCTGCCGCCGGGCCGCGAGCGCGATGGACCGCCCGCCGGGGTTACCCGCATCCTGTTGACTGCCTCGGGTGGACCATTCCTGAAAATGCGGCGCGAGGACTTCGCCTCGGTGACACCCGAGCAGGCCGTCGCGCATCCCAACTGGCGCATGGGCCGCAAGATCTCGGTGGATTCTGCGACGCTCATGAACAAGGGCCTGGAACTGATCGAGGCCTGCCACCTGTTCGGGGTCAGCCCGGATCGCGTCAAGATCGTCATTCACCCGCAGAGCATCGTCCATTCGCTGGTCGAGTTTGACGACGGGTCAGTGCTCGCCCAGCTGAGTCATCCGGACATGCGCGTACCGATTGCCCATGCGCTCGGCTGGCCGGATCGGATCGCATCCGGTGTACAATCCCTGGACCTCGTGCAGGTTGCGCAATTGTCTTTCGAAGCCCCTGATCTGGAACGATTTCCCTGCCT